>JBDTYA010000249.1:0-15235 GCA_040005915.1 Ilumatobacteraceae bacterium
GACTGCGATATGTGCGCACGATGCCGGAACTGTTCGTCCCGCTGGTGATGATGGCCATCGTCGGTACCTTCGCCTTCAACTTTCAGACAGTCATGCCGCTGCTCATCAAGCGCACGTTGCACGGCAACGACACCACGTTCACCCTGATCTACAGCGTCATCAGCGTCGGTTCGCTCGTCGGCGCCTTGATGTCCGCCCGGCGGTCTTCGGTCAACGTCCGCCACATCGTGTGGGCCTCGTACGCGTTCGGTGCCTCGATGTTGTTGCTCGCGGTCACACCCAACGTGGCATTCACCTACCCCATCGGAATCCTGGTCGGCTTCACCAGCATCGCCTTCATGACCACGTCGACGGCGATCGTGCAGCTGCGATCCGACCCATCGATGCGGGGCAGAGTGCTGGCGCTGCAAGCGATGGTGTTCCTGGGCAGCACCCCCATCGGTGGGCCCATCCTCGGCTATGCCTCACAGCACTTCGGCGCTCGCAGCGGGGTCCTCATCGGCGGTGTGTCGGCGATCGTGGCCGGCGCCTATGGCATGCGGGCCATCAGGTTCCGAGACGATGCTGCGGCAGCCATCACCGACAGCACGATGGCGGCGGCGAGGTAGTTCTCAGCTGCTGTCGGTGTACCGGTACGGCACGTTCTTCAGCCCCATCATCCAGTAGGCAGCGCTCGGCGCGCCGAGTTGGGTCGCGACCGTCTCGACGGAGATCGATTCACCACCATCGGCCCCGATCACTGTGATCGGATCGCCGACGACAGCTCCGGTGACACCGGTGATGTCGATGACCGTGTACTCGGCCGAGACCGACAGCACAGCGCACCGTTGGCCGCGGCACAGCATGTAGGCACGACCGTCGGCCCGACCCGGCGTGTAGCCGTTGTCGATGCCGAGCAGGATCACCCCAACGGTCGCGTCCGCGGCAAGTCCGGCCGGGCCAGTGCCGGCAAGGTCGTCGCCCTTGTAACGCCGACCGACGTGGATCAGCGCCCCGCGAACAGCGGTGAGGGCCTTCCGGTACCCGGTGTCCTCCGCCCGTCCCCCGACGATCGGGTTGAGCCCGAACGTCATGTGACCGGGAGCGATCGTGTTGAGTGTGTCCGCGAGCCCCTGTAAGAACACCGAGCTCGCTGCTGCCTGCACGAAATCGATCGACACCCGGTGCTCGCTCTCGATCGACCTGACCACCTCTGTGAACGCTGTCAGGCGGCGCCGCGACCATTGCTCGCCAGCGGAGTTCGAGAACGGGAGGTGTGTGTAGATGCCTTCGAGACGCACGCCCGGCGCGCGCATCACCTCACGGGCGAACGCGACCGTCTCGTCGAGCCTCACGCCGATGCGTCCCATTCCGGCGTCGGCCTTGATGTGCACATTGACGACGCGGCCCGAGTCTGCTGCCAGACCGCTGACGGCTTGCAGCGAGTCGAGCGAGTAGACCGTGGGCGTCAGGTCGTGCTGCAACACGTATGCGTTGCCGGACGGCAGCTGTGCACCGTAGAGCAGGATGCGCAACCCAGAACACGCAGCGCGGATCGCGACAGCATCGGCGACGTTGGCTGTTGCCACGCCGTCGACGCCCAACGACTCGAGGTGCTTGCCGACGACGGCAGCGCCGTGCCCATAGGCATTCGCCTTCACCGGCACCATCATCTTCACGGGGCGGCCGGCCCGTTCGCGGATCAGGGCAATGTTGTGCGAGATGGCACCGAGATCGACGTCTGCCCAGATGGGCCGGGCATCGGTCGGATCGCGCAACATGCGAGAACGTACCACCGCCACCGCCGCGGGGACCTGTGGATCAGACGCGGTGGCGAGGTCGGTGGCGCACGAGCCACCCGATCACGATGCCGCCGACTGCGGCGGCGATCATCACGATCCAGATCGGTGCCTCGGCATCGCCGACCGCGTATCCGATTCGTACGTTGTCACGATTATCCATCGCTACGACGACCAGGATCACCACGATCGCTGCGATGAGAATCCACCGAATGATCAGACCCGCGTCGCGTCTGTGTACCGCGCCAGCGTGATCGGCTACGTCATCACTCATCGTTCCTACCTCCGTGTGAGCTCGTGCAACCGTGATACCCACAGACGTCAGGACTCAACCCCACTCGGGCCCGCTGACCCCGCCGCTGCTGTTCATCGTTCGCGGATGACGGCGCTGTCACGTGGATGGGCCGCACAGGCCCGTCCGAGTGACAGCGGTCGACATTGCGGCGCTGATCGCATCCTCTGAGAGGCGGCGAAGGGTCGTGGTGACACACCGGACGGGCGGGTGTTAGTGCCATTGTGAGTTCGACCGGCGCGAACGATGATGCCCGCTATGGTGGCGATCTGGCTCCGGGCCCGGCGCGAGGCCGGAGCTCGCAGCGCTGCGACCGTCGTGCTCGTCTTGCTGATCGGCCTTGTCGGCAGCGTCACGATCGCGGCGGCCATCGGTGCCAGGCGAACTGCGACGGCTCCGCGACGGCTGCTCGCCGCCCTCGACGGTCGCGTCGACATGCACATCCTCGACCTCGGGTCCATCGACCTCGCCGCGATCACATCGTTGCCGATGGTCGAACGAGCCTCGGTCACTCGGTTCATCGTCGCGGACGGCGACATCGAAGTAACCGTCACCAGCGATCAGATCCTTGGCTCACAGCTGGCCGCCGGAACGATCCTTGCGGAGGATCCACTTGCGGCTGTCATCGATGGAGCCGCCGCCCGGCAGAAGCACCTGTCGGTTGGCGACACGGTGGATCTCGCCTTCTACACGCCGTCGCAGTGGGAGGCGCAGGATCCCAGCGGCGGACCACAGGGCCCTCACCCGACGGTGCACATCACCGGCATCATTCGCCAGCCGGACGATGTCGACGCTTCGGACCCGAACTCGGAATCCTCCCTCGGAAGCGAGTCCACACTCTCGCTTCCTCAGACGTTCTACGACCAGCACGGAAAGGACACGGCGTTCTTCACCGATGTCTTCGTGTCAGTCGAACTGCGCCATGGCAGCAGCGACGCCGCCGCGTTCAAAGAAGCCGTGCGCCGGATGCCGGGCGGCAACACGCTGCAGCTGCTCGACGTCGACGCCACGCAGAACCAGGTCGCGACCGGCCGCACCGTGCGGTTACAAGCGTTCGGTCTGCTGCTCGTGGCCGTGGTGTCGTTGCTGGCGGCGTTCACGACTGTCGGGCAGTTGCTCGTGCGACACCTTCGTGCCGACTCCGTCGAGACCCCGACGCTCGCAGCGCTTGGCATGACTCGATGGCAGTTGGTGCACATCGGCATGCTTCGCGGCCTCGGTTTGGGAGTCGTCAGCGCTCTGCTGTCGGTGCTGGGAGCCGTTGCCTGGTCACAGCTGACACCGGTGGGCCTGGCTCGACAAGTCGAGCCGCACCCGGGCCGGGAAGTCAACGTGGCACTGCTCGCCGCTGGTGCCCTCGTGGTCGTGATGATCGTCATCGCGACCGCCGCGATTGCCGCTGCCAGAGCCGCCCGGCCGAACAGGACCGCTCGGACCGGGCAACGCGCCACCCACGTTCCGGGCCTCAGCAACGGCCGGCTCGGCCCAGTCCCGGCGACTGCACTCTCGCTCGCGTTCGGGGCACGGGCTTCGCGGCTGTCGACCCGCGCCACCGTCCTCGCTCTGACGATGGCCATTGCAGTTGTCGGCGTCGGAGCGGTACTGCTGACCAGCCTGCGCCACGTCACCGACGATCCCGCTCATTTCGGCTGGACGTTCGACGCGAAGGCAGGCAACCCGTTCGAACAGGACCCGGGCGACTTGTTCGACATGGTGCAAAAGACTCCCGGCATCGCCAGTGCCGCGAAGGCAACCGAGGTGTCGATCGATGTCGGCGGGAACAACCTCGCGATCGTCGCGGTCGAGGCTGATCACGGCGTCCCGTTCGTCATCGTCGACGGCGAAGCTCCGACCGGAACGAACCAGATAGCCGTCGGACGCCGGACCCTCGGTGCACTCGGCATGAAGATCGGTGACACGGTCGTGGTCGACGGTGGTTCCGGGCCGACCGACTTCATCATCACAGGCACAGCCGTCATACCCGAGATCGGAACGCGCTCCGAATCAGGCCTTGGTGAAGGCGGCGTGATGACGCTCGCCGCTCTCCAAGCCGTCGATCCCGGGGTGCAGCCGAATCTCGCACTGCTGCGATTTGCGCCGGGGCGGACCGACTCCGCCATCGCTGCCTTCGCCGACCTGACAGGCCAGGTACAACCGGTCGCTCGGCCGTATAGGCCCGCCGCGCTCTATCAACTGATGCGCATCCGGTCGCTGCCCGTGATCGTCGGTGTGCTGATCGTAGTTCTCGCCCTCGCCACGATGGTGCAGGCCATCGGGGGGTCTGGTCGGGTCCGTCGTCGTGAACTCGCCGTGTTGAAAGTGCTCGGCTTCACCCGCGCACAGGTCACGAAGGTCATCCTGTTCCAGGCCGCCTCGTTCGTCGTCCTCGCGCTCGCTGTCGGGATCCCGCTCGGCCTCGGGCTGGGCCGGCTGAGTTGGGACGCGATTCAACGACGGCTCGGTGTTCCCTACGGCGCTCGCTTGCCAGGGGTCGTGACGGCGTTGATCGTTCCCGCAGCCCTACTCCTTGCCACCCTGGTCGCCTCGGTGCCCGCATGGTGGGCTGCTCGACGCCGAACGGCGCATGGCTTGCGGACCGACTAGTCAGGCGACCGGCGTTACTTCAGGGGGCCGCGGAGAACTGCAGTCGCGGCATGGAAGCCGCACATCCCGTGGACTCCTGCGCCTGGCGGGGTCGACGCCGAGCAGAGCCATAGAGTCGGGTCGCCGGTGCTGTAGGGGCGCAGCGACAGCGACGGTCGCAGGACCGCGTGCAGCCCGCCGTTCCAACCGCCGGCTATGTCGCCGCCGACGTAGTTCGGGTTGTATTTCTCGAGCCACGCCGGGCCTGCGACGTGCCGGGCGAGAACGAGGTCGCCGAAACCCGGCGCGAACCGTTCGATCTGTCGCTCGATCGCCGCGGTCATGTCGACATCGGATCCGTTGGGCACATGGCAGTACGCCCACAAGGTGTGCTTGCCGGCGGGTGCGCGACTGTCGTCGAACAACGATTGCTGGGCGACGAGCACGAAAGGGCGATCAGGATGACGGCCCGCAGCGACTTCGCGCTCCGACGCCAACACCTCATCGGCAGTGCCGACAACGTGGACCGTGCCGGCCCGTCGCGCCGACTCGTTGAGCCACGGAACCGGGCCGTCGAGCGCATAGTCGACCTTGAACGCGGCCGGGCCATGCCGGAACCGCTGCAGGCGTCGACGCTCGCGCGGCGGTAACCGTTTACCGGCGATCGATGCAAGGTCGCGTGGAGCGACGTCGAGCATCACCACGCGCGATGCCGGAAGGTCGTCGAGTGAACGGACCCGGCGACCCGTCTCGATCGTGCCGCCGAGGGACTCGAGATGGGCGGCCATGGCGGAGATGATCGACTGCGAACCACCCTGCGCAAGTGGCCAGCCGACCGCGTGTGCCGACGCCAGGAGCACCAGCCCGAAGCTGGCGGTGAGCGGCTTGTTCAGCGGGAGAAACGCGTGTGCCGCACATCCTGCGAAAAGGGCTCGTGCCTCATCGGTCTCGAACCATCTGTTCTCCAACAACGTGGCCGGAGCCAGCGCGGGCAGCCCGAACCTAGTGAGGGTCAGGGGATGCGAGGGCACGCGCAACAGCGGCGCCAGCAACATCGGCGCGAGCCGATCCCATCGACGTGCGACACCGCCGATGTGGTCCCGCCAGCCTTCGGCATCCGCGCCCATACCGGTTGCGGTGCGTTCGAGGTCGCGCCAGACGACTCCCGCTCGCCCGCCCGGCAGGGGATGGACCAGCATCGCATCGGGGTAGATCCAGCGCAACCCGTACTGCTCGAGTGGGAGCGCGGTCATCAACGGGGATCCCGCTGCGAGCGGATGGATGGCCGAACACACGTCGTGGTGGAACCCCGGCAGGGTCAATTCCGCAGTGCGCGCACCACCGCCGATCGTGGGGGACGCCTCGATCACATGTACCGAGTGACCCGCCGCTGCCAACGTGACTGCGGCCGCGAGCCCGTTGGGACCCGCACCGACGATCACCGCATCGAGGCTGGTTGACACGTGGCTGTCCTCCTTCGATCACTGCTCTGCCGCGTAGGCTGGCGCGATGTCGATCCGCATCGTCGTCGCCGAGGACAACGCCCTGTTGCGCGATGGGCTGGAGCGACTGATCGCATCTGTTCCCGACTTCGAGCTCGTTGGATCATGCGGCACCTACGACGACCTGCGCGCACTGGTCGACGACACGAATCCCGACATCGTGGTGACCGATATCCGCATGCCACCGACGGGCACCGACGAGGGGATCCGTATCGCTACTGCATTGCGCACGTCTCATCCTGACACCGGCGTGGTCGTGCTCAGCCAATACGCCTCGCCTGCGTACGCAATGGCATTGCTGGCCGAGGGTTCGCACCGTAGGGCGTACCTCCTCAAGGATCGCGTCGCCGACGTCGACGATCTGGTGGCGGCCATTCGGCAGGTCCACGCCGGCGGCGCCGTGATCGACCCGAAGGTCGTCGAACAGATCGTCGGCGGCTCCATTCGCCGATCCCGATCGCCGCTCGAGCAGCTCACCAAACGGGAGCGTGAGATACTGGGCGAGATGGCCCAGGGGAAGTCGAATGCGGCGATCGCGGCATCGTTGATCCTCTCGGAGCGCGCCGTCGAGAAGCACACCAACTCGATCTTCTCCAAACTGCTCCTGACGGAGGAGCGCGACGTCAATCGGCGCGTCACTGCCGTCCTGATGTACATGACCGAAGGTGATGCTGACCACACCACCGCTGACGTAGCAGCACGGTTTCCAGGACACCGCTGAGGGAGCGATCATGACATGGCCATGGAGGTCATGATGGAACGAGTGAGAGATTCTGCCGAAGCCGGCGCGGGACCCGTGCGGGTGCTCGTCGTCGACGACCAGGCGCCGTTCCGCGTTGCCGCAAAGGCGGTGATCACCCGAGTCCCCGGGTTCGAGTGGCTCGCCGAAGCAACCTCCGGTGAGCAGGCGGTCGAGCTTGTCGACGAGTTGAGCCCGGCATTGGTGTTGATGGACATCAACATGGGCGCTATGGACGGGCTGGAGGCAACTCGGTTGATCACCGCGGCGCACCCCCAAACCGTGGTCTTCCTGGTCTCCACGTATTCGCCCGACGACATGCCCCCCGCGGCGCGTACGTGCGGGGCGGCTGCATACCTCAACAAGGACGAACTGTCACCACGCGCCATTCGCCTGCTGTGGGAAGCCGGCGGCGATCCCGCCTGGCCGCTCGACGTCAACTGACCTGCTCCCACCAACAACGCACCTCGTCAGCGGAGCGGCACATGTCCGCGGATCGTGGTACCCGCGCCGACAGCGGCGATGACCTCGACGCTCCCGCCGAACGCTCCCATGCGGTCACGCATATTGATGAAGCCGTGCCCCGAACCGGCGGCCGAGGCCACGTCGAAACCGGGCCCGTCGTCGGCCACTTCCCAATGCACCGCCGACTCGTCCTCCGAAACTCGCACCATGGCAGTCGCGTCGGCCCCGGCATGCTTGCCGGCGTTCTGCAGCGCTTCCATGCAACAGAAGTACACGGCGGCTTCCAGCTCTTGATCGTGACGCCCGATGTTGATGTCGGTCGATGTGGGCAAGGCGGCGCGACCGGCCGCAGCGGGGAGCGCCTCACCCAGTCCGCCCGACATCAGCAGGGGCGGGAAGATCCCATGCGCAAGAGACCGCAGTTCGACGATCGCGCCCTGTAGGTCGGTGCGGATCTCGTCGATCATCGCCTCGGCGTCGGCGGGATCATCGACGACGGCATCCCGCGCGAGGCGCAGCTTCACCGCAAGAGCCACGAGGTGCTGCTGCGCACCATCGTGCAGGTTGCGCTCGAGCTTTCGTCGTTCACTGTCGCCTGCGGCCACGATGCGAGATCTCGATGCGCGCAGTTCGTTGTTGGTGTGCCGCAACTCGTCGAGCGAGGCCTGAAGGGCGGTGTCGAGTTGCACGTTGTGCAGAGCGAGCGCAACCTGGCGGGCCAGCTCGGTGAGCACCCGATCATCGTCCTCGGTGAACGACGCGCCCTCGGGCGCGCGCTCGCACACGATCATTCCGAGCAACGCGCCGGCATGTGCGATCGGTGCGACGCGCGTCGACGCCGATTGGGCTGTCGTGACGAGACCCGGCAGCCAGATGTCGAGCCACGTGCCGCCGGATACACCGGCACGGCTGACAACCGCCCGTTCTTTGGCGCCGACCAGATACGCGTCGAGTTTGCGATGCGGAACCATTGCCGCGATCTCGTAGTGACCATCGGCACCGGTCCAGATCTGTGCGCTGCGCAGTTGCATCGACTTGCGTAGGGTCTCGACCAGTTGAAGGAGCAGTTCGTCGAGCGGGATTGCGCGGGTCAGGCGCGAACCCCAGGTGCGCAACGCCTCGTCGGGCGAGAAGCGTTCGCCATAGACGAGCCGGTTGGCCCGCTCCAACAGCCAGGCCTGCGCCGGTTGGTAGGCGATGGCAGCTCCGCCCGCAGCGACCATCGAGAGCAGCAACAGTGACCGCTCGCCGCCATCGGGCCTACGACCGAATGCTGCGAGCGCGAGCAGATAGGCGACGACGATCAATGCGGTGAGTCCGGTGAGCGACACGGTGTGGGTCAACAGCCGGGCAACCTTGGCCTGCAGCCGTTGTATCGTGCCGGCGGCGATCGCCAGGGGGACCAGACCGGACGCGGCGAGCGCTATCTCGACGCCATGATGCGGCCAGTCGGCCACCACCGTGAGCGCCGTGCACACCAGGGCGATCTCGGCAGCGACGACGACGCCCCAGCCGACCCACTGCATGCGACGTTGGTTGGCGACGGCGGTGCCGCGATAGTTGTGATATGCCGCCGGTACGGCGAGCAGGGTCGCACCCCACAGGACGACGACGGGCCACCACATTCGCTCGCCTCGGCTCGACAGCATCACCAATGCAGCCACAACGGCCAGCCCGTACGCGACCCACACCATCCGACGATGCGTGCTGCGCGCCGGCCGACCGTCCGGCAGGGTGAGCAAGAGGTTGAAGATCAGCGCCGCCCCGGCGGTGAGCGCAAGGTTCTGACCCAGATCGGCAACCAGATCTGCACCACCGGTGATGCTGCGATGCGTGTCGAGGCTCCACGCCAGCGTGCCGAGCGCAGTCGAGAGAGCGATGACGCCGACGATGGATGCGGCCGGGCACCTGTGGCGCGTCGTGACGACGACGCCGGCAATAGCCCATGTCACCGCAAGACACGACAGGACCACGAGAACGCTCGAGGAGTCCTTGCCACCGACTGCCAGCGCGGCGCCTGCGGCGATGACGGCAAGCCCGTTCACCATGACCGCGGGAAAACTCGACGGCGACGCCGGATCCGCAAAATCCGACGGCGAGCCCGGCGCAGTGATCAGGTCCATGTTCGTTACGTGGCCGGCGGCGCGCAGCGTCGTCGCGGTGCCCGCGCCGACGTCGCCACCAGGTGCCATTCCGGTCAGACCGCGGTCGATCCGCGGCCGTCGTCGACGACCCGGCCATCGCGCATGCGCACGATTCGTTGTGCCGCGTCCGCGACCGGCTGGTCGTGGGTGACGAGCAGGATCGTCTGTCCGCCGCCGTGCAGTCGCGCGAACAGTTCCAACACCTCTTCACCGCCGGCCGAGTCGAGCGCGCCGGTCGGTTCGTCGGCGAGCAGCAACGTCGGCTCGTTGGCGAGCGCGCGTGCGATGGCCAGGCGTTGGCGCTGCCCACCGGAGAGCTCGGCCGGCGATTGCCGTGCCTTGTCGCCGATGCCGAGCAGGTCGAGGAGATCTCGCCCCCGCGTCTCGGCGGCCTTGCGGCGCTTGCCCGCGATCAGGGCCGGCATCAACACGTTCTCGAGGGCAGTCATTCCTTCGAGCAGGTTGAAGAACTGGAAGACGATGCCGATGCGCCGGCGACGCATCATCGCCAGCTCGCTCTCCGACTTGCCGATCAGCGATTCACCGGCGATGGACACCTCGCCCTCATCGGCTGTGTCGAGGCCGGCGACGATGTTGAGCAGGGTGGTCTTGCCACAGCCTGACGGGCCCATGACGGCGACGAACTCGCCGTGACCGATGTCGAGATCGGCACCACGCAATGCGCGCACCGGTGCGGTGTCACGCTCGAACGTTCGGAACACCTGCCGTGCGTCGACGACGAGGTCGCGAGCAACGGGCAAGGGCTCTAGCACGGTGTCTTCGATGGTCATGCCACCTCCTGGTTGACTGAAGCGATCTTGCGCGGTCGTACCGGTGTCGACCGTCCTTTGACGAGATGAGTGCCGAGATCCTCGGCTTCCGGCTTCACGGAGAGATGGTCCCACGTGATGTCACTGACGACGATCTCGCCGTCTGCGGCAAATTGTTGCAGCCGCTGGCAGAGGTTGACCGCGTCACCCACGACCGTGTACTCGAGCCGCTCGTCGGAGCCGAGAAGTGCGGCAGCGACGTTGCCTGTCGACAGGCCGATCCCGATCGGGAACGGGGGGAGCCCGACTTCGATCCACTCGTGGTTGACATCCTGTTGCGCGGCGTGCATCGCATGTGCTGCGGTCAGGGCGCGATCTGCATGATCGGTCGACGGTTCGGGTGCGCCGAACACTGCCATCACCGCGTCACCGACGTATTGCATCACCGTGCCTCCAGCGGAAAGGATTGCACGATTCATCTCGGCCCGATGGCGATTGAGTTGCTGAGCGAGTTGCGACGGATCGGCGTGCTCGCTGATCGTCGAGTATCCGCGGATGTCGCTCATCACGACCGTCACGTCGAGCTGTTCGCTCTCGCCGGCATGCGCGCCGCGCAGCCGGATGCGTTCGGCAACGCCCGTCGGCAACATGCGCGACAGTGACTCGCCCTGTTCCTCTCGCGAAACGATCGCCGAGTGCAGCCGCTTGAGACGGTCGAGCGATCCCGCGGCGCCCGCCGACACGCCTTCCGCGAGCCGCAGGAAGAGCCCCTCGACCCGTGCTTCGACCGCCGCCGGAGAGGTGTGGGTCGAGACCGCTATGGCCTTGATCGGCTTGCCCTCAGCGATCATCTCCAACAGGAGGTCGTCCTCGGCATCGAGGCCACCGGTGCGGCGCACTGGGCTGAGCATGGCGCTGACGATGGCGGGATCGATCATCGATCCACCGGAGGCCACCTCGCGGATGGCACGGGCCAACTGATCGCCCTCGGCGATGCGATCCTTCAGCAGGTAGGCGTAACCCGCAGCACCTTCCGACAACAGCGCGATCGCATAGTCGGGATCGTCGTACTGACTGAGGATGACGATGCCCGTGCCCGGGTGGCGCTTGCGTATCAGCTTGCAGGCCTCGATCCCTTCACGATGGAAGTTGGGTGGCATGCGGATGTCGCTGACGACGACGTTGGGTTCGAGCTTGTCTGCACCTTCGACCAAGCCGTCGTGGTCCTCGGCTACACCGACGATCTCGAGGTCGGGCTGACGTTTGAGCATCGCTGCGACACCCTCACGGATGAAGACACTGTCGTCGGCCAGGAAGACCGTGATGACGCCCATGCCGACATTAGAGCCTGTTCGACGGCCCGGCGGCGAGGGCGCGGACCAGTGTCGTGTGGTGGTGCCAGCCACACCATCGGATGCCGGGCAATGCCCTGGAGAACGGGTCTTGCGGAGCGGACGATGATCGCACGAACCACGTGAGGACGAGGAGACGATCATGCGGATCGAACGCAGTATCAACACGGTGTCATGGATCCCGTCCGACCTCATGGAGGGCATGGGCAAGATGGCCACCAGGATGAAGATGGCTCACGACGACCCGCCGCCCCCGGACGCCCTCGGATCGGATGTGCCCGCGGCGCTCGAGGAGCTACGGGCGAACGACCGATTCCGATTCGCCAACCAGCTCCGCGCCTACATCGATGTCGACGATACTGGGCACATCACAGGCCACGGATACTGCGGTACGGGGATGATCGGGGCGACGACTGTCGATCTCGGCGTCGGTTCCATCACCATCCCGGCGATCAAGCTCGACGATCGGCGCGGAGAGCCCGAGGTGACGTCGAGCCACGTGCGCTTCACGCAGACCGTCGGCGGCCGAACCGGCGCGCCGATGCCCCGCGCCGTGTCGCGCCCTCCGTTCATCCAGTACCGCGCACCCATCGTGTGGACCACCCTCGAGCTGACGATCTGGGCCGACGGCAGGAGCGAAGGGAAGATGGTCGGCGCGTCGGGATTCCCGCGTCACTGGGTGTTCGACGACGGTGGCGATCTCGTCGGCAAGAGCAGCCTTGCCGACTACAAGAACTGGATGAGCGAGTCGTTCGGCAAGCACACGCCCTGGGGGGACGAGGATTCGCCTGCCGTCGTCACCGAAGTCGAGACGTTGCTCGAGCGGGAGCTGCAGGGCATGATCATGCGCGGCAGCGCCAAGCCCGACATCCGGCGGGTCAAGCTCGGCAAGACGTTGGTCGAGCAAGGCTCCGGCGACTCGGGCGAATTGTTCCTGTTGCTCAACGGTGTGCTGGCGGTGGAAGTCGATGGTGAGGCGATCGCCGAGATCGGCCCGGGCGCGGTGCTGGGCGAGCGCGGCACACTCGAGGGTGGGGCGCGCACCGCAACGCTTCGCGCTGTCACGGATTGCAAGGTGGCCGCCGTGCCGGTCGCCGGCATCGACCGTCAGCGCCTCACCGAGCTCGCCGGCGGTCACCGCCGGGAGAAGAGTGACGACTAGTGCGGGTGGTGCTGTGCGGTGTCCGTGGATCGACACCGGCGCCCGGGGCCGAGTTCAGTGACGTCGGCGGCAACACGTCGTGCGTGGCCATCTGTCGGGGCGACGACCGACGGCCCAGTCTCGTGCTCGACGCCGGCACCGGACTGCGGTCGGTCACCGCTCTGCTCGACGGTGAGCCGTTCGACGGCACGATCCTCCTCGGCCACCTGCACTGGGACCACACGCACGGCCTGCCCTTCTTCGCGGGCGGCGATCACCCATCCGCTCGCACGAGAGTGCTGCTGCCGGCGCAAGGGGCCGCGGCCATCGACCTCGTCTCGCGCTTCATGTCGCCGCCTTCGTTCCCGATCGGCCCACTCGGCCTGAGGGGCGCGTGGTCGTTCGAGTCGTTGGAGGAGGGTGAGCACGAGATCGAGGGGTTTCATGTCCTGGCTCGCGAGATTCCCCACAAGGGTGGTCGGACCTTCGGCTTCCGGATCTCCGATGGCGAGGGCACCATCGCATACCTCTCCGACCACGGTCCGTATGGCGCACTGGGCCCGGGCCCGGATGGGCTCGGGCCGTATCACGAGGCGGCGGCCGCGTTGTGCACGGGCGCCGATGCTTTGATCCACGATGCCCAGTACTCCGCCGGCGAGCTGCCGCGGCTGGCAGCGTTCGGTCATTCGGCTGCCGACTATGCCGTCGGACTCGGCAGGCATTGCCGTGTGCCGAGGGTGCTCCTGTTCCATCACGATCCCAACAGGACCGACGATCAGGTCGCCGAGATCGAACGCGCCTGGCAGGACTGCGATGGACCGATCGTCGAAGCAGCGCGGGAGGGAATGATCCTCGACCTGACGGGTCGTGACGTCCTTCGATGAAGGCGGTGATCTATCGCCTCCGCAGCACGCTGCGAGCCAATTGGGCGGCGACCGTCGGGTTGACATTGATCATCGCCATCGTCTGCGGTGTGATCATCGCCGTTGCGGCCGGCGCGCAACGAACGGTCAGCGCGCCGGAGCGTTACGTGGCTGCAGTCGGCGGCGGCTTCGATGGCATCGTCACCCAGGATCATGGCGGCCCGCTCCGCATCGCCGAGGTGCTCGCCTTGCCGGGCGCCGAGTCGGCGGAGAGTTACACGTTCGTCTTCGGAGGACTGGTGAACCCGGACGACCCGACCAAGGGCCTCGACACGTTGGTGTTCGCCGGCACGCCGGGCGGATTTGGCGAACGACTCGTCGCTGGACGACTGCCGAACCCGGCCACCAGCAACGAGTTCGTCGGTTCGGCCAAGTTCGCGGCGAGCAGCGGGCTTGCTTTCGGCGACACCGTGCAACTGGTCACCTACACGCAGCAGCAGGGCGACGCGAACGAGTTCGGAACAGCGGCGCCGGCCGGCCCGACCGAGACGGCGACATACGTCGGCGTGATCTCGGGTCCCGCCTCGCTTCAAGATGGCCAACCAACCGTGATGTTCTCACCCAAGTTGCTCGATACACCGGGCATCGGGGTGTCCCAGAGCGCTATCTCCGTTCGCTTCCGCGACGGAGTCGACCTCGATCAATTCCGCACGCAGCTCGACACGCTGCCCGACGGCGCCGCGCTGAGCCTCGACCGCAGCAACCTCATCAGCCCGGAGATCCGTCGGGGGGTCAACACCCAGGGCCGCGGCCTGTGGTTGCTCGCTCTCGTGGCAAGCCTGGCGGCCGCCGCCGTGCTCGGACAGGTCGTCACACGCCACGTGCGCTTGGCTGCATCCGAGGTGCAACCACTGTCGGCGATCGGCTTCACCGACCGCCAGGTGCTCACAGAATCGATGATCCGCGCCGCCCTCCCGACAACCGTCGGGACCCTGCTCGGCGTGGGCCTCGCCGTCTTGGTGTCGGGTCGCTTCCCGACCGGTTTCGTCCGCACCGTCGAACCTCACCCCGGCGTGTTCGTGCAGTGGGGAGTGCTGCTAGCAGCGGGCGCCATCCTGATCCTCGCCCTGCTGCTGTGGACGCTGTCGTCGCTGGCCCTGGCGCATTGGGCCAGGCGAACCGTACGGCCCTCTCCAACGCTGGATGCAATCGCCACGCGCGTCGGCAGTCCGACGGCTGCGGTCGGTATGCGATTTGCCTTCATGCGTGCCCAGGGCGAGCGAGGAGCGGCCAAGGCATCGCTCGTCGGGCTCACCCTGACGATCGCTGCGCTCGTCGGCGCGATCACATTCGGTGTCAGCCTCGATCGGTTGGTCCACGAGCCGTTCCGCTACGGCGCGAACTTCGACGCCTCACTGGGCGACAACGGCGGCGACGCGATTCCGCCCGAGCTCCAAGCCGATCTCGAGGGTGACGCCAACGTCACATCGCTGATCCTGTATTCCGGGAGCCAGGTCCGGGTCGACGCGTCGTCGGTGCCTCTGCTCGGCTTCCAGGCACTGCGCGGCGACGGCACTCCGTTTGTGCTCACCGGGCGCCTTCCGGC
>JBDTYA010000250.1:0-3822 GCA_040005915.1 Ilumatobacteraceae bacterium
CGGCACGCCCTGATTCGTGCTCCTGAATCGACCATCGCTGTAGAGCGCCCGTCGGTTATGGTCGGTGGAGCGGACGACCAGGTAGGCGGTGGCTGAACGTGATGCACCAACCAGGGTCCGAACTCGGCGGACGGTATGTGCTCTCCGAGCTCATCGCCGTCGGCGGGATGGGCGAAGTGTGGGCGGCAACCGACACTGTGCTCGGACGAGTCGTGGCCGTGAAAGTGCTGCGCACGGACAATGCATCCGCCCTCGTCGGGAGGTTCCGGGACGAGGCGCGCCACACTGCGGCGTTGTCCCATCCGGGGATCGCCCACGTACACGACTATGGAGAAGACGGATCTCACGCGTACCTCGTGATGGAGGTCGTACACGGTGAACCGATGTCGGCCGTCCTGGCACGCGATGGCTGCGTACCCGTTGTCGTGGCCTTGTCCTACCTTGCCCAGACCGCTGAGGCATTGAGTGCGGCACATGCGATCGGGGTGGTACATCGCGACGTGAAGCCCGGAAATCTTCTGATCGGTGCCGAAGGCACCGTCAAGGTGACCGACTTCGGCATCGCCAGGGCGGTCGACTCGACGTCGACGACCGCAGTCGGTCAGGTGATCGGCACGGCTCGGTACATGTCACCGGAGCAGGCGGTCGGGGCCGCGGCGACACCGTCGAGCGACATCTATTCGCTCGGAGTCGTCGGCTATGAACTGCTCAGTGGCAAGCCGCCCTTCACCGGCGAGAATCCGCTGGCGCTCGCCATGGCCCATGTCCACCAATCCCCGCCCGACCTGACCGAAGCCATTCCGGAGGGTGTGCGATCGTTGATCAGCCGCTCGCTCTCCAAGGACCCTGCCGATCGTCCCGCAACCGCGGCGATCTTCGCCAGCGAAGCACGCGAGCTCCAACGGCAGCTCATGCCGTCTCCTGTCGGGCCTGGCTCCGTCGCTCCACCGATCGACGGAGCCTTGGCGCCCACCGAAGCATTTGCTACCTCCACGGACGCGCTCGCCGAGACGATGATCGGCCCGGATGTCAATGGCCCGGCAACGGCCGTGATGCCGGCCGGCGCCATTCCGAACGACATTCCGCCCGCGATCCTCGATCGCGACTTCGTCCGTCAACAGCGGATGCGGCGCCGGCTCGTCGGCTCGACGATCATCGCCGCGGTGATCGTTCTCACGGCGGTGGTGTTGTGGCCATCGTCCCCAGACCCCGGTCCGTTCGGTGCCTCTGCCACCGATCTGGCCACAACCTCGGCTGCAGGGGCAACGGGCGGCCCCGAAAGGACGACGATCGTGGCGACGATCCCGCCGACTGTCGTGACCGTCACGGCTTCACCTGCGACGGTGTTCGTCGATCCCGATGTGCTGATCGGCCTGAAAAAGGACGACGCCACTGCGCGGCTGAAAGGTCTCGGTCTCGAGGTCGTCGAACAGCGTGGGAAGGGAAAACCCGGCGACACGGTGACCGGCGTCGAGCCCAGCGGCGAGGTCGCCCGAGGTTCGACGATCACCCTCATCCTCGGGGGCAAGAAGAAGTGAGATCGGCCGATAGTGAGGAAACCGATTCCGGATAGGCGCGGTGATCGGCACGCTTGCCACGATCGCGATCGTGTTGCTCATCGCCCAGAACGGCGAACCGCGAAGAGGTCGCTCGCCAGCCCATCGCCGGTGTACCTGGCACGGGCGAGGGCTTGCAGATCGAAGGGGTCTTTCCGGTGGTCGCGCCGAGCGTGGCGGCTCAGCGGTGAGCCGATGCAACGACGTGATCAGAGCAACGGTTGCCGGACCTCGAATCGGGGCGGGACATCCGTCGACGCGGCGCGTAGCAACGCGTCCCCGCAGCCCAGAACGGCAGCCATCACCTCCTCGCCCGGTTGGGCGTCGCTGGATCTGACGTCGGTCAGCTCCGTTTCGAGGGCTGCCCAATCCGTGAATTCCGCCGAGTCGACAAGCAGAGGCTCGCGCTCGACGAGAATGTCGACGGCGGCGGCGGCGACAACGATCGCCATGCGATACGCGCCAAGAGTTGCGAGACGTTGTGCCTCGGCGATCAACGCGTCGGGAAGGCGGCGGTCGATGGCCGGCGCCTGGTCACCGAGCAGCAGTCGCGAGGCGTGTTCGCGAAGTGCGCGTCGCTGGTGGAAGCTGAACGCGAAGCCGACAGAGACCAGCACGAGACTCGACACGGCAAACCCTGCATTCGGAGTGGGAGCGAACTGCACTGCCAAGATCGCGCCGATCAACGAGGCGAGCTGAAAGACGAACTCGCTTCGTGCAATCGACCGGGCCCGCGCAAGCCGCGGCACAGACGCATTCAGAATGGTGATCGTGCGAGTGCCGACCGCGCTTCCGAGCCCGATCGAGAACGCGATCGCAAGCACCCCGAGATTGCCGATCGTGACGACCCCCAACGCACAAACCACGCCGGGCACCAGAAGAACCAGGACGAGGACGGTTTCGGGTTCGAGCGTGCGGTGAATCTTCGTCGCCAGCAGGTTTGCCAACAGCCCCCCGAGTCCGGCGACGAGCAGGCCAGCTGCGAAGATCCAGTCGTCTCCTCCGCCGCGCTTGATCGCGAACGCCAAGAGGTAGGTCAGCGCACCACCCGCCGCTCTGACGGCGGCGACCGCAATGGTTGCTGTCCGGATGCGGGTCGGGATCGCGTCACGAAGCGACGGGATGGAACGGAGGCGCACCGTTGGCGCGGGGTTGGCAAGACCCTGCGAGACGAGCGCTGCGGCAGCGAAAGCCGACGCCGCAATCACCAGCATCACCTCGACGTGATCCGTCGCCAGCAATAGGCCGCCGAGCACCGTCCCGATTCCTCCGACGATCGTTCCGGTACGAGCTATATGGGCATCCGACCTCAAAAGCGCCTCGGAGTCACCGGCGATCTGCGACAGAAGCGCCGCCTTGGCGAGGGCGTAGGCCTTTCGGGAGACCAGAACAAGGAACGTCAGCGGAAACAATGCCAGGGTCAACAACGAGCCGATCATCGCCAATGACACGACCGCGCGCAGCATCTGCGAACCCGAGATGGCCAGTCGATAGCCGAATCGTGTCCGGTCGAGAACGCTTCCGATAACGGGTGCTACCAGGACCAACGGAACTGCTGTCAGAATCAGGTAGAGCGTGACCCGGCTGCGCGACGCGTCGAGCGAAATCGACAAAAACAGCGACCCGACCAATGCCAGGTTGATCATCGCGTCGCCGAAATCGTCTATGGCATGCGACAGCGCCAACCGCCGCGCAAATCGTGGACCGAGGACGAACTCGCCGAGCCACAGCCGAAGCCGTACGCCCTTGCCAAGGGACAGAGTCGACCCAGTCACTGCCGCAGACTAACTGCCGATGCGAGTCGTGACGCCGGTACAACCGCACCGATCGATCAGCATCCCACCTGGCTGTTGAGCCGGTGAGCGACGCGATGCTCAGTCGATTCCAGCGGATGAATCGTCGGGCGCGGGCGCAGGATCACGATGCGCCATTTCTTGGATGTCTTCCAATCCAGCTTTGAATTCGCGCTGCGCCTTGCCGAGGTTCTTGGCCAGCTTGGGCAGCTGCGACCCGCCGAACAGCACCAGCACTACCAGGAGAATCAGGATCAGCTCCGGAGGTCCGATGTCCACGGCCTGAACACTATCGATGACACCGGGAGATGAAAACTATCGCTCGTCGCCGACGAGAGAAAGAGGTCAGCGACCAGTGTCGATCTCCGCGGTGTTTGACCTGTGGCAGTGCGCCCGGAGGGACTCGAACCCCCAACCTTCTGATCCGAAGTCAGAAGCTCTATCCATTGAGCTACGAACGCGTGACGAGCAGG
>JBDTYA010000251.1:0-20613 GCA_040005915.1 Ilumatobacteraceae bacterium
ACGAGCTGCCGTACAGCATCGCCACCCGCGTGACGGAATGGGAATGGCCGCGGATTCGCGTCGAGATCATCGTCGAGCGCGACAGCCAGAAGGGCATGGTCATCGGCAAAGGCGGTGCCGTGCTGAAAGAGGTCGGCAAGCTGGCTCGCGCCCAGCTGCCCGAGGGCGCTTATCTGGAGCTGTTCGTGAAGGTCGACAAGGACTGGCAACGCCGGCCGGATCGCGTCGAACGACTCGGGTACTAGCGGCGAGGCGGATGACGTGCGACTAGCGTCGCCCGGGTGCTGACGGCGTTCCTGACCCACAACCCGGAGGATCTCGAGGCGTACTACGGGCGTGCACTTCCCCAGCTGCAGGCAGTGGCGGGCGTCGCCTTCAATCCTCTCGACCGCGACCTCAACACAGCCGAGTTGATCGACGCCGCGGCGGGATGCGACGTGATCATCGCCCACCGCTCAACGCCCGGGGACGCGGCGCTCTTCACGGCACTCCCCGACCTGCTCGCCTTCTTGCGGTGTGCGGTTGACATCAGCACCATCGATGTGGCAGCCGCAAGCGCAGCAGGTGTTCTCGTTGCCCACGCCGACAAGAGCTTCGTTGCGTCCACGGCCGAACTGGCGCTGGCCCTGATGCTCGACCTGGCGCGCAACGTCAGTGAATCCACCATCGGCTATCGAAGTGGTGCCCAGCCTCCGCAGCGGCCCGGTCGCCAGTTGCGCGGCCGCACGGCCGGCATCATCGGCTACGGCGCGATCGGATCGAACCTCGCCGGCCTGCTGCGCGGGATGGGGATGCACGTCGTGGTCTGCGATCCCGTAGTCGATTCGGCGACCGACGGGTTCACACAGGTCACGTTCCACGAACTGCTGGCCTGCAGCGAGTTCGTACTGCCCCTCGCCCCGGCGAATCCCGACACGGCGAACCTCATCGATGCAGTTGCGTTGGCGGCAATGCGACCGGGGACCTTCCTGATCAACGTGTCGCGCGGCGAGCTTCTCGACGAGCGGGCAGTCGCCGCCGCGCTCGACTCTGGCCAACTCGGCGGGCTGGCGATGGACGTCGGCATGGCAGCCGACCAACGACCGTCGCCAGAGTTGGCCGAGCGACCCGGCGTCGTCGCCACCCCGCATCTCGGTGGGCTCACCCCGGAGAATGCCGACGCCCAGGCGCTGAGCTCGGTCGAGCAGGTTCAGGCCATCGTCGCCGGCGAACTACCGCCGCGCACTGTCAACCCGGACGACGCCCGTCGTCTGCACACCCGGAGCACCCGTCACCGATGAGCCAACTGCAGTTCCCCGCCGGCACATGCGACACGCACATGCACATCTACGACAGTCGATACACGGTCGCGCCCACGGCGCTTATACAGCCGCCCGATGCAACGGTCGACGACTATCGGCGGGTGCAGGAATCCCTCGATCTCCAGCGTGTCGTGGTGGTGCAACCCAGCACGTACGGGTTCGACAACTCCTGCACGCTCGACGCTGTAGCCGAGCTCGGCGACGCCCGGGCAATCGTCGTCGTCGACGATCAGGTGACCGAAGAAGAGCTCGAACGGCTGACCGGCCTGGGGGCGCGCGGGGCGCGGTTCCACATGCTGGCCGGGGGAGCTGTGCCATGGGGGATGCTGCGCCCGGTCGCCGAACGGATCGCCGGCTTCGGCTGGCACATCCAACTGCAGATGAACGGCCGCGAGCTGATCGACCGGTTCGCCGAACTTATCGCCCTGCCGACGCCACTGGTCATCGACCACGTCGGGCGCTACATGCCACCCGTAGATCCCCAAGACGAGCGCTTCGCGATCCTGCTGCGGCTGCTCGACACCGGACGGTGCTGGGTGAAGCTCTCCGCGCCGTATGAATCGGCGAAGGACGACACCCACGAGTATCGAGCGGTGTCCCGGCTGGTACAGGTCGCTGTCAAGCATTCGCCTGAGCGGATGCTGTGGGCGACGAACTGGCCCCATCCCGCACAGCCCGACCCGCCGTCGCTCGACGACATCCGGCGGTTGGCTTTCGAGTGGATGGCGGACCCCGCGGTGCGCCATCGCATTCTCGTCGACAATCCGGCCGAGCTCTACCGGTTCGGTCCCCACGCAGCCAACCCGCAGGAGGCATCATGACCGGCAAGTACGCGACCTACCCGTCGCTCGCAGACAGGACGGTGTTCATCACCGGTGGCGCCGACGGGATCGGCAGCGCGATGGTGCAGCAGTTCGCCGGTCAAGGCAGCCGTGTGGCGTTCGTCGACAAGAACGTCGAGTACGCGAAGGCAACGATCCGACGTTGCGTCGAGGATGGCGCGGCGCACGCACCGACGTTCTACGAGGTGGACCTGGTCGACATCGCCGCGCTGCAGGATGCATGCGCGGCGGCGATCACCGACATGGGTGGTGTCACGGTCCTGGTCAACAACGCGGCCAACGACGACCGGCACGATTGGCGCACCGTGACACCGGAGTACTTCGACGACCGGATCAACACCAACCTGCGCCACTACTTCTTCGCCATCCAAGCACTGGCGCCGCAGATGATCGAGGCGGGCAGTGGGTCGATCGTCAACATCGGGTCGAGCAGCTACATGATGAAGGAGGACATCTTCCCCGGTTACGCGATCGCCAAGTCGGCGGTCGAGGGCATCACCCGCACGATGGCGCGCACCTTCGGCCCGCACGGCATTCGGGTCAACACGGTCCTGCCGGGCTGGGTACCGACCGAACGACAGCTGGCCAAGTGGTGGACGCCCGAGGGCGAGCAGCGAACGATGGATGCGCAATCGATCAAGCGTCGCATCATGCCCGAGGAGTTCGCCCAGATGGTCCTCTTCCTGGCGGCCGACGACGGGGCCGCGTGCTCGGCTCAACAGTTCCTGGTCGACGGCGGCCGCCGTTAGCACAGCCGCTGTCGCGGGCGTGATAGCAACGTTGCCGTGACCGAATCGACCCCATTCCACGATCTCGACGACTTCATCGCGCTCCCCCGCCTCGGGGGCCTCGTGCTGTCGCCGGATGGCACCCGGTTGGTCGTCGGAATGAACGTGCTCGACCACAAGCGCACGCGGTTCGTGACGGCTCTCTGGGAGGTCGACCCAGCGGGTGCGCGTGCTGCGCGCCGGCTGACCCGCAGCGCGAAGGGCGAGAACGGCGCGGCCTTCCTGCCGGACGGCTCGCTCCTGTTCGTCTCGGCGCGGCCGGACCCTTCGGTGACCGACGACGACGCACCACCGGCACTGTGGCGCCTGCCGGCCGGCGGTGGCGAAGCCGCGATCCTGGCGACACGGCCGGGTGGCGTGGGTGGTGTCGTGGTCGCTCGCGACAGTGGCACGATCATCGTCCAGTCCGACACACTGCCCGGCGCGGTCACCGCCGAGGACGACGAGAAGCGTCGGTCGGCACGCAAGGACAACAAGGTCAGCGCCATTCTGCACGAGACATATCCCATACGCTCCTGGGACCACGACCTCGGCCCCGACACGCCGCGCCTGATGGCCGGCGAGGCGCCCGGCGACGGTGTCGAGACGATCGAGCTCCGCGACCTCACCGGACATCTCGGCACGGCACTCAGCGGTGACGAGGTCTCGTGGGCGACCACGGGCGATGGTGCCACCGTCTACGCGTCGTGGGACCTCGTCGAACCCGGCGGATCGACCCGCCTCGGGATCGTCGCAATCGACACCGCTTCCGGGCGGCGCGTCGACCTGTTGACCGATTCCGACCACGAATACCTGATGCCCGCAGTGTCGCCTGACGGGAAGCGCCTGGCGTTCGTGAGAGCGACGAGGTCGACCATCGGTGCCCCGCAGGATCTGCGCCTGGGGATCGTCGACCTGAGCGACGACGGGATGTCGAGCGGTTCGGTGCACGTGCTGACCGACGACTGGGATCGTTGGCCGGAGCATCCGGTGTGGACGCCGGATGGATCGGCGTTGCTCGTGACGGCCGACTCCGACGGTCGCGCGCCGATCTTCCGCATCGATCCGAACGGCGACCACGTGACGCGCCTGACCGCCGACGACGGCGCGTACTCGAACGTGTGCGTCTCCCCCGACGGGCAGTGGATCTATGCGATGCGCTCGGCCATCGACTCCCCGGCCGCACCCGTGCGCCTGACCGCTGCCGGCGCGGATCAGCAGCCGACGGCGCTGCTCGGCCCGTCGCCCGCCCCGCCGCTGCCCGGCTCGCTCACCGAGGTGAAAGCGACGGCTTCCGATGGCACACCGCTACGGGCGTGGTTGGTGCTACCCGACGGCGCCGGCGAGGCGTCGCCCGCACCGCTGCTCCTGTGGGTCCACGGCGGGCCACTCGGGTCGTGGAACGCATGGTCGTGGCGCTGGTGCCCGTGGCTGCTGGCCGCCGCGGGCTATGCCGTGCTGCTGCCCGATCCGGCGCTGTCGACGGGCTACGGCCGCGACTTCATCGCTCGCGGATGGGGGGCCTGGGGCGCCGCTCCGTACACGGACCTCATGCGAATCACCGATGTTGCCGAACAACGGGTCGACATCGACGCCACCCGCACGGCGGCAATGGGCGGATCCTTCGGCGGCTACATGGCCAACTGGATCGCGACGCACACCGACCGGTTCAAAGGAATCGTCACCCACGCGAGCCTGTGGGCACTCGACCAGTTCGGGCCGACGACGGACGGATATCACTACTGGCGGCGGGAGATGTCGCCGGAGATGATGGCCGACAACAGTCCTCACCACTTCGCGGATCAGATCACCACACCGATGCTCGTCGTGCACGGCGATCACGACTATCGGGTGCCGATCGGCGAAGCGCTACGGCTGTGGGCCGAGCTCGCCGCACGGCACGGCGGGGACGACGGAACCATGCCGCACAAGTTCCTGTACTTCCCCGACGAGAACCACTGGGTGCTCAGCCCGCAGCACGCCAAGATCTGGTACACCACGGTGCTGGCCTTCCTCGACACCACCGTGCACGGCAAGCCATGGGAAGTCCCCGACGCGCTGCGTTGACTCAGCCTTGCTGTTCAGACATGGCTGTCGCGGCCGGCCCAGAACGGGGCGCGCAGATCACGCTTCAGGATCTTGCCGCTGCCGGTCTTCGGCAGCTCCGGGCTCCATGTCACAGACCGCGGGATCTTGTAACCGGCGAGATGCTCGCGCGAGTGGCCGATCACCTGAGCCTCGGTCATCGACGCGCCCGACCGGACGACCACGACCGCGTGCACGGACTCCCCCCAGACTTCGCTGGGGACTCCGAACACGGCTGCCTCGAGCACGTCGGGATGCGCCTCCAGCGCAGCTTCGATCTCGGCGGGGTAGATGTTCATTCCGCCGCTGATGATCATGTCCTTCTTCCGATCGCAGATGTAGACGTAGCCCTCGTCGTCGAAGTAGGCGATGTCACCGACCGTCTGATAATCGTCGTGCTGGTCTTCCAGGAACTTGTCGTGCTGCTTGTAGTAGTCGGCGAAAACACTCGGGCTCTTCACGAAGAGCTCGCCGGTGTGTTCGGGTCCGGTTCCGGTGACCTCGTTGCCGTCGGCGTCGAACAGTTTGATCTCGACCATCGGCGCCGGCTTCCCGCACGAGCCCGGTTTGCGCAACTGGTCCTGCGGACGAAGGACGGTGTTGACACCGAGCTCGGTGGAGCCGTACACCTCGAACAAGGAGTCCGCCGGGAAGTCGGCGAGGTACATCTTCTTCAACGTGAAGCTCCACGGCGCGGCATTGGCGATCATCCGTCTCATCGACGACACGTCGTACTTCGCTTTCACGTCGGTCGGCAGGTTGCACACCATGCGAATCGGCGTGGGCGCACTGAATGTCGAGGTGACCTTGTAGGTCTCGACGAGGCGGAGCCAGTCCTGCGGCTCGAACCTGCGCTGCAGCACAACGGTCTGTCCCATCGCCAGAGCCGCAGACATGAAACCACCCGGCCCGCTGTGGTAGAGCGGTCCCGTGCTGATGTACACGTCGGTGGGGCTGTACCCGATGTGCATCGCCAGCGCTGCGGTCTGCGCCGGGTTCGAGGCACCGCGGCGGAACGCGCCCTTCGGTCTGCCGGTGGTGCCGCTGGTGTAGATCATCGTCGCGCCGGACTCGGTGGCGGCCGGCACCTCCGGCTCGGCAGGTGAGGCCGCCGCGATCGCCGCGTCGACATCGATCATTCCTGCGGGTGCCGGCCCGTCGAACACCAGGAAGTGCTCGACCTTCGGGAGCGCGGCGCGGATCCGTTCGAACGTCGGGGCGAACTCGGCGTCGACGTACACGATGGTGGCATCGCAGTGGTCGGTGACGTACGTGGCCTCGTCATCGCTGAGGCGGTAGTTCAACGGCACCGCGGTGACACCCAGTTTGCGCGCCGCGTTGACGATCACGACGAGGCCGGGTGAGTTCTGGCCGCACCACACCACCTTGCTCTCACCCGGCCGTGCGTCGAGATCCAGCAGGACGTTGGCGAGACGGTTGGCCTGCTCGTTGAGCTGGCCGTAGGTCAGCGTGGTGACCGTCCCGTCGGGCCGATCGTCGATCACCGCCAACTTGTCGGGCTGGGCGATCGAGTAGGCAGCGAGGAAGTCGGCCATCAACGCACTTCGTAGCAGGCGCGCCGCGTTCCTGGTCAAGCGAAGGGGCAGCAGCGCCGCACGTACGAGTCGGTCGGACACGACTTCACCGTACGCCGCACGGACTGCAATGCTCGCACCATGTCACCACGCACGATTGACGGATCGGCCGGCCTCGAGGAAGTCGTCGGCGAGCACCTCGGCTACAGCGACTGGATGGAGATAACGCAGGAACGGGTCAACCAGTTCGCCGAGGCAACAGGTGACTTCCAGTGGATCCACGTCGATCCCGAACGGGCCGAGAAGGAGAGCCCTTTCGGCGGTCCCATCGCCCACGGCTACCTCACGCTGTCGCTCGGCCCGGTGATGATGCCGATGGTGTTCAGGACGACCGGCTTCAAGATGGGCGTCAACTACGGATGCAACAAGGTTCGGTTCATGTCGCCCGTGCCGGTCGGCGCCAACCTCAGGCTCGGCGTCAAGGTGCTGAGCGTCGAACACATCGCCGGAGGGTTGCAGGCGATCTACGAGCTCACCTTCGAATGCGAGGGCGCGTCCAAGCCCAGTTGCGTCGCCGAGATCATCACCCGCCTGTACGAATAGCCCGTCGATCCGATGGATGCACGAGCGCATGTGGCGATCGTCACGGGCGCCAATCACGGGATCGGCGCCGCTGCCGCGGAGCGACTCGCCGCAGATGGATCCGCAGTGGTGATCACCTATTTGCGAGCCCGTGTGGCGTTGGATGCAGCGACCCCGGAGCGATACCAGGAGAATCGGATGCGATCAGGAGACGAGGTCGTCGGGCGGATCGTGTCCTCCGGCGCACGGGCGATCGCGATCGAGGCCGACCTGCTCGACAGCGCCACGCCGGCTGCATTGTTCGATCGGGCCGAGGCCGCGTTCGGACCGGTCGACATCCTCGTCAACAACGCGACGGGCTGGTTCTCGGGTGACTCCTTCGCAGCGGGCGGGTCGGACGGCGTCGGTCGCACGGTTCCCGAGGTCACCGCCGAACTGTTCGACCGCACCTTCGGTGTCGATGCCCGAGCCGGCGCGTTGATGATCGCCGAGTTCGCTCGCCGGCTCATCGCCCGCGACGGCAAATGGGGCCGCATAGTCGGCTTGACGTCGGGTGGTCCCAACGGCTTCCCGTCAGAGGTCACCTATGGCGCGGCGAAGATGGCGCTCGAGAACTACACGATGGCGGCCGCGACAGAACTCGGTCGCCGCGGCGTGACCGCCAACATGATCCATCCTCCGATCACGGATTCGGGCTGGGTCAACGACGACGTTCGCTCGTTCGCGGCGACCAGTTCCGAACACTTCCACGTCGCCGAACCGTCAGAAGTCGCCGGCGTCATCTCCTGGTTGTGCAGCGACCAGGCGCGAATGGTGACGGGCAACGTCGTGCGGATGCGCTAGCTGAGCGCCTAGCGGAAGTTCGGCATCACTTCCGAGGCGAACAGGTCCATGGACTCTGTGTCCGGGTAGTCGCTGCACCACGGGATGAAACCGGTGCAACCGAGGTCGACGTAGGCCTGGACCTTCTCGCAGATCTGCTCGGGCGTTCCGACCAGTCCGTTCTCCCGCCACTTCTCGAACGGATCGCCCCACAGGCTGCGGGTACCCATCGCCTTCAGCTCGGCCTCGGTCGAACGGATGCACATCTCCGGTGACCACGTCTTGCCGATGGTTTCCTCGTCGCGGCCGACGGCTGCGCAGTGGCCCTTCAGGATCTCGCGCTTGCGCGCCCACTCGACCGGGACACCGCCGAAGTTCGAGTAGTCGGCGTGACGAGCGACGACACGGAGCGTCAGTTGTTCTCCCCCGCCACCGATCCAGATCGGAGGGTGCGGCGCCTGCAGCGGCTTCGGGTCACATTGGGCGCGCGACAGCTGGTAGTACTTCCCCGCGTAGGTCGTCTCAGGCTCTGTCCACATGCTCCTGACGATCTCGACGCACTCGCGCAACATGCCGATGCGGTCCTTCGGTTTCGGGAATTCGAAGCCGTAGCCCTTGTACTCGTTCTCGTACCATCCGGCGCCGATTCCCCAATCCAGCCGGCCACCGCTGATGACATCGATCGTCGAAGTGATCTTGGCAAGCACAGTGGGCTGCCGATAGCTGTTGCAGCCGACCATCTGTCCGAGGCGCACTCGTGTTGTCAGCTGGCTGATCGCCGCCATCGTCGTCCAGCATTCGAACACGGCTTCGTTGGCGGCACGCGGCACGTTGTGGAAGTGGTCGTACACCCAGATGGAGTCGTACCCGAGCTCCTCGGCACGCACAGCGATGTCGACGGCCCGCTGCCACTTCGCCTCGGCACCTTCGATGCCGGACAGTTCCATCTTCCAACCCTGCGGCATGAAGACGCCGAAGATGATCTTGCTCATGTCCGCGACATTACCGGCGTGCCCTGGTCGTGCGCGTTCCACACCCGATGCCGAATAGCCTCGACGCGGTGAGCAGACGAGCGTGGGACAGCGAGGCGTTGCCGCAGGGCGACGACAAGGTCACGGCCGTCCGGCAGATGTTCGACGCCATCGCCCCGCGGTACGACCTCGTGAATCGGATCATGACGTTTCGGCTCGACGTTCACTGGCGGCGAAAGGCCGTGAAGCTCTTGCGGCTCCCGGTCAACAGCACCGTCATCGACCTGGCCAGCGGGACCGGCGACCTGTGCGTCGACCTGGCACGCGCCGGTCATCGCCCGCTGTCGTTCGACCTCAGCTTCGGCATGCTCGCCGCCGATCGCAGCGGCGCGCCACGGGTGCAAGCCGACATCCTCCGGCTGCCGCTCCCCGATCATTCCGTCGATGGGGCGACCTGCGGATTCGCGCTGCGCAACCTCGTGGAGCTGCCGCGGTTCTTCGACGAGCTCGGCCGTGTGGTGCGGCCCGGTGGCAGGATCGCCCTGCTCGACGTCGGCGTGCCGCGCAACAGGTTCATCCGGTGGGGCAACAGCATCTACTTCGGCAAGATCGTTCCGAGGATCGGCAGCCTGCTGAGCGACGGCGCGGCCTATCGGTACCTCCCCAAGAGCGTCGCCTACCTTCCCGCGCCGCAGCAGATGTTGACCGACCTGCGGTCCGCCGGGTTCGCCGATGCGGAGCATCACCAACTCTCGGGCGGCATCACCCAGTTGCTGCTCGGCACGCGGAGCTGACTGCCGGTGCGAGCCGTCAGTCGGCCGCTCGATCGCGAGGTCGACCTCAACGACATCGCCCGCGGCGACGGCTATCTGTTCGTGCGCGACGGCGTGGGAGTCGCCGGTCGCGGGGTGGCCGCACGAATCGCCATCGGCGAGGTCGCCGACTTCCTCGCCGCCATCGAACACGATGATCAAGCCGGCGGCGCGCTGCCGCTGGCGCTCGGCGTCGTGCCGTTCAAGCCCGGCGCGCCGAGTGAACTGATCGTGCCGGCGATGGCGGTGGTCAAAGCCGGCGACGGGCGCCGCTGGGTGACCACCATCGACGACGCGCCCGAAGACCTCGACACGCCCGCACGACCCGAGCCGCGAGCTCAGGGCTTCACGACAGCACCGCTGACGCCTGTCGACCACTATCTCCGCGCCGTGGCGACGGCGCGCGACGCCGTGCGCGATGGTCGACTGACCAAGGCGGTGATAGCCCGCGAGGTGCTGGTGAGCAGCGACGAGCCCATCGACATCCACGCCGTGCTGGTTCGCCTGCGCAGTTCGTTCGGTTCGAGCTATCGCTACTCGATCGACGGCTTCGTGGGCGCTATGCCCGAGCTGTTGGTCGAGGTCGAAGGAAACACGGTTCGGGCTCACCCGTTCGCCGGCACGACACCGCGGACGGGAGATCCCGACACCGATCTACGTGCCGCAGCCGCGCTCCTCGCCAGCGCCAAGAACCGGACCGAGCATCGTGTCGTGATCGACATGATCCACGACACGTTGTTGCCGTGGTGCAGCTACCTCGATTGGGAACCCGAGCCGTCCGTCGTCGCGGTCGCCAACGTGCAGCACCTCGGGACGAACATGCAGGGACATCTCTCGGACCCGCGGCCCAACGTCCTCGAACTCGTCCGTGCACTGGCGCCGACGCCTGCCGTCGGTGGCTTCCCCCGCGACGAGGCGTTGGCGCTGATCGAGGAGGTCGAAGGCTTCGAACGCGGCCGCTATGCCGGCTCCGTCGGTTGGGTGGACGCCGCGGGTAACGGGACCTGGGCCGTCGCCCTGCGCTGCGCCGAGTTCTCGGCCGATCGTCGAAGCGCCCGGTTGGTCGCCGGCGGGGGGATCGTCGCCGACAGCGAACCACTCGCCGAGCTCGCCGAAACCCAGGCCAAGTTCCAGGCGATGCTCTCGGCCATCGTCCGGCCATGAGCTGACTGCACGCTCAACCGAGCGCAGCGACGACTGCAGCGTTGAGCGCGGCATGGTCGTCGACGTTGCTCTTACGATTCGTTGGCACACGCACGACACACGTGTCGTGTTCGCCGAACGCGGCGACGAGCACACGGACCGATTCCGCGTCATAGGCGCGCACGCCCATCGCCCTCGCGACCTCGACCACATCGGTGCCATGCGGTGTGCCGAACAGCAGCTCGAACCTCTCGGCCGGCAGGGTCGCTGCCTGGGGAAGGAACGAGAAGATCGCGCCACCGTCGTTGTCGGTGACGACGATGCTGAGATCGAGCCGGCGCGTTTGCAAGGCCGTGAGAGACGACATGTCGTGACAGAACGCGACATCGCCCAGTAGCACCGCCGTCGGTGCACCGCTGCCGATGGCGACTCCGATCGCCGTCGCGATGACGCCATCGATACCGTTGGCCCCGCGATTCGCGTGAACAGTGATATCGCTTCGGGGCGTGCCGAACCACTCGACATCGCGCACCGGCATCGACGATGCAACAACGAGATGACCGCCGGACGGCACTCCGGCGGTGACGGCTCGTGCGACACCCGGCTCCGACAGGGCGAGCTCGGTCGTCAGGGCTTTGTCGATTGCCGTCCGCGCCAATCGGTCGGCTGCTGTCCACTCGTCGAGCCAGGTTCGATCGTGTTCGCCTACCCAGCCGGCCGTACTGGCAAGGCGGCCGCACAGGGCACCGATCGGCGCCGCCACCTGCCGTGCGTCGACCAGGTTCGGATCCGAGATCAGGCCCACAGGCGATACCGCCACGTGCCGGGCCTTCGAACCCGCCAGCCACTGCGACAAGACCTTCGACGCCGGCGGCATGCCCAGTTGCAGCACCACTGCGGGGCGATGAGCATCGGCGAACCCGGCATGACGCAGCAACGCGTCGAAACGAACGACGGCCGAGCCGAGCCGCTGGCATCCCGACAACGGGTCGGCCAGCACCGGCCAACCGGCGGCATCGGAGAGCTGTTGCACGAGGTGTGGGTGATCGACGCCGTTGCCGGCGACGATCACGCCCTCGCGCGTACCCACGAGATCGATCAACTCGCCGATGTCGACCAAAGGGGACGCGAACATCTCGACCGGCTCGGGATCGGGCAATTGCCCGGCGACACCGACGAGCGGCTCGCGAAACGGGAGGTTCAGGTGCACGGGCCCCGGCATGACGCCGAGTGTGTGCTGCCATGCCTTCGATGCAACCGACCGCCACGTGGAGCGCTCGTCGTCGGTCGGGACCCCGGGGTCATGGAACCACCGCACGGCATTGCCGTAGAGGTCGGTCTGATCGATCGTCTGCGGAGCGCCGACACCATGCAGCTCGGGCGGCCGGTCTGCCGTCAGCACCAGCATGGGGACGCCCGATTGATGGGCCTCGACAACAGCGCCGTGGAAGTGCGTCGACGCGGTGCCGCTGGTGCACAGGACCACGGCCGGGAAGCGGGTGGCCATCGCAATTCCGAGCGCAGCGAACGACGCCGATCGCTCGTCGTGGAAAACGTGGACGGCGATGTCGGGTCGGTCCGCAAGCGCCAGTGCCATCGGCGTGCTGCGCGAACCGGGTGCGATGACCGCGTGGTGCAGGCCGTGGCGGACCCATTCGTCGACCAGGGTGGCGCAGAACGTGGCCTGCACGTCGTGTGGCGCCGAGGTCATGATCGCCACGATACGGGCCTATCATCCACCATGTGCGCCCCCAAGTCCGCCCTCATGTCGCGGTCGAGATCTGGTCGGATGTCGTGTGCCCGTGGTGCTACATCGGTAAGCGTCGGTTCGAGGCCGCGCTGGCAGAAGTGGCGGACGAGATCGAAGTCGAGATCGTGTTCCGGCCGTACCAACTCGACGCCACGGCATCACCTGGGAAATCGGGACCCGTGATCGATGCGTACGCCAAGAAGTTCGGCGGTTACGAGCGCGCTCAGGAGATCATCGATCACGTCACCTCCGTTGCGGCCGAGAGCGGGCTCGAGTTCCGCCTCGATCGAGCGCTTCGGGCGAACACGTTGCTCGCTCATCGGGTGCTCTGGTTTGCCGAATCAACCGGGCACCAGATCGCGCTGAAGGAGCGATTGCTGCACGCGTACTTCATCGACGGCCTCGACGTCGGAGACCCGGACGTGTTGGCCGACTGTGCTGCCGATGTCGGACTCGACCACGATCAGGTCCGCGCGTTCTTCGACAGCGACCGTGGGCTCGACGAGGTCCGCCACGAGATGCAATCGGCCGCCAAGATGGAGATCACCGCGGTGCCCACCTACGTCTTCGACGGCAAGTGGATGGTGCCTGGCGCGCAGGAGCCCGAGACCTTCGCGCAGGTGTTGCGCTCGGTCGTCGCCAAGCGCACCGCAGATGTCTGACTGGCTACCACTCGCCGGTCGACTGGGAGCATGGGGCTACGGACGGGGGCCGCGGCTCGTCTTCGTGCACGGCTTCACCCAGACATCGAATTCGTGGAAGCCGATCGCCGAAGGCTTCGCTGATGGTGGCTACGAGTGCATCGTCGTCGACGTTCCCGGTCACGGCGAGAGCGTCGATGTGCGTGTCGACCTGCCGGAGGCCGCAGACCTGCTGACTTCGCAATGCGGACCGGCGGTGTACATCGGGTACAGCCTCGGTGGCCGGCTGTGCTTGCATGCCGCCGTCGCCCACCCGCAAACCGTGCGGGGAGTGGCCGAGATCGGCGGGTCGCCGGGGATCGCCGACGACGAGCAACGGTCGGCTCGGCGGGTTGCCGACGACAGATTGGCCGATCACATCGTCGAGGCCGGTGTCGGCGCCTTCCTCGACGAGTGGCTGTCGCTGCCCCTGTTCGACGACCTCGAGCCCGACGACCAGCAACGGGGTGATCGACTGAGGAACACGCCCGAAGGCCTGGCCGGCAGCCTGCGCCTCGCCGGCAGCGGTGCACAGCATTCGTTGTGGCCGCGGCTTGCCGACCTCGCGGTGCCGGCTTTGATCATCGCCGGCGAGCGCGACCACAAGTTCGTCGAGATCGGCAAGCAGATGGCGGCATCGGTGTGCAACGGCAAGTTCGTGGAGATCGCCGGTGCCGGCCACGCGGCGCATCTGCAGCAACCTCGACTCGTCGTCGCCGGGCTGAAGGCCTGGCTGAACGAGATCAGCTACTGATCGGCCCGAGCGCGAGCCCGATGGCCACGAGCAGCCCGACGAGCAACTGCGTTCGTGCAGTCGCGACGAGCACGGCGATGAGATCCCTGCCTGCGGCGCCGCGGCGCACGATGCGGATCGGCGGGATCGCGGCGACGAACCCGGCCAGGGCGATGGCCGCCCACCCTCGCCACGCAACGGCGACGACCACCACCAACACCGCTGCCGCCACGATGCAACCGGCGTACAACCAACGAGTTCTGGCGTCGCCGAGGCGCACGGCCAGGGTGCGCTTGCCGGCAACTCGGTCAGTGGGGATGTCGCGCAGGTTGTTGACGACCAACAGCGCGCATGCCAGGAAGCCGGCGATGCACCCGGCGACCCAGCCGTGCGCCGGCAGGCTCTCGATCACCGCGTATGTGGTGCCCAGCGTGGCGACCAATCCGAAGAAGACGAACACGAACAGCTCACCGAGACCGAGGTAGCCGTACGGCTTCGGCCCGCCCGTGTAACCCCACGCCGCCAGCATCGCCACGAGCCCGACCAATATCAACCACCACGAGGTCACGATCGCCAACGCAAGGCCGGCGACCGCGGCAACGCCGAATGCGATGAAGGCGGCGCGTTTGACGTGACTGGGCTCGGCCAGGCCGCCGGCAACGAGACGCACGGGGCCGACGCGGACATCGTCGGTGCCGCGGATGCCGTCGCTGTAATCGTTGGAGTAGTTGACCCCGATCTGCAAAGCCAGGCTGACCACCAACGCCGGCCCGACACGCCACCACACCGGTGACGATCCGCCGACGGCCGCCCCCGCACCGATGGCGACGGGCACGACCGCCGCGGGAAGCGTGCGCGGCCGCGCACCGAGTATCCACCGATTCACGGCCGTCACCGTAGCCTTCTGACCGTGCCGCACCTCGTTGCGATCGACCTGCCCGGCAGCGAACGATTCGTCGAGGCACTTCGTCGCATCTGGGACGCCGGCGATGCTGCGTTCCCCATCGACCGTCGTCTGCCGCGTGCGGCGCGCCAGGCGTTGCTCGCGGCGATCGGTCCGGATCGCCTGATCGATGACGAGGGCATCCGCGGGCTCGACGGCGACGGCGTCGAGTCCGGCGACGCGTTGGTCGTGGCGACGAGCGGCACGACGGGCAGTCCCCGCGGAGTTGTCCTGACGCACGATGCCATTTCCGCGTCGGCGATGGCGACCTCGTCACGCCTTGGTGTCGAGCAGGACGACGCGTGGCTGGCCTGCCTGCCGTTGTCGCACGTCGGCGGCCTGTCGGTCGTCACGCGCGCCATCGCGACAGGGACCCGCGTGATCGTTCATGACGGATTCAATGCCATTGCAGTCCGCCGCGCGGCAACAGAGGGGGCGACGTTGGTGTCGCTCGTGCGGACGGCATTGCAACGCGTCGATCCGCTTCTCTTCCGGCGAATCGTGCTCGGTGGGTCGCAGCCTCCCGACGTGTTGCCCGACAACGTCGTGTCCACCTACGGCATGACCGAGACCGGAAGCGGTGTGGTGTACGACGGCCGACCACTCGATGGCGTCGAGGTGCGCATCGATCCGAGCGGTGAGATCCACCTGCGCGGTCCGATGTTGATGCGCTGCTACCGCGATGGATCCAGCCCTCTCGTGGACGGCTGGCTGCCGACCGGCGATCTCGGCGAGCTCGACGGTGACCGCAGGTTGGTCGTTCACGGCAGGCGCACCGAGGTGGTGATCACCGGCGGCGAGAACGTGTGGCCGGCGACCGTCGAAGCCGCTCTCATGAAACACCCGGCCGTCGCCGAGGTCGCTGTCGCCGGCGTGGCCGACGACGAGTGGGGCGAGCGGCTCGTGGCCTGGATCGTGGCGATGGACGGCGAGTCGCCACCAACCTTGGAATCGATTCGCTCACTAGCGGCTGAACACCTGCCGATGTACATGGCGCCAAAGGAAGTCAGGTTCGTCGCACGTCTGCCCACGACGTCGTCGGGGAAGGTGCGTCGACACGATCTACCCACGTGACCGACTAAGGTCGCCACGCATGCGGAATAGATGTTCGGAATCGACGATGGTCTTGGTCGGAGCGGTCCAGGGTGACGGCTGCTGACGTCACCACTCGGCTTTCGCCGGCATATTGGCGTCTCTGGACGGCGAGCACCGTCTCCAATCTCGGCGACGGGGTATTCCTCGTCGCCCTGCCGCTGCTTGCATCCCGCCTGACACGCAACGAGTTGTCGATCTCGTTCATCGGCGTCGCCGCCGCACTCCCGTGGCTGCTCCTGTCGTTGCCGATCGGTGTCGTCGTCGACCGCATCGACCACCGATTGCTGATGGTCCGCGCCGACACGTTCCGGGCCGCGACCGTTGCCGCCTTGGCGCTCGCGGTCGCCACCCACAACGCCCGGATGTGGATGCTGTGGGCCGCCGCCGGCTGCCTCGGCGTCGCAGAGGTATTCTTCGACAACGCTTCGCAGGCGATGGTGCCGTCGATCGTGCCGGTCGAGGTCCTCGAGAAGGCCAACGGCCGCCGTTTCGCCGCCGAGATAACCGCTAACAGCTTCGTCGGCACCCCGATCGGAAGTGTGTTGTTCGTAGCGGCCATGTGGTTGCCCTTCGGCTTCGACGCAGCCAGCTTTGCGATTGCCGCGGCTCTGGTGATGACATTGCAAGTAGCGGTTGCCCCGCACCCTGGAGCCCATGCGGCGCCGCGCCGATTACGGGTCGAGATCGCCGAGGGACTGCGCTGGTTGTCGCGTCATCAGGTGTTGCGCGGGCTCGCTCTGGCCGCCAGCCTCTCCGTGCTGGGCATGCAGATGACAGCGGCGATCTTCGTGTTGTTCGCCCAGGATCTGCTGCACCTCAGCGACCGTTGGTACGGCGCTCTGATCGCGATCGGTGCCGTCGGCGCCGTAGGCGGAGGGCTCGTCGCCGAGCGACTGACGAAGAAGATCGGCGCCGTGTCGGTGATCTACGGCGCCGTGACCCTGTGGGCCTTGTGCATGTTCTCCGAGGGGTTCTGGCCACGCTTGTGGGTCAGCGCACTCGCCACCGTCGCCATGGCGTTCGGCACGACGGTTTGGAACACCGTGACCATCTCACTGCGCCAACGCGTCGTGCCCGCCAACCTGTTCGGCCGGGTCAACAGCGTGTATCGCTGGCTGGTGTGGGGATCGATCTCGATCGGCGCCGCGCTGGGCGGGATCGTGGCCCGCGAGTTCGGATTGCGCGCTCCGTTCTTCTTCGGCGCCGGGCTGGCGTGCGTCGCCCTGCTGACGATGTTCGGTTCCATCACACCACGCAGCCTCGCCGACCTGGCCCGGCCGACACCACAGCCGAAGCCGGCCGACGAAACCCCGTCGACCGACGAAACACCCGTCGAAATCGAGTTCGACCTGTGGCCGCGGTTGGACGGATTCCAGTAGAACCGGTGCGACATGGCGGCGCACCGCCCCTCAATCGTCGGTGGCCTTCGCGCAGACTTCCAGCTCCATCCCGTCGGGGTCGCGGAAGAACAGCGACCACACGTCGCCCAGCCGTTGGATCTCACCGATGTCGGCGCCGGCGCCGACCAGGCGCTGCTTGACCTGTTCCAACACTTCCTTCGAATCGACCGCTAGTGCGTAGTGGTCGATGGCTCCGCGATGGCCCTGCTTGCGACGCTCGCCGATGATGTCGTCAGCGGCGACCTCGAAGACGTTGAGGGCCGCACCACCACCAAGGTCGAGGACGGACATTCGCGGATGATCGCCTTTGGCATCCATCTCGAACACCAGATCCGCCTCGAAGGCATCCCGATAGAACTGCACCGTGCGCTCCATGTCGGAGGTCAACGTGGCGACGTGGTTGAAACCAGACGTGACCGGCATCGGCCGACTCCTTCCTACGGTTCTCTCAATGGGCTCACATCGCTCCTGATCTGACCCCGGCGCCGCCGTCGATCACGTACGTCTCGCCGGTGATCCACGAGGCCAGATCAGATGCCAGGAACGTTGCCAGGTTGGCGATGTCCTGCGGTTCGCCGAGCCGACCGAGCGGCATCGATGCGGCAAGGGCCTCGCCATAGTTCGCCACGAGGACCGCGGCGAAGTCGGTCTGCACCAGGCCGGGCGCAATTCCGACGACCCTGGTGGGCCCGATCTCCCCAGCGAGTTGGCGCGTCATGTGGATGAGCGCGGCCTTGGTGAGGTTGTAGACGCCGAGCGCACCCTCGGCGCGCAAACCGCCGACCGAGGCGATGTTGATGATGACACCCGGCTTGGAACGCATCGCCTGTTCCCATGCCGCCTGCGACCAGAACAGCGGACCGCGGAGGTTGACCTGAAAGGTCTTGTCGAACCGTCCTTCGTCGACACCCAACGTCGGCCCGTAGTACGGGTTGGTGGCGGCGTTGTTGACCAGGATGTCGAGGCCGCCGAACCGCTCGATCGTGGCCGCCACGCATGCCTTGGCCGACTCGACGTCGCCGGCATTTGCGGCGAACACCGCTGTCTCGCCGGCTGCACCGGACTTGCCGATCTCGTCGGCGGCGATCTCGAGTTGATCCAGCTTGCGAGAACTGAGCATCACGTTGGCACCGGCAGCCGCCATCGCTCCGGCGATCGCCCTGCCGATCCCTTTCGATGCGCCAGTGACCAGCGCGACCCTGCCATCGAGCGAAATCTGCATCCTCGGACGCTAACTGTTGTCGGCCTCGGTCGACGAGACGCTGCCATCGGGGTCGAGGCTGACCCGCACGCGTCGGATCCGGCGGCCCGTGACCTCGGTCGCGGTGAACCGCCATCCGCCCCGCGTCACACTCTCGCCCGGGTCGGGCACGTGCTCGAGCGTGCCGAACAGGAAACCGGCCACCGTCTCCCAGTCGTCGTCGGGCAGTTCGAGATCGAGCAGTTCGTTGAGATCGGAGATGCTCATCCCTCCGTCGACCGAATAGTCGCCGTCGGGCAGTCGCTGCACCTCGGCGTCGTCGAGGTCGTGTTCGTCGACGATCTCGCCGACCAGTTCCTCGAGGCAGTCCTCGAGCGTGATCAAACCGGCCAGGGCCCCGTACTCGTCGGCGACCAACGCGAGGTGGAACTTCTCCGCCTGCATCTCGCGCATCAGCCGGTTGACCGGCTTGTTCTCGGGGATGAACCGCGCCTCGCGCACGAGCTCGGTGATCGGATGATCGCCATCGCCATTTCGCTCGGCGCGCATCAGATCTTTCGTGTACGCCAACCCGACGACGTCGTCGTCGCCACCGTCGCCCAGCACCGGCAGACGACTGAACCCATGGGCGATGGCCAGGTCGAGCGCGGCGGTGACCGACGACGAATCGTCGAGCGTGACGATGTCGGGCCGCGGCACCATCACCTCGCGTGTGACCGTGTCGCCGAACTCGATGATGCTCTCGATCAACTCGCGCTCTTCGTGTTCTACGACGCCGTCGTCGGCCGCGGTCTCGACGATGCCGAGCAACTCCGACTCCGTGACGAACGGACCTTGTTGCAGCCCCTTGCCGCGCACGATGACGTTGGTGAGCGTGATCAGCCATCGCGAGATCAGCCGCAGCGGCGGGAAGGCGACGAGGGCTGCAACAGGTCGAGCCGTGGCCAGCGCAGCCTTCTGCGGATAGAGGACCGCGTACGTCTTCGGCACGGCCTCGGCGAACACGAAGAAGACCAACACGTTGAGGGCGACGCCGGCGATGATGCCGTAGGTCCCCCACAACCTGTCGCTGAGGATCCCGGTGAGGGTCGCCTGAACCGTCGCGCAGATGTTGACCGTCAGCAGCAACGGATTGACCCAGCGCTCGGGTGCGCCGACCAACTTCTTCAACGCCTTGCCGGACTTGAAGCCCTGGTCGGCCAACGAGGCAGCCTTCGGACGGGTGATGCGCGACAGGCCCATCTCGGCGACCGAGGTGAAGATCAAGATGAGTAGCAGCAAGAAGATCGTCGCCAGCATCAGCACGTCGACGTTGTTGAATGCGATCACGAGGTGGCGTGCTCCTGGCGGAAGGTGGCCGGCGCCGGGCCGTGCCATACATAGGTCTCGAGGAGCTCTCGCTCGCGTGCTTGCATGGCGACACGCTCGGTGTCATCGGCATGGTCGTGACCGAGCACGTGCAGGACGCCGTGGACGACGAGCAGCGCCATCTCGTCGTCGACCGTGCCGGCATGCTCGGGGGCCTGGCGGGCCGCGACTGCAGGGCAGATCACGACATCGCCGAGCAGCAACGGCATGTCGGCGGGATCCGGCGGCGCGCGATCGGGACCACGGCTCGGTGGCTGGCCGTGCTGCACGATCTCGGCCTCGGCGGCATCGATGGGGAAAGCCAGCACATCGGTCGGGCCGGGCTTGCCCATGTAACTGTCGTTGAGCTCGGCCATCTCGCGCTCGTTGACGAACAGCACGGCGAGCTCCGAGAGACCGCGCACACCTTCGGCGAGCAACACGTCGAGCGCCAGCTGTTGCCACCGTTCGAGGTCGACGCGGATGTCGTTCTGCTCGTCGGCGCAGAACACTTCGGGCACCCCGTCGCCACCGACCCGCTGCGGGCGGGCCAGACGAGGTCTCCCGTCGTCGGTCATGTGCCGGTCACCTTGCGCTTGTCGTC
>JBDTYA010000252.1:0-8060 GCA_040005915.1 Ilumatobacteraceae bacterium
CTCGGTTCCCGGACCGACCAAGCGTTCGTCGGCATCGCTGCGCCAGTCGGTGAACGAGACGTCGTCGCCCGCCTGCAAGATGCTGAGCTCGTCGCGCAACCGCCGGAAGTATGTGGCTCCGTGTACCAGCACGCGACAGACGTTGCCGTCGGTCCAGGAGTCGGCGTGCCTGCTGTCGATCATCGTCGCTGGGTTGCCGCGCTCGCTGGTCGTCAAGAACCAATCGGTCGGTTGCATCACGACAAGGATTCCCGATCGAGCAATGAAGTACTCCCTGGTCTTGTCCGGCATCACCCTGCGGGGTTCGACCTGACGGTTCGCGTGACCACCCTAGGTATGGCGCTGCGAATGACCTGCTTCCCCCAGGTCGTTTCAGGAGAGCGACCGTCGACAGGGGCGCCGAGAGGCCGGGTCCCTAGGGCGCCGACCATGCCGCTCATGCATGGGTGGTATCGAAGAGATGTGCCTTCCGCATTGCCTGGAGGGTTCGTACCATCGCCTTCATCGAAGCCGGAGGGGGACGATGAGCGCAGAGGACCACATGCAGCCCGATCGAGTTCGGCAGGCGCTTCGTCACCTCGTCGGTCCCGTCTCGGTGGTCACCACCCGCGACCACGACCGGCCGTGGGGCATGACCGTCAGCGCCTTCACGGTCGTGTGCCTCGAACCGCCGACGATGGCGTTGTGCGTCAACCGGGCGACCGCCACGGCCGACCACATCATCCAGACCGGGCGGCTCGGCCTCAACGTTCTGTCCGATGACCAGGTGGAGATGTCGCAGCGCTGCGCGGCGCCTGGGGAGTCCAAGTTCCTCGCCGCCGGCGATGTCGCCAACGCCGGCGCGATCCGCACCGACGGATCCGCTGCGGCACCACTGCTTGCAGGTGCATTGCTCGCCTTCGATTGCGATGCGGAGTGCCTCGACGTCGCCGGGACCCACCTCCTCGTCGCCGCCAGAGTCCGCTCGCTCGTACTCGGCGACCAACGCCAACCGCTGCTGTACGGCGCGGGCGAGTACCACCGCCCGTGGCCGCTCGCCTCGTCGCCCGCCGGCTGACCCGCACCATCCCGTCCACTACACGCCATTGAAGAAGGAGTGCACCATGATCCGCACCGGAGCCCAGTACCTCGAGAGCCTCCGCGACGGTCGTCGCGTCTACTGCGGTGGCGAGTTGATCGATGACGTCACCACGAACCCGAAGACCAAGGGGTTCGCGGCGACGATCGCCAACTACTACGACCTCCACCACGTACCCGAGAACCAGGATCTCCTCACGTTCGTCGACGCCGACGGGACGAGGCGGGCAATGCACTGGATGCTGCCGACCGACAAGGAGCAGGTCGTGCGGCGGCGCATGTACTACGAGTTCTGGTGGCGCACGTTCAAGGGCGCCATCTTCTGCCGGCCGCCTGCGTCGATGAACTGTGTGATGTTCGCCCAGATCGACGACCCCGAGCCGTGGGAGGCCAACAGCACGCTGCACGACGGGCACCCGCTCGCCCAGAACATTCGTGACCAGTGGGCGCGACTGAAGGAGCACGACCTGTCGATCTCGCCGATGTTCCTCGACGTGCAGTACGACCGCGGCCGCGACGACGCCATGGCAGAAACGCCCATGCTGCATCTCGTCGACCGCAACGAGGACGGCATCATCGTCAAGGGCTGGAAGGCGATCGGCACTGGCATGGCGTTCGCCAACGAACTGCTGATCGGCAACCTCTGGCGGCCGGGCCAGACGTCGGAACAGACGATCTACGCGCTCGTCCCGGTGAACAGCGATGGGCTGAGCATCTTCTGCCGGCCATCCAACGCCACGCCCGACGCGGACCCGTTCGATCGCCCCCTCGCCCACCTCGGCGACGAGCTCGACGGCATGGCCTACTTCGACGACGTGCTCATCCCATGGGAGCGCGTGCAGCACCTCGGCAACCCTCAACACGCCCAGCTGTACCCGCAGCGGCAGTTCGATTGGGTGCACGTCGAGACGCAGATTCGACACGCCACCAACGCCGAACTGATGGTGGGTCTGGCGCTGCTGCTGACGCAGAGCCTGGGCACCAACGCGTCGCCGGTCGTGCAGAGCAACGTCGCCGATCTCATCCGCTTCCGGGAGACGTGCCGGGCGTTCGCGATCGCCGCCGAGGAGACCGGGTTCACGACTCCCGGCGGCATGTACAAGCCGAACAACATCTTCGTCGACTTCGGCCGGGCCTATTACCTCGAGAACATCTCCAGGATGACCGACATCCTCATCGACTTCTGCGGACGCGGCGTGGTGATCTACCCAACCGCGGCCGACTTCGACCACGAGTACATGGGGCCGCTGCTGCACGAGGTGCTCAAAGGCCCGGGCATGTCGGCGATCGATCGAACGAAGATCTTCAAGCTGGTCCACGAGCGGTTCCTCACCGAATGGGGCACTCGCAAGGACATGTTCGAGAAGTTCAACGGAACACCGCTGTATCTCATCAAGCTGCTCACGATGCAGCGGACCGAGTACCAGATCGACGGCCCGCTCACCGAGCTTGCTCGGGGGGTGCTGGGGCTGGGGTCGCTGGCCGACATCGCCGCCCGCGCCGAGGATGCCGAAAAATCCTCGCACTACGCCTCGGTCCGCTACCAGCCGGACTTCGCCCGGGCACAGGACCAACACGACGGCTACTACGCCACGGACGACAAGGAACCTGTCACCATCGCGTGACCACGACCTGCTCCGACCTGCCTACGGTTCACAGGTGAGACTCAGTCACCTCGACCTCAACCTGCTCGTTGCGCTCGACGCACTGCTCGCCGAGCGCAACGTCACCCGAGCCGGGCAGCGGATCGGCGTGACCCAGCCGACGATGAGCCGGGCGTTGTCGCGCCTGCGGCGCACGCTGAGCGATCCGCTGCTCGTCAGGGTCGGCCGTGATATGCAGCTCACTCCGCGGGCCGTCCGGCTGGCGCCGCGGGTGCGAGAGATCCTCGAGCTGACGGAGCGGGCGATCGACGACCGCAGCGACTTCGATCCCGCACACGACGCCCGCGGTTTCTCGGTGAGCTGCTCGGACTACGTCACCCTCGTTCTCATGTGCCTCGTCGTCGATCACCTGGTGGTGGCCGGGCCCAACGTGGAACTGCACCTCGTGCCGCGCAGCGCCGATGCCCGCGGTTTGCTTCGTCGCACCGAGGTCGATGTCGTCATCGAGCCCGCCGCGCTGATGAACGCCAAAGGCCTGAGCAGCAGACCGCTGTTCAGCGATCAGTGGCGTTGCGCGGTGTGGTCGGGATCGAAGTTGGCGAGAGGCAGGCTCGACGCCAAGCGCTTCGTGGCCGCGCCATACCTCACGTACACCCTCGGAACCGGACGCATCACCAACCTCGCCGACCGGCTGCTCGCCGAGCAGGGAATCGATCGCGAGCCGCGTGTGACGACGGAGAACTTCGCACTGGTGCCGTTCCTGCTGCGCGGCACGAACATGGTCAGCCTCGTCCTCGAACGCGGTGTCACGGCGTTCGGTGACAGCATCGACATCAAGCTCCGTACCTCGCCGATCGATCTGCCGATGCTGGTCGAGACGATGTACTGGAACCCGCGCCACGACGCCGACCCAGCGCACCGCTGGCTCCGTGAGGTCATCGCCGCCGTTGCGGCAGACCTGTGACGTTTGTAAACCCCGTGTCTGCGCCGCCCTGCGACTAACCGCTTCTGAGGGCCATCGATCAACGCGGCCGAATCTGACCGTCCGCAGATGCTCGACATTGCCGGCCAACTGGCGAAGGGTTGACAGTCTCATCTGTGTGCTGCTGGTTGTGCGGACGTCACCGACGGAGGTGAATGGTGGCGTTCGACACGGCACCCCGACCTCCTTCGTCGAGCACGTCGAAGCCGAGTGCGTTCCCGTTCACCGCCAATAGTCGTACGTCGAGGGTGGAGCCCGGCGTGACCATCGAGCCGAATTGGCAGGCGACCCGGCTTACTGCTGCGAGCGGCACGTCCGCCAAGTCGGTGGCGATCGATATCGCCCGTGCCAGAGTGGCGGTTCCGTGCAGGATCGGTGCAGCCAGTCCGGCACGACGGGCTGCGGTGATGTCGGTGTGGATCGGGTTCCAGATCCGTGCACATTCCGAGTAGACGTGTGCGTCGATGGAGCGCACGAATGATTGGCGTGACGCCAGCGGATCGGCCGTGGGCACGGATTCGGGCAGCGGCGGCCAGTCGGTTGCTTCGGTGCTTGGTTCTCCCTCGAGCTCCACGCCTAGGAACAGTGACGTGAACCGAGTTCGCCATACAGTGTCACCGGCGTCGTCACTCGCGACGAACATCGTCACCTGGGTGGCGCCGGAGGCGCGCCGGGCCACGGCGGCGATGTGCGCGTGCACGGTGATGCTCTCGCCGGGACGCACCCGACGGGCGATTATCAGGTCATGGCCGATGTGGATCCCTTGCTTGGCCTCCTCCGGCGTCATGCCGCGCGGTAGCGAACGGTTCCCTGCCAATAGTTGCCATTCCGGTGCCACCGGGAACAGCGGATGCACGCAGAGATCGGTATCCGTTGCGTACAGCTCGGTGCGCTCGTCGGGCACACCTGCCGCATATGCCATCAGCCATCGCGTGTCGCAGAGCACGGTGATGGTGTCCAGCCTGTGTCCGACGGCTGTGTCGCGCAGGGGCATGCCCCACCTCCTTGTCGTGTGTTGTACACCACAGCGCCGCCGAAGACGGCAAGGTAGCCGTATGCCTGTTGCATTAGGAAAGTTTCTTATCTAGTCTGCGAAGTGATGCGTCCGGTGGTTCCCTCGACGATGCGGCGGATGAACGAGCGGGCCGTTTTCGACACGATTGTTGGTTTGGGTACGGCATCGTGCTCGCAGGTTTCGGAGCAAACCGGCATTTCCAAGCCGACCGTGGCCCAGGCGATCCACTCGTTGCTGGCTGCAGGGGTGGTCCGGGTAAATGGTCGATCAGCGGGACAGCGTGGCCGAACCGGGGCGCTGTACGCCGTGGATGCCACCGGCGCGTATTCGCTGTCGATCGACGTGGGCGTAGGGCACGTACGCGCCGGAGTTGGCGATTTGACGGGTGCTGTTGTCGCACGGACCGATCGTGAGGTCGAGTTCGCCAGCGTTCCGCGTCTGCTTACCATTGTTGCCAGGGTCGTCGATGCTGCGCTCGCGCAGGCCGACCTACCGCGCCAACGGGTCGTCGCGGCGGTGGCCGGCAGCCCCGGGGCGGTGGATCCTCGTCGGACCGGACTCACTCATGTCGGGAGGATGCGCTGGTTGGAGGGCGTCGATTTGGGACAGCGTCTGTCGGAGACACTCGGCATGTCCGTGGCCGTCGAGAACGACGTCAACCTCGCCGCTCTGGGCGAGCAGGCGATGGGCCACTGCGCCGAGAACATGGCGGTGCTGAGCGTCGGCGGGGGCGTCGGCGCGGCACTCATCCTGGATGGGCGGCTGTTCCGTGGGCCGAGAGGCGCGGCCGGTGAGATCGAGTCCGTGCCGTTCGGTGGTGGCTCGAGCAGGCCGTCGCTGTCGTCGATGTCGCGACGTTCGCTCAGTACCTACATCGCACTTCGCGTCAGCGCGCTCGCTGCGATCGCTGACGTGGAACTCGTGGTGCTCACGGGCGAGCTCGGTGTCCATCCGTCGCTGCTCGAACCAGTTCGCCGTACGGTTGCGACCCATCTCGACGATCCACCGCGGATCGAGACCTCGTCCCTGGGCACGTCGGCCGTCCTGCTCGGAGCGCTCGCCGACGCGCACGGCCAGACCGTCGATCGAATCCTCACCAACATCTCGCGGTCACGATCGGAGCAAACGGCATGAACGACAAGCCAGCGATTCTCGGCGGCACTCCAGTGCACGATCAACGACAATGGCCGCGCTGGCCGCAATGGGACGACAGCGAGCGCGATGGTCTACTGGCGGTGTTAGAACACGGCGGCTGGTGGACGGGCGACGGCGACGTCGCCCAGGGCTTTGCCGACGCCTTCGCCCAGTTCCACGACGCACGCCACGCCCTGCCGTTCACCAACGGCACCCACACACTGGAAGCAGCCCTCGCAGCCTGTGAGGTCGGCGACGGTGACGAGGTGATCGTGCCCGGCATCACTTTCTTCGCCAGCGCCAGTGCAGCGCTTGCCGTCAACGCGACACCTGTAGTGGTCGATGTGGACGCGGGTTCGTTGAACATCGATCCGGCGGCCGCCGAAGCTGCGATCACCGACCGGACCCGAGCGATCATGGCGGTCCATGTGGCCGGCGCTGCAGCCGATCTCGATGCTCTGACCGCGCTGTGCGCACGCCATGCAGTTCACTTGATCGAAGACTGCGCGCACGCCCACGGCACCACCTGGCGAGGCCGCGGGGTCGGTTCATACGGATCGTTCGGCAGCTTCTCGATGCAACGCTCCAAACTGATGACCGCCGGCGAGGGTGGCGTACTCATAACTAACGATGCCGCCCTTCAAGAGCGGGCGTGGAGCTATTGGAACTGCGGCCGAGTGCCTGGCGCACACTGGTACGACCATCGTCAGTACGGCTCGAACATGCGCATGACGGAGTGGCAGGGAGCGGTGCTGGTGGCGCAGCTCGAACGCTTTCCCGAACAACATCGACTGCGCAACGCGAACGCAATTGCGCTGATCGAGGCGTTGGAGCAGATCCCAGGCATACGTTGTCAGACGCGCGACCCACGCATGGAGTCACAAGGCAACTACTGCTTCGTCTTCCACGTCGACCTCGCCTTGTTCTCGAATATGTCGTTGAGAGCTTTCGAGGCAGCACTCGCTGCAGAGGGGGTGCCACTCGGAGTCTCGTACCCGAGTTTGTCCAACCTCGACGTGTTCCGCCACAACGCCTTCGGGCCGCGCATGCGACCCGGGCTGCGAGCACCGCAGCGCGACTACTCGACGCTGTCACTGCCGGTTGCCGAGCATGCGGCCGCCAGCACGGTCTGGATGGAGCACCGCGTGCTGCTCGCCCATCGCGACGACGTCCTCAAGGTAGCGAGCGCGGTTCGGCGTATCCAGGTCAATGCCCCGGCCATCACTGGCAACGAGCCGGCAACAGCATGAGGGCGCGGTTGGTGCTCGTCGGCTATGGCTGGATCGCGGATCTGCACTGCCGAGCCGCACGGGCCGCTGGCTGGGAGGTGGTCGGGGTCGCCGGCCATGACGCGGAGCGGGCACGAGCCTTTGCTCGGGCTCACGACATCGCCGATTATACGTCGGACTGGCAGGCGTTGTCCGCGGCCGATGGCATCGACGCAGTCGTCGTGGCGACTCCCAACTTCCTGCATTGCGAGCAGACGATGCACGCGTTGGGAAACGGCAAGCATGTGCTGGTCGAGAAGCCGATGGCGATCACGGTTGCCGACGGTGAAGCGATGGTCGCTGCAGCGTCGTCGGCCGGACGGGTGCTCGCCGTGGGTCACATGTGGCGATACCGAGACGAGGTGATCGCCCTGCGTGACCGGATCGCAACCGGCGAGTTCGGCCGCGTCGTGCGGACCCATGGCTATGGCATCCATGCCGGTTGGGGTCCCAAGGGATGGTTCACCGACCGCGCTCTCGCCGGTGGCGGAGCCCTGATCGACATGGGCATCCACGCGATCGACACGGCCCGCTTCCTGCTGGGTGATCCGCAACCGGGTCGGGTTGTCGGGTCTCTCAGTTGTGCGTACGGCGAGTATGGCGTCGACGATGATGGAGTGGTGTTGATCGATTGGGACTGCGGGGTTCGTTCGGTGGTCGAGTGCGGATGGTGGCAGCCGCGGCTCGGCGGCGTCGAGGCCGACACCGAGGTGCTGGGCACCGAGGGAGCGGCCCGGATCTGGCCGGACATGCCGCCGATGCCCCCCAACTATGAGCACTGCTCGGTTGCGATGTACGCACGGCAACTCGGCGACTTCCGGCAGGCGTGCGCTACGGGTTCGATCCCGATCGCTTCGGCCGAGGTCGGCCTGACCGCCTTGCGCATCGTCGAGGCCGCGTACGCATCGTCGGAGGCACGGTTCGGGTCGAACGCCTCAACTCCTGGATCGATGACGGAGATCACCCGATGAGCGGAATCA
>JBDTYA010000253.1:0-2178 GCA_040005915.1 Ilumatobacteraceae bacterium
CGAGTTCGCCCAACCCCGACTCGACCCGACCGTGCTCGCACCGCTGGCGGCAAAGACGATCGTGCTCGGTGTGCTCGACCTGTCGACGCAGGACGTCGAATCGCCGAACGCGATTGCGGACCGGCTGCGATCCGCACTCGACGTCCTCGCGCCGGAGCGCCTCGTTGCCGCGCCCGACTGCGGGATGAAGTTCCTCCCCAGGTCGGTGGCGTTCGGCAAGCTCCAGGCACTGGCTGAGGCGGCGGCGATGGTCCGTGCCGAGATCGGCAGCGCGAGCGCTCGCTGAGCCGGAGCGAGGCGTGAGCGTCGGTCGTGGGACTGCGGCGCCGCGATCAGTCGGCGAGGCGGACCCGTGCCGTGCCGAGGACGCCGGTGGCGCCGGTCGCCTCGCTGATGATCGTGATGTCGATCTCGATGATGCCGTCGTCGCCGACGTCGGTGACCGCACCACGGCACACCACGGGCGTGTCGACGACCATCGAGTTCCGGAAGACCGTATCGAGGGTGAGGATCGAGCAGCCCGGCGCCCACCGGTGGACCATGGCCGCGAGCTGCGCCTGGCTCATGATCCCCGGGATCACTGCACCGGGAAGGCCCTCGGCACGCGCCGCGTCGTGATCGGTGAACCGCGGGAAGTCCATCTCCGCTGATCTCACGAACCGCCGGACGGTCGCCAGCGAGACGTCCGGGTGCTCCTCGGGGAGCTCGTCGCCGAGCTCGACATCTTCGATGCGCATCGTTCCTCAGTCCTGCCTGATCATGCGCCAGTCGACCATGGCGACCGGCTCTCCGTCGGCATCGGTGAACGTCATCCGGTTGACGATGAACACCATCGTGCCCGAGCGGCCGGTCTTCTCGTAGAGGTCGGCGATCTGCACCTCGGCGTGCAAGTGGTCACCGGCGCGCATCGGCTTGTACCACTCGATCGACTTGCCCCCGTCGATCCCACCCGTGCCGATCTGCGGGAAATCGTCGGGCAACATCCGCGCCACGTTGACGTGCGTCGGGAAGCCTGTCGATGCCTGGAATTCCGGATCGTCTGGGTCGATGAACCGTGGGTCCGTCTCACCGCCACTGATCGCGAACTCGAGCATCCGCTCGCGATCGACGACGATGTCGAACTCCTGGAACACCCGGCCGACCCAGTCGGCGCGGATGGCCGCGATGTCTACGTTCGCCATGTTCGTGCCTCACATCTTCCTGCGCTGATCGCTGCGACCAGATCGTCCATCGTGGCGATGTCGTCGACGAACTCGGTCGCGCACAGGCCGATCCGACTGACGATGTGCGAGTCGCTGCCACCGATGCCGCGGTAGCCGTACTTCTGCGCCTCCTGCCGGGAGCGTTCGTCCTCACCGGGGATGCTGCCACCGTTGTAGATCTCGACGACCTCGACGTCGTCGACCGGGCCGCGCTCCTCGTAGTGGGAGAACAGCCCGACGTTGCGTCGACCCGGGTGGCACGGGACGGCGAAGCCACCACAGCGCTTGGCGGCGGCGAGCACCATCGGCAGCGGGTTGTCGATCCGGGCGAAGTCGAAGGCATGGACCATGTCCTCGTTCACCCCGAACACCAGCACGTGCCCGTAGTCGGTCTCGACCTCGCTGGCCTTCAGGATCAGCAGCCCGTACTGATCCTCGAGCTCGCGGTAGTCGCTCTCGTCATCGAACTGACGGTGCTCGGTGAGGACGACGCCGTCGAGGGGCAGTTCCTTCTTGCGGATCCACTGGCAGTAGTTGGCGACCTTCGCCCGACCGTCGTCGGAGCGGATGGAGTGCGTGTGCAGATCGAGGATCATGCGGGCCGGAAGCGAGGCACGGCGAAGACCTCGCCGTCGTCTCGGGGGGACGTGGCGAAGTCGGCGACGACCTGCTGGCCGATCACCACGTCGGCCGCGTCCACGCCGACGATGTTGGTGAGCACGCGCGGCCCCTCGTCCAGCTCGACGTAGGCGAACACGTATGGCAGGTGCTCGTTGAACGGTGGCGCCCCGTTCTGGTGGGTCACGGTGAACGTGTGGACGGTGCCCCGACCCGAGGCCACGAAGTGCTCGATCGTGTCCGTGAGGCACTTCACACACAGGGCCCGCGGCTTGTGCTGGACGTTCCCACACGAGGTGCAGCGTTGGAGGACGAGCTCTCCGCGGCCCGCGCCCTCCCACCAACCACGGCTCTCCCA
>JBDTYA010000254.1:0-7728 GCA_040005915.1 Ilumatobacteraceae bacterium
TGGCGATGCAGGACGCACTCGACGAGCACGGCCTCGAGTTCGCCATCGCCGAGCGCCGCGAAGAGGCGAGCCTCTGATGGAGACCGGGTTCGTGATCGTCAGCTACGTCGCCACGTTCGGTGGGATCGGTCTGCTGGTCGCAGCGATGTTTCGCCGGGCACGCGCCCTCGCATCGCGATTGCCCGCGGAAGACCGACCGTGGACCTGAGCCCTCGCCAGACCACCACCGCAGCCACGCTCCCGCCGCAGCGGCGTCGCAACTGGAAGGCCGTCGCATTGCTGGTCGTCGTGCTGGTGGCCGGTGGCGTCGTCGTGACGAAGTTCCTGACCTCGGCCATCGACTTCTACTGCAACGTCGACGAGGTCGGTCACAAGAGCGGCTGTGAGGCCGGCCGCCGCTTGCGGATCCAGGGCACCGTCGAGGAAGGCACCGTCGAGAAGAGCGGCGCCGTCACCGAGTTCACGATCGTTTTCAACAAGGTCGAGATGCCCGTGCACTACGAGGGCGACCCCGGCGGGTTGTTCCAGGAGTGCATCCCGGTCGTCGTCCATGGCACGTTGGAAGGCAAGGTCTTCCAGGGTGACCAGCTCGAGGTCAAGCACAGCAACGAGTACGCGGCCAAGAACCCTGATCGCCTCGACCCGTCGAAGTCAGCGGCATGCTCGCAGCTACAAGCCTGAACGGCGTCGTCGGGCACGCCGCCCTCGTCATCGGGCTGGCGGCCAGTGTCTTCGGCGCGCTGGCGATAGCCACCGCCACTGTCACGCACGACAGGCGGCTCCTGCGATCGGTGTCGAACTACGCGTGGCTCGCGCTGGGCGGCGCCGTCGTGGCCGTCGCAGTGATGGAGCGGGCGCTGATCACACGCGACTTCTCGCTGGCCTACATCCAGCAGGTCGGCTCGCGGTCGACCCCGGTGCTGTTCAACGTCACCGCGCTGTGGAGCGCGCTGGAAGGCAGCATCCTGCTGTGGCTGATGATCCTGGCGATCTACACGGCGGTCATCATGCGTCGCAACCGTCGTCGTCTCGACGACCCGCTGATCGCCTGGGCGCTCGTCGTGATGTTCGTCGTCACGGCGTTCTTCTTCCTGCTGTCGTTCGGACCGATCGACGCGTTCAAGGCTGGGCCGACACCCAATTTCGACCGATGCTGTCTCGGGCCGAATCCGCTGTTGCAGAACCACATCCTCGTGCTGTTCCACCCGCCGATCCTGTATCTCGGCTTCGTCGGCTTCACGGTGCCGTTCGCATTCGCGATCGCGGCGTTGATCACCGGCCGCGTCGGCGAGGGCTGGTTGGTCGCCACCCGCCGGTGGGCGCTGTACGCATGGGGCTTCCTCACCGTCGGCATCCTGTTGGGCGGATGGTGGAGCTACGAGGTGCTCGGCTGGGGTGGCGTGTGGGGATGGGACCCGGTGGAGAACGCCAGCTTCCTGCCGTGGCTCACCGGCACCGCGTACCTGCACTCGGTGCTCGTGCAGGAGCGCCGCGGCATGTTGCGCGTGTGGAACATCAGCCTGTTGGTGGCGACGTTCTCGCTGACCATCCTCGGCACCTTCATCACCCGCAGCGGTGTGTTGCAGAGCGTGCACGCGTTCAGCAACGGCACGATCGGGCCGTACCTGCTGGGCTTCTTCGGCGTGATCGTCCTGGTGTCGCTCTCGCTCATCGCCTGGCGCGGCGATCGGCTGCGGTCGCCGGGCGCGATCGACTCACCGATCTCGCGCGAGGGTGCGTTCCTGGCCAACAACGTCATCTTCACGGTGTTCGCGTTCATCGTGCTGCTCGGCACCGTGTTCCCGTTGATCATCGAGGCGCTGCAGAATCGGCAGATCGCGGTCGGCCCGCCGTTCTTCGACCGGCTGTCGATGCCGATCGGGATCACGCTGCTGTTCCTCATGGCCATCGCCCCGGTGCTGCCATGGCGCAAAGCCAGTACGGAACTGTTGCGTGACCGGTTGTTCTGGCCGGCGTGGTGCGGCGCCGGTGCGCTGCTCATCAGCGTGCTCGTCGGCGCCGATGGGCTGGCTCCGCTGCTGGCGTTCTTCCTCGGCGGTTTCGCCGGCGGCGCGGCGCTGCGTCAGCTCGTGCTGGCCTCGCGGCGACAGGGTTGGCGGGGCCTCGTCGGCCGAGCCAACGGCGGCATGGTGGTGCACCTCGGGGTGATCATCATCGCGGTCGCCCTCGCAGCGTCGAACAGCTACACCCGGGTTGCCGAGTTCACCTTGCGGCCCGCGGTCCCCGTGTCGTACGGAGGGCATACGTTCGAGTTGGTGAGACTCGAGCAGTTCGCCGACGCTCGCTCGACGGGCGTGAAGGCATTGATCAAGATCGACGGTGGTCAGGCGTACGCACCGGCGATCACGACGTTCACCAATTTCGGGAGCAAGATCCCGACCCCCAGCGTCCGCAACGGGATCTTCAACGACCTGTATCTCACGCTGGAACCCAGCGTGCAGTTCGATGGAACCGACGCCCCGATCAAGATCTTCATCAAACCGCTGGTCGTCTGGTTGTGGATCGGTGGGATGATGATGGCAGCGGGCACGGTGCTGGCCGGCTTCCCGGGCCGTCGCCGGCGAGTGCCCACCGACCCGGTCTCCGCTCCGATCGAGATGGAGCCTGCCGGTGTCTGAATCGGCGCCTGAAACCGCGCCGCAACCGCTGACCGAACCGGTGCGCCGGGGTAGGCGCATGGCGCCGTACATCTCGCTGGCGGTCGCTGTGGTCGTCGCCGCCCTGTTCGTCGTGCTGGCCACGGGCAAGGCCGAGAAGCCCGACGTGGTGTCGTCGTTCCTCATCGGCAAGCCGGCGCCGGCCGGCGCGACCACGACGATCGATGGCAAGCCGTTCGACCTCAGCCGGCGCAAGGGAAGCTGGGTCGTGCTCAACTTCTTCCAGTCCAGTTGCCTGCCGTGCAAGGCCGAGCATCCCGCGCTGGTTTCGTTCGCCGCTCAGCAATCCGGGATCACCGACGGCGCCGAGCTGTACACGGTGGTCTGGGACGACTCGGTCGCCAACGTGTCGTCGTACTTCGCCGATCACGGCGGTGCGTGGCCGGTGATCAAAGACGACAACGGCTCGATCGCCACTGCGTTCGGTGTTGCCAAGGTCCCCGAGACGTGGATCATCGATCCGTCCGGCACCATCGTCGGTCGCTACATAGCGATCACCGCGGATGGACTCTCGACAGACCTCGAAGGCTTCCGACAGGCCTACGGATGAAGCGGTCGCTGAAGAGCTGGCCGAGCTGGGTGCTGTTGGTGTTGGTGGTGGGTGGGTTGCTGGCGGTGGGGGCGACGCGCGACGCCGGTGCACGATCGCCGAAGGAACGCGTCGAGGACATCAGTCGTCGCCTGGCATGCCCGATCTGTGACGGCGAGAGCGTCTTCGAATCGCGCAACGCGGACTCGCAGTCCATCCGCATCGAAATCGCCAGACAGGTCGATACGGGAACGGTCAGCGACGACCAGATCATCAACTTCATCGAGGAGCGGTACGGCAGCAAGGTGCTGCTCGTGCCGCGAGCCACGGGTATCGACGCGCTCGTCTGGGCGCTGCCGGTTGCCGCCTTCGTGTGCGCCGTCGTCGGCCTCGGCGTCGCGTTCCGTCGTTGGAAGGCGGTTGCCGACACGGTCCCCGACGACGCCGATCGGCGGCTTGTCGCCGCTGCGCTCGAACAGGACGAGATGTGAACCCCGACCAGCTCGCCGAGCTCGCGGAACAGCGGCGCTTCCTGCTGAAGTCGATCGTCGACCTCGACCGCGAGCACCGCTACGGCGACGTCGACGATCACGACTACGAGACGTTGCGCGACGGGTACACGGCGCGGGCCGCGTCGGTGCTGCGGGCGATCGACGACGGGCATGCCGAGGCCGCCGTGCGCGCCCCGCGCCGGCCGAAGATGTGGGCGGCATGGATCGTCGGTACGGTGGCCGTCGCCTCGTTGGCAGGATGGCTGGTGGCTCGATCATCAGGACAGCGGTTGCCCGGTCAGTCGATCTCCGGCGGCTTGCCAGGTGACGAGGTGGCGCAGAAGCTGGCGGAGGCCCGCCAGCTGTTGGGCGTCGATCCGCAGCAGGCGATCATTCGCTACCAGAAGGTACGCGAGCTCGACCCGAACAACGTCGAGGCCTTGACCTACATCGGTTGGTTGATCGCCCAGGGCGGGTCGTCACAAGCCGGTGCCGGTGCCGAGTTCCTGCGTGGCGCGATCAAGCTCGATCCGACCTACGCGGACGCGCACTGCTTCTTGGCCATCACCTCGGCCGACTTCCTGCAACCACCCGACACCGATACGGCGCGCTCCGAGGTGCAGGCCTGTCTCGACAACAACCCGCCGTCGCAGATGGTGCAGATGATCCAAGGTTTCGCCGACAGACTCGGCGCGCCGACCACCACTGGCTGAGCGGGTCCGCGGTGGGCGCGGCGCGTGTGATTACCGTGACCGCGCATGAGCATGCCGCCTCCGCCGCCGCCCAGCGATCCCGTCCCGCCACCGCCGCCGGGGTGGCAACAGGGCGGGTCGATGCCGTCGCCTCCCGGTTACCGGCTCTATCCGGCCGACGCGCCGATGCCGATGAAGCAGGGCAACTCCGGCATGGCCGTCGCATCGTTGGTGTGCAGCCTCGTCGGTCTCGTCCCGTGCTTCTGGTTCCTGCAGGTCATGGGCCTGCTCGGCACGATCTTCGGCTTCATCGGCCTGAAGCAGACGAAGAACAACGAGCGCGGCGGCCGCAGCCTGGCGATCGCCGGGATCATCATCGGCATCGTGCTGGTGGTCGCCTGCATCGCGTTCTGGATCTATGTGGCCAACGCCAACTGTGTCCGCAATGGCAACAGCTTCAACTGCACCACCAACTGAGGGGTCCATTCACCACGGCCAGTGCCAGATGAAAGACTGCTGACATGGCAATCGAAGACCCAACAGCAATCCCGGAGTCGCCCGAGCAGGTGACCGAGTACATGACGGCAGCCGATCAGTTGTGGAACGACAGCCGAACGGACGATGCGCACGTGCTCTACCGGTCGGTGTTCAACAGCCCGGTCGCCGCCGCGCCTCAGTCGAGCCTGTCGGGCTACCGCTTGGCGCTCTACCTACAGACCATCGGCGACGTCGACGGCGCCCTCGGTTATGTGGCGTACACGACAGAGCCGGGCACACACGACCTCGAGATCGCGTTGCACGCCGAGATGCCGGATCAAGTCGTGGACCCGTCGGTGGTGCCCCAGACCATGGAGGCTTGCGAGCGTTACGCGCAGAGCATCGTCAGTGCCTTCGAGCGCAGCGATTGGACCACGGTCGAGGCGCTCGTTCTGGCCTACCAGGACACGTCCATCGATGTCGGCATCGGTCGCCATGCCCTCATGCAGTCGTTCCGCGGCCCGGCCCTGGTGCACCTCGGTCGCAACGACGAGGCCCGGCCGGTGCTGGAGTACGTGATCGCCAACAGCATCAACGACGACGGCCTGGCGCGCGCCCACGCGGCGATGCAGCAGATCGGCATCCAGGTCGATGACGGAGGCAACCCGTACGAGACCGACGACTCACGCAACCTGCTCGCCGGAATCGCCGCGTTCGAAGGTGGCGACGAGGCCTCGGCGACGATCGCGTTGCAGTCTGTCGTCGACTCCGACGCCGGCGATTCCGACAAGGGCCGGGCGCACTTCTACCTCGGCTCGATGGCCTATCACGGCCAACGATACGACGAGGCCAGGACCCACCTGCACGCCGCCCGGTCGACGGCGCCGGAACCCGAGCAAGGCTGGACCAACGACATCCTGTCGTGGCGCTGGCAGGAGGAGTGACGTCACCGACGGTCGGCCGGCGTCACTCGCCGATCACACGTCGGGCGGGGGCCAGGCGCCGGCGCTGACGATCTCGCCTCTGGCGTCGCGATCGAGAAGCCACACGCTGGCCTTTCGCCACTCCGGTTCCGATGTGAACTCGCAGCCGCGCCGTTCGAGCGCGGCGATGGTTTCGGGGATCACGTCGCCGTGGCTGCAGACTGCCGAGCCATCGGGCAGGTCGGCCAACAACTCCAGCACTCCGACGAATCTGTGCCCCTCGGCCAATCGTTCGTCGGATTCGACAGCGCCATCGATCGCTTGGGCGGTCGGCTGCAGTGTCTCGATGCAACGAAGGTATGGACTGCTGATCAACGTCGTCACGCCCGCAGCGGTCAGGCGCTCCGCCAACGCAGTCGCCTGGCGACGCCCAGCGGGGCTCAACGGCCGCAAGCGATCGTTGCCCTCGAAGCCGCGTCGGCTGCCGGCCTTGGCATGGCGGACGAGATACAACATCAGATCTCGCGGGTTGCCTTCATGTGTCGAGCCGACAACTGACGAATCAGGGCGACGAAGATCAGCGCTGTGATGACACTGAGCAAGCCGGCTACGACGACGAACCCGAACTGGCTGTCGAGTTGCTTGGCGATGCTGGTGTCGGAACCGCGATTGATGCGCGTCACGGCACTGGCGGCACCGAGGCCGAACGACACGGCAACCGTCAGCAATGTCGCGACGAACCAGATGTGCACGATCGAGCCGATCGCTCGCTGCTTCCAAGAAGGATCGCCGGACGGTGAATCCGGGTCGCTGCCCCTCCACAACTCGCGCCACATGAAGTACGGCAGGATCCCCAGGGTGCAGCCGCCGAGGATGTTGACCGCGATCGTGCCCCCCGGAGAGAACGTGCGACCTTGACGACCCAGCACCTGCAGGTTCTTGGCGATCCGGAACGTCCAGATGATCTGCACGACGATGGCGGCGAGGCCGACCAGACCGGTGACGGCGCTGATTGCCAGATATGGGCCGAGCTTGTCGGCGAATTGCTTGATCGTGATGGCGCCGTTGCGATAGTCGACGGCCTTGTCGCGCAGGGTGAGTTGCACGACGAGGCTGATGACACTGGCCCCGACGGCGACCAGGCTCAACGTGACGAGCGCCTTGGTGAGGCTGCCGATCCGTTGGAAGTGGCCGGCGTAGTCGCCCGGGCCGCCATAGGCGACGTAGCCGGGTGGCGGGCCCATGGGTGGCGGCGGCGGGGGTGGTGGCGGCGGAGGAGGGTTGCTGCTCATCGGCATCAGCGTAGGCGAGCATGGCCGGGGTCCTGGTGTAACGCCGCCGCCGCTGGGCAGACTAGAGGTGCATGGGCTTCTTCGATCGCAATCGCAAGGCGCTGCTCGAGAGGGGCTACAACCCCGATCGGCTGCCGCCCGGGCAATACCTCACCGACCGATTTCCGGTCCTACACGTCGGGGATGTGCCCAAGTACGCGCCGGGGGAGTGGAACTTGGCGATCAGCGGGATGGTCGACTCGCCGTTCTCCATCGGTCTCGACGAGCTGAAGACGATGCCGTCGGCGACCTTGACATTCGACATCCACTGCGTCACGAAGTGGAGCAAGTTCGACACGACGTGGACCGGTGTACGCGTGCGCGATCTGTTCGCCCGTGCTGCGGTTCAGCCGGGTGCGACCCACGTACTGGAGCACGCCGAGTACGGCTACACCACCAACGTTCCGCTTGCCGATGTCACCACCGACGAGGCCATCGTGGCCTTTGCCTATGAGGGTCAGGACATCCCACCTGAGCACGGTGGCCCGGTGCGGATCGTCGTGCCGCACCTCTACTTCTGGAAGAGCGCCAAATGGGTTCGTGCCCTCGAGTTGCGCGACAACGACGAGCCCGGTTTCTGGGAGCGCAACGGGTACCACAACTACGG
>JBDTYA010000255.1:0-2087 GCA_040005915.1 Ilumatobacteraceae bacterium
ACTTCGCAGGCAGGCGCGTCGTCAGCTACCTACCCATGGCCCACATCGCCGAGCGAATGATGAGCCACTACCAGACGCTGATCCTCGGCTACAGCGTGTACTGCTGCCCCGACGCGAGCCAGCTCTCGTCCTTCCTCCGAGAAGTGCATCCGGAGATCGTGTTCGGTGTGCCGCGGGTGTGGGAGAAGATCTACAACGGGGTCAACGCCGCCCTCTCCGCCGATCCCGACAACAAGACGAAGTTCGACGAAGGCGTTGCGGCTGCCATCGCGATCAAGGCCTCCGAGCGCGAAGGAACAGCGACCAAGGAACAACTCGACACGTGGGCATTCCTCGACGCCGTCGCGTTCGGCAACGTCCGCTCCCTGATCGGTCTCGACGCAACCGTTGCCGCTGTCACCGGTGCCGCGGCAATCCCCCGCTCGGTCCTCGAGTGGTACAACGCAATCGGCGTGCCGCTGAGCGAGATCTACGGCATGAGCGAATCGAGCGGTCCGATGACGTGGAGCCCGAACGCCAATCGGCCGGGTTTCGTGGGTCGATCGATCCCCGGCTGCGACGTCGTGATCGCCGATGACGGCGAGGTGCTGTGCCGCGGCGGCAACGTGTTCAAGGGCTACTTCGAACGCCCCGACACCACCGCCGAGACGATCATCGACGGCTGGCTGCACTCCGGCGACATCGGAGAGCTCGATGCTGCCGGCTACCTGCGGATTGTCGACCGGAAGAAGGAACTGATCATCACCTCCGGCGGCAAGAACATCAGTCCCGCCAACCTCGAGGCAGCCCTCAAGACCATCGCCATCGTCGGTCAGGCGGCCGCCATCGGCGACAACCGCAAGTTCTGCGCGGCCATCCTCGTCCTTGACCCGGAGACCGCCGGCGTGTGGGCCAGGGCTCACGACAAGGCCGGCCTGACTCTGACCGACCTCGCCGGCGACCCGGCCGTCATCGCCGAGGTGCAAGCCGGTGTCGACAAGGTCAACACACAGTTCGCCCAGGTCGAGCAGATCAAGAAGTTCACCTTGGTCGGCGAGGAGTGGCTGCCCGACAGCGACATGTTGACCCCCACCTCGAAGCTGAAGCGCCGCGGCGTGAACGCCCGCTACGCCGACGAGATCGAGGCGATGTACCGGGACCTCGACTGACTACAGATCGAGCTTGCTGAAGATCCGTTGCAGCGCAGCAATGTCGGTATCGCTGAGCGCGTTCGCAAAGTGCTGTTGCACCATGCGGCGATAGGTGACGTTGGCATCACGCCACTCTGCCCGACCGTCGCGCGTCAACGACACGGTGACCGCTCGACGGTCATCCGGCATCGGGGCCGCGGCACGACCGACGAAACCCTCCTGCTCGAGACGGTCGAGTCGTCGTGACAGGCTGGACGGCAACTCGTGCAGCGCCTCGCACAGTTCGCCGACGCGCATCGAACCACCCGAGGCCTGCAGCGCCGCAAGTATCTCGAACCACGGCAATGGCAGGTCGTAGTCGTCGACCAGGCCGGCCTCGACCTTGCGCTGCATATCGGCGGCGACCAGACCGAAGGAGCGCCAAGCGGCCACTCGGCCGGCATCGAGGCGGGGCATGTATCAGGCAGTGGCTTTGAGCGCTGCAGCGAACGCTGCAAGACCGAGATCGATCTCGCGTTCGTTGACGACGAGCGGCGGCATCCAACGAAGGCACTTGCCGTACGTGCCGGCGTTCATCACGATCATGTGACCTTCCTCGAGGCAGTGCTTCTGGACGGCCGCAACCCTGGCCGAGTCGTGGAACTCGGTACCGACCATCAGCCCCAGCCCACGCACCTGGGCGATCACATCGTGCTCGCGGGCGAGCTCGCGAATACCTGCCTGCAACTGCTCGCCGCGAGCGACGACGTTGGGCAGGAAGCCCGGGTCGCTCATGACCTCGATCGTTGCCAACGCTGCGGCGCAACCCATCGCATTGCCGCCGTAGGTACCCCCGTGACTGCCCGTCGGCCACTTGTCGTCGAGCTCTCGGCGGGTGCCGAGCGCGGCGAACGGGAATCCACTGGCGATGCCCTTGGCCATGCAGATGATGTCGGGCTCGATGCCGTAGTGCTCGAC
>JBDTYA010000256.1:0-5679 GCA_040005915.1 Ilumatobacteraceae bacterium
GAGATGTTCGCCGGCATGTGGCCCGATGTCACGGTCGAGGAGGTGCCCATCGGCGCGATCACCAACGGCGTGCATGCACACACCTGGGTCAGCGACGGCGTGGCCGCGCTGCTGGCCAACAGCGTCGGGCCGGTGTGGGACGGCGCCGACAAGGCTTCGTGGGCCGGAGTCGCCAAGTTGCGACCCGCCGATGTGTGGGCAACCCGCGCCAAGGGTCGAGCCGACCTGGTGTCGTTCGTCCGATCCAACTTCGGCGAGGCACTGCTCGATCCGCACGCCCTCACCATCGGCTTCGCCCGCCGGTTCGCCACGTACAAGCGAGCCACGTTGTTGCTGTCACAACCCGATCGGCTGCGACGCTTGTTGCTCGACGCGGACCGCCCGGTGCAGTTCGTGTTCGCCGGCAAGGCTCACCCCGCCGATCAGCCGGGCAAGGACATGATCCGCGAGATCGAACTCTTCGCCCGCGAGCACGACGTCGGCAACCGCGTCGTCTTCCTGCAGGACTACGACATGGCTGTGGCACGCACGATGCTGCACGGCTGCGACGTGTGGCTCAACAACCCGCGACGCCCGCTCGAGGCCTGCGGAACCAGCGGGATGAAGGCCGCGCTCAACGGCGCGTTGAACTGCAGCGTCCTCGACGGCTGGTGGGACGAGTGCTACGACGGCCACAACGGCTGGGCCATCGCCTCCGCCGACGACGACGCCGACATCGATCGCCGCGACCTACGTGAAGGCACGAGCCTCTTCGGGCTCCTGGAGCGAGAGATCGTCCCGCTTTTCTACGACCGCGATGCCGATGGAATACCCATCGAGTGGATCAACAAGATGAAGGACAACTGGTGCTCCCTGGGGCCGTTCGTCACAGCGGCGCGAATGGTTCGCGAGTACACCTCCAGGCTGTACGAACCCGCCGCCGCCAGCGCGACAGCGATGCTCGACGACAACGCTTCGAGGGGCAAGGCGCTGGCGCACTGGAAGCACCACATCACATCGTCGTGGCCCGACGTCAAAGTCGTCGACGTCGACATCGACACATCCGCCGCCCACGATGGAGACCAGCGCAACGTGCGGGCCACCATCGAGCTCGGCGCTCTCAGCGACAGCGAAGTGACGGTGGAGGGCTTGCACGGTCCCATCGACTCGGCCGGCCAGTTCATCAACACCCCCGACACGGTCACCTTGCAGCGCGGTGCTGACGGAGCCTTCGAAGCCACGTACACGGTGGGCGAGACAGGGCCGTACGGCGTCACCGTCCGAGCCGTCCCTCATCACGGCGACCTCATCAGCTCGATGGAACTCGGCCTCGTGGCATGGGCCAACTAGACGTGACCGACCACCAGCCGGTGTCCGACGGCCAGTTCACCGTGCGCGGCGCATTCACCATCGGTGAGCGCACTTGCATCGGCGGCTACATCTCGGCGGGCACCGTGTATGTCGGCGACGACCTCGTCTGGTCAAACGGCGCCACACGGCACCGAGTGCGATGCGCGGGGGTCGAATACGTCAAGGAGATGCCGGCGCTGGATCCGCCGACGATGGCACTGATCGTCCGCGACGTCGAGCCCGAGGAACTCGACGGTGTCGAACTGGTCCTGTCGTTCCGCGCGACGCCGGAGCCCGCTACGCCCCGGTGAAAGCGGCCGACCCGGGCCCGTGTTCGAGGAAGCTCCTCACACCGATCTCGCTGTCGGAGGTATGGAAGACCTGCTCGAACAGGTCGCGTTCCAGACGCATGCCGGCGTCGAGCGTTCCTTGCAGGCCGACGTCGACCGCGTGCTTGACCATCCCCTGCGCCAGCACCGCGCCACGGGCGACCTCGGCGGCCAGCGACACGGCGCGCTCGTGCAGATTCTCGCCCGGCACCAACTCGTCGGCGAGACCGATGCGCAACGCCTCTTCCGCCTTCACCTGACGTCCGGTGATCATCATCTCTTTCGCCTTGCCGGCGCCGATCAGGCGCGGCAGCCTCTGGGTCCCGCCGCCACCCGGGACGATGCCGAGAAGGATCTCGGGCTGACCGAACACGGCGCGCTCGCCGATGATCCGGTAATCGCAGGCCAATGCGAGCTCGCATCCGCCACCCAGGGCGTAGCCGCTGACAGCTGCGATGACGAACCTCGGGATGGCGGCCACGGCGTCGAGCGCGGCGTGGAAGCCGGCGGTGATCTCGCGGCTCTTCTCGGCGCCACCGAACTCGCCGATGTCGGCGCCGGCGGCGAAGATGCGCTCGCCTCCCGTGATCACTACCGCACCGGGCGGGTTGTCGACCATCTCCTCGGCGGCGGCGTGCAGTTCTGCCAGCAGCGCGCGCGAAAGCGCGTTGACCTTCGGATTGTTGAGGGTGACAATGGCGACGCCGTCGCCACGCCGTTCGACCAGCACCAGTTCTGACATCCCGCCACCCTATGCACCGATCGTCTTGAGCATCTCGTCGGCGGCAGTCCACGGATCGAGGCGATGCTCGGCGACATCGGCCTGCAACTGATCCCAGCGCTCGCCCGATGTCAGCTGGCGGGCACGTTGCTCGAGGCGGCGAGCGACGATCTCGCGCAGCTCTTCGGCGAGGCGGAACTTGCGGCGGCGGACCAGTTCACCGGAGGCCTCGATCACGGAGCGGTGGGCCAGCACAGCGTCCCAATACTCGTCGACACCTTCACCCGTCGTCGCAACGGTGCACAGGATCGGCGGCCGCCAGGCGGTGTCCGCGAGCTCCGACAGCTCCAGCATCTGCTCGAGATCGCGTTGCGTCTCGGCGACGCCCTTGCGATCGGCCTTGTTGATCACGAAGATGTCGGCGATCTCCATCAACCCGGCCTTGTTGGCCTGCACCGAATCGCCCCAGCCCGGGTTGACGACCACCACGGTCGTGTCGGCCTTGCCGGCGATCTCCACCTCGACCTGCCCCACGCCGACCGTCTCGATCAACGTCCACGGGCGCCCGACGGCGTCGAGCAGCCGCGCTGCTTCGGGGGTCGCCAACGACAAGCCGCCGAGATGGCCTCGGGTCGCCATCGAGCGGATGAACACGCCGGGATCTGTCGCGTGCTCCTGCATGCGCACACGATCACCGAGGATCGCCCCGCCGGTGAACGGCGACGATGGGTCGATGGCCAGCACTGCCACTTCCTGATCGCTTGCCCGCAGATGGCCGATCGTGGCGCTGGTGAGTGTGCTCTTACCCGAGCCCGGGGCCCCGGTGAGGCCGACGAGGTACCCCTTGCCGCCCAGCGGGTGGGCCAGACGGGCGATCTCCTTGGCCTCGTCGCTGCCACGCTCGATCAGTGAGAGCAACCGTGCCAACGCGGAACGATCGCCATCGCATGCAGCACCGAACAGCTCGGCGACGGGTCGGGTGCGGCCTGCCATCTAGTCGATGTTGACGACTTCGGTGACGCCATCGATTCGATCTCGCATGATCCGCTCGATTCCGGCCTTCAGGGTGCCAGTGCTGGCCGGGCACGTACCGCAAGCGCCCACCAGCGTCACGGTGACGACGCCCGTCGCTTCGTCGACATCGCGCAGCACGATGTCGCCACCGTCGGCCTGCAGCGCGGGGCGGATGACTTCGATGGTTTCTTCGACTTGCGCACGCATGGTGTCGACGTTCTTTCGGTGGAGGCCGGCTGTCATTGAAGCAGCACCGACCGTAGGATTGCGACTTATGGCAACGCTTCGTTGGTCACTCCACATTCCCCAGCGTGCCGGATGGCACGAGGTCGCTGGATGATCGCCCACCAGGGAGGTTGGGACGAGATCCTTCTCGTGCTCGGCCCCATCGCCGTCATCATCGGTTTGTTGATGCTGGCCCGCAAACGCGTCGGAGCCGCCGAAGCTGCCGAGCAGAAGCCCGCCAACGACGGTGCGGCCACAGGCACCAAACCGGCCTCGCCGAACATCGAGCCCTAGGCGCGTTCGATGTCGGCGCCGATGCCGACCAGCCGGCCGACGAGGTCGTCGTAGCCGCGGTCGACGTGATGTACACCGCTGACCACCGTCTCGCCCTCGGCGACCAGCCCGGCCACCACCAAGGCCGCGCCGGCGCGAATGTCGGGGGCACGCACCGGTGCGCCGCTGAGGCGCTCGACACCGCGCACGACTGCGTGGTGACCATCGGTGCGAATGTCGGCACCGAGTCGCTGTAGTTCCTCGACGTACCGGAAGCGGCCCGGGTAGAGGTTCTCGGTGACGATGCCGACGCCGTCGGCCACCGAAAGCATCGTCACGATCAGCGGCTTGTAGTCGGTGGCGATGCCGGGGTACGGCAACGTGGCGACGTCGATGGACCGCAGCCGCTCGTGGGCCCACACGGCTAGGCCGTCGCCGACCGAGGTGACCGTCACGCCCATGTCGGCGAAGCGGCGCAGCAACATCTCCATGTGCTCGAAGCGGGCGCCGCGCAACACCACCTCCCCTCCGCAGACCGCGACGGCGGCGAGGTAGGTCGCGGCCTGGATCCGATCGGCGACGACGGCGTGATCGGCGGCATGCAACGAGCCCGGTTCGACACCGTGCACGACCACGGTCGACGAGCCGGCGCCCTCGACGTCGGCACCCATCGACGTCAACATCGCGCACAGGTCGGCGATCTCCGGTTCGCGCGCCGCGTTGTCGATGACGGTGGTGCCCTTGGCGTGCACTGCCGCGGTGAGGATGTTCTCGGTGGCACCCACACTGGGGAACTCCAAGGTGATGTCGGCACCGCGCAGGCGGTCGGCGGTGGCCTCGACGTAGCCGTGCCGCAGCTCGAACGTCGCGCCCATCGCCTCGAGGCCCTTGAGGTGCATGTCGATGGGCCGGCTTCCGAAGTCATCGCCACCCGGCAGTGAGAGCGTCACCCGACCGCACCGGCCGAGCAGCGGCCCGAGGACGTTGATCGATGCGCGGATGCGTTCGACCAGCTCGTACGGAGCGACCGGCGTGATGTCGCCACGGTTGGTCATCGTGATGCAGCCGCCACCGTCGAAGGATGTCGACACGCCGATCGCAGCGAGCAGATCGCTCATGATCGCTACATCGGCGATGGCCGGCACGTTGCTCAACCGGTACTCGCCGTCGGCGAGCAGCGTCGCCGCCATCAGCTTCAAGGCCGAGTTCTTCGCACCGGGAACGACGACCTCACCGTGGAGCGGCGCAGCGCGGCGAATCACAATGCGGTCGGAATCCATGGCCCACAAGTATGGCCGATCCCGGTGTCGGCGGTGGCCGACCACTGCCCCCTTGCTGGTCAGGCCCAGTAGCCTCGTTGCGTGTCCCGCCGCGAACGGACGTTGCACCACTCGTGGCCGGCAGGCACACCGGCGGCGCAGCATGCTCTCACTCCCCGCGACGACCTCGTCGAAGAAGTCATCGGTGATGCAGCCGACGGTGCCGACGGATCGACGACGACCTTCGCGCAGCACGAAGGACCATTCGTCGCGTACGAGCGCACGGTGGTCGAGACCGCAACGAGCGTCGACCAGACGATTCGCTACCGACTGGCCATCCCCTACTTCGGATGGCTCTTCGCCCTACCGATGCGCAACGCGTTGCGCCACCGGCCGCATCATGACACAGTGCCGTGGTGGTCACCGCCCGACCGCATGAGCCAGCGCCACGCGACGACACTCGGTCTGCTGGCGGCGGCGTCGATGGCGGCAGCGTTCGCCAACACGTTGTTCACCCAGACCGCCAGCT
>JBDTYA010000257.1:0-9318 GCA_040005915.1 Ilumatobacteraceae bacterium
GTGAGGTCAGCAACCGCGTCGCCGTCGTTGTCGATCTTGATGTTGTAGCGGGTGTTGTCCGCCCACGGATAGAAGTTGGGCCCGCCGTTCGGCTCCTCGAAGGGAATCCAGTTGGAGATCAGCGTCACGCTGTTGGTGTCGTCGGGACTGACGAACGCGTAGACGTCGGTGTTGTCGGCGCGGGGGTCGCCCGCGATCAGCGGTGCCTCGCGGTGACTCGACGCCGTGACCCCTCCTGGGCCACCCTCGTTGATGAACACGCCGGAGAGCAGAGCGAGTCCTGCCACGCCGGCAAGTCCCTTCTTCCACCCCACAGCGTTTCGTGCCTGTTGAAGCCTTGACATGTAACCTCCTCGTCGAACGTGGCGCTGAGCGCGGTCCGTGTTGATGTGTCTGCTTCGTTCGTGGCGGTGCCCGATCCGGATTGAAATCGTTCAGAAATTCTCAAGCCTCGGGCCGTCGGACTGCGCCGGGTGGTTGAACGTCACGATCGACACGTGGTCGGCTGTGGCGAAGTGAGTGAAATTTTCCTCATCCATTCTCGTTTCGGCTACGAACGCCAGTGCAGAGCACAAGACCGGACAGCTGTCGACTTCGCCGTGGCGTCCATGATCCAAGGGAGCCGACGAGGTAGATGTGGAGCCGGGATGAGCGAGACCTCTCGCACCGTGGTGGTTTCGGCGCGGCGCTTGTCCTGCTCATCGTTGCCATGTCGGCCTGCGCCCGAGACTCGTCGATTGCATCGGCGGGCACATCGCGTTCCGCCGGTGCTGCAGCGCGGGTGGGGTCGTTCGTCTGCCCCGCCGGACCTGCGACGGGGCAGCCCACAGGACGTCCTGCCGGCGAGCGACTGCAGGTCGTCACCACCGTGGCTCCGATCACATCGATCGTCGCCAACATCGCCGGGGACCGCGCCGATGTGCACGGAATCATCCCTGAAGGCACGAACTCGCACACCTACGAGCCGAAGCCCAACGTCGCCAAGTTGATGACCACCGCTGACCTCGTATTCGTCAACGGCCTCAAGCTGGAAGATCCGACCCGTGAGATCGCAGCGAGCAACCTTCAGAAGGGAGCAGCAGTCGTGGAACTGGGCACGATGACGATCAAACCTGACCAATACATCTACGACTTCTCGTTCCCCGAGGATGGCGGCAAGCCGAACCCACATCTGTGGACCGATCCACCGATGGCGAAGTGCTACGCGGCAATTGCCGCGGCGGCGATGCAGCGGGCCGATCCGGAAAACGCGAGCTACTACGCCGTCAACTACTCCCACTACGCGGCCAGGGTCGACGCGCTCGACGCAATGATGCAGCAGGCGACCTCAACCGTCCCTGCATCCAATCGCGAACTGCTCACCTACCACGATGCCTACGCATACTTCGCGATCCACTACGGCTACCGAGTGGTCGGCGCAGTACAGGTATCCGACTTCGAGGAGCCGACCCCCAAGGAGGTGGCCGGCCTCATCGAGCAGATCAGGTCGGAGGACGTTCCGGCGATCTTCGGCTCCGAAGTGTTCCCCAGTTCGGTTCTTGCGCAGATCGCGAGTGAGAGTGGAACGAAGTACGTCGACGTCCTGCGCGACGACGACCTGCCCGGCGCTCCCGGCGACCCCGATCATTCGTATCTCGGCCTGATGAGGTTCGACTTCGCGGCGATCGTGAAGAACCTTGGCGGCGACGCTTCCGTCTTCGGCACGTTCGATACCTCCGACGTATCCACCGACTCCGCCGACTACCCGCAATGAGCCGCTCGACGACCGGTCAACGCGTGGTGTCGATCGCGCCATTGGTACGCCTCGACGATGTCTCATACCGTTACCCGAACGGACCACTGGTGCTCGACAGCATCAACCTTGCGGTGCGCCCCGGTGATTTCACCGGTCTGGTCGGCCCCTCTGGTTCCGGGAAGACCACCATGCTCCAGATGCTCCTCGGGATGGCACATCCGGTGTCAGGTGCAGTCGAACGACAGCCCGGGCTGCGGGTGGGGTACGTGCCACAGGTCGAATCGATCAACTGGAACTTCCCGGTCACAGTGTTCGAAACCGTTCTCATGTCGTCACCGACCAAGCGCACGTGGCCGTGGGCATCGTCGGCCGAAAAGCGACGCGTCGCAGAGGTACTCGGTCGACTCGGCATCGCCGATCTCAGCGGGCGACACATTCGTCAGCTGTCGGGCGGCCAACAGCAACGGGTGTTCATTGCCCGCGCCCTATTCAGCTCCCCGGACCTGTTGTTGCTCGACGAACCGACATCCGGTGTCGACGTTCGAACCCGACACGAGGTGCTCCACCTCCTCGGAGACCTCAATGCCGAGGGGCTGGCGATCGTGCTGAGCACACACGACCTCAACGGCATTGCCGCGCACTTGCCGAATGTTGTGTGCTTGCACACTCGCGTGATGGGCATGGGCACCGCTCTCGAGGTCCTGACACCCGAGATCCTCGAACTCACATATGGCGCCCCGATGGACGTCCTCGTTCACGCCGGGATGCCACTCGTCGTCGATCGGCGGCACCACTCGCCGCTCACCGGAGCCTCGTGATGTGGCAAACCCTCACCGAACCGTTCCAATTCGCATTCCTGCGACATGCGCTCATCGTCTGCACCGTTGCCGGAGCACTGTGCGGCCTTCTCGGGGTCTACGTGACCCTTCGCGGTATGAGCTACATCGGTCATGGGCTCTCGCACGCGATATTCGGCGGCGCAGCGATCTGCGCCGCGATCGGCGTCAACTTCTTCATCGGGGCGGGCGTCTGGGGCCTTGCGTCGGGCCTGTCGGTGAGCCGCGTCACGCGACGACGCATCATCGGCGCCGACGCCGCCATCGGCGTGATAACGACCGCCAGCTTCGCCTTCGGGATCGCCCTTCTCGGCCTCTACTCGAGGGTCAAGCAGAGCATCGAGGCAACAGTCTTCGGCAGCGTTCTGGGTGTGTCGCGCGGCGACGTCTGGATCATCGTCGGCGTCGCCCTGGCGACAGCGGTCGTGATCGTCGTGTTCTACCGCCCGCTCCTCTTTGCCACGTTCGATCCCGAGGTTGCCGACGTGTTCGGCGTCAGTACGTCGCGCATGGATGCGCTCCTGATGTTGTTGCTCAGCTTCGCGATCCTGTCGAGCATGAAGGTTCTCGGCGTCACCTTGATCGCCGCCGTCCTCGTCATTCCACCCACCGTGGCGCGGATGCTGACGAACTCGTTCGGACGGATGTTGGTGCTGTCGACCACCATCGGCGCGCTGACGGGACTCGTCGGCATGTACCTGAGCTATCACCTCGACATCGCCTCGGGACCTTGTGTGGTTCTCGTCAACTTCGCGGTGTTCACCGTCGTGTATGCGGTGACCGGCGCACGAGGGCACACCACGGCTGCACCGGGTTTTCGTCGGGCCACGTTGTAACGCGCCGGACATCGCTCGGACTGCACAGGTGTGCTGGGAATCGCCCGGCTCAACACCCGAAGGAGTTCGTACATGATTCGCTTACGCAAGCAAATCGCCCTTGCCGTCCTCGTTGCTTCGAGCGCGTCCGGCGCCCTGGCATCTACTGCATTCGCCGACAACGGCGATCGATCCGATCACAGCGTGGGGGCTGTGTACACGCTCAGCAACTCCCCGAACGGCAATGAGATCCTCGCGTTCGGTCGCGCGGCTGACGGGACCTTGACCGCGCAGGGGGCATACGCGACCGACGGCGTCGGAACCGGTGCGGGGCTCGGTTCGCAGGGAGCCCTGGCGCTGGACGGCGACCACCTCTTCGCTGTCAACGCGGCCAGCAACTCCATCAGCGAATTCAAGGTTCGCGACCACCGTCTCTCTTTGGAGGCCACGGTCGCCTCAGGCGGCGCGACGCCGATCAGCCTCACCGTGCACGACCACCTGTTGTACGTCCTGAATGCCGGCGACGTTCCCAACATCACGGCCTTTCGCGTCGAATCCCACCACCTGCTTCCGATCGCAGGCTCCACGCGGCCTCTGAGCGCCGGCGCCGCCGGGCCGGCGCAAGTGTCGTTCTCGCCGGACGGGGACGTCCTCGTCGTCACCGAAAAGGGCTCCAACACCATCGACACCTTCCGCGTCGGCCGCAAGGGACTGGCCGGCCACGCGGTCGCCAGTCCATCTGCCGGCGCGGTGCCTTTCGGGTTCGACTTCGATCGGCACGGGCACGTCGTCGTCTCGAACGCCAGCGGCTCGGCGTCGTCGTATTCCGTGGGACGCCTGGGAGAACTGTCGGTGATCAGCGGCGCCGTACCGACCGGAAACGCTGCTCCGTGCTGGCTGGTCGTCACGCCCAACGGGCGCTTCGCCTACACCGCCAACGCGGGTGCCGGCACGATCTCCGGGTTCTCGGTCGCGCACGATGGCGGCCTGGCGCTGCTCGCGGGTGATGGAGTTTCGGCATCGCTCGGTGCAGGAAGCCACCCGCTTGACGAGATCGTGACCGGCGACGGCGGGTTCTTCTACGACCTCACCGATGGGTTCCACGTCATCAACGGTTTCCGCATCGCCGGCGATGGATCGCTGACGCTGGTGGCGACTTCGGCGGCGTTGCCCGTCGGAACAGTTGGCATCGTCGCCACCTGAGGCCGCTGTCGACGACAGCTCACACACGGGTGGCTTGCATCACTTCGATACAGGCCACCCGTGTGACCCGGGCTACGTCGAGAGTCGGTTGCTGCGACTCTCGGACAGGTCAGTGGTCTGAGGGATCGTCGTCGCTGACGAGGCTGGCGAGGACGCCGGGGGTGGTCGAGCGCTGTCGTTCGGCTGTGCGTATCACTGGCGCGGTGGCCACCAGGAGAGGATCGGTGAGCGCGATGACGGAACAGTTGCGACCTTTGGCTTTGGCCTCGTACAAGGCATCGTCGGCGAGGCGAATCGCGTCTTCGAGGCTGGCGCAGGCGTCGGCCGCGACGATGCCGTAGCTCACCGTGAAGCCCGGCAGGTCGCTCGTCGAGAGGCGAGCGGCGAGTTCCAAGCCGATCCGCTCGATGGCGTCTCGTGTCTGGGTCGCGTCGAGGTGGGAGAACGCGAAAGCGAATTCCTCGCCGCCCCATCTGGCCATCAGGTCGGTGCTGCGTAGGGCTGCTTTGGCGATCTCGCAAAACGTCTTGAGGGCGCGATCGCCGGTTTCGTGGCCATGGGTGTCATTGACTCGTTTGAAGTGGTCGATGTCGGCCATGACCAACACGAATGGTGTGTCGCTTCGGCGCATGGAGCGAATGCGGGTCTGGAACGTGCGCCGGTTCATGAGGCCGGTGAGGGAGTCCGTGGAAGCCTGTTCCTGCGTTCGGGTCATGGTCCGCAGCATGCCGATCCTCGCACCGGCCTGTGTCGACAGGCTCGTGAGCGCATCGATGTCGAGATCGGTTGGCAGTTCGTGTTCGGTTCCCACGGCGTGGATCACGCCCATCGCTCGACCCATGAACGTGACCGGCACACAGACGGCTGAGCAGGGCGTCACACCCCGGTTGCGCAGGTGCGGGCACGCATCGACTGCGGTGCTGGAGGCGAAGGTGACTGCGGAGCCGCTGCGTACGGCAACGCAGGAGAACGGCGAACCGACCGGACAGCCCGGTCCGTCAGGATTGTCTCCGGCGACGACTGCTTGTTCGAGGTTCGATTTGCTGTTGTCGGCCAGTAGCAGCTCGGCGGAGTAGCCGGGCAGGGCGTCTGCCATGGTGAGTCCGATCACTTGCAGAGCGGTCGGCTCGTCGTCGGACATCTCCAGCGCTCTGTGGATCTTGGCCGTCGTCTCCTGCCGGCGGTGCTCCGCGCGAAGGGCCTCTTCGCGGAGCCGGAGCTTGCTGAGCATCGTGTTGAACGCGCGTGCGAGACGTCCGGTCTCGTCGTCGCCAGTGACGTCGGCTTCGGCTTCGAGGTCTCCCTCGGCAGCGCGCTCGGCTGCTTGTTGCACGCGAAGGAGAGGGTTGCGAATCAGCCTGGTGATGATCGAGGTCGCGATTGCCATGACGGCAAGGGCCGCGATCCCCAGGATGATCCCGAGGTAACGGGCATCGGAGGACGTTGCATCGAAGCGAGCGACCGCGTCGGCTTGCTCCGTTTGCGCCAGGTCGCCGAGCTTCGAAGCGTCCTCCGCCATGAACCCGAAGGCAAGGCTCTCTGCGCCCAACGTCAGGTTGCGGGCCAATACCGGCTCGTCACGTTGCAGCGCTTCGCCGATGAGTTGGTCGGTGCTCAGGAACGTCTGGTAACCGGTGGCGATCTTGTCGATGAGAGCCGCTGCCTGCGGGGTGCTCTGGTGGTGTCGGAGGGCCTGTAGGGCGGCTTCGAACTGCACCGCCGATTGCTCGAACTGGGTTCGCGTGGTCGGCCAGCCGACCACGTAGGCCTGCTGGGCAGAACGTAGCTCGGCTGCCGCAAAGCGGAGCTGGTCTGCGGATTGTGTTTGGAGGTCAGCGACACCGACGAGGTGATCGTTCGCCGCGCCGAGGCGTGCCACGGTGAGGAACAAGCAGCCGATGACGAGCACCAGGATTCCGGTCAAGGCCGCGAAACCGGCTTGGAGTTTGCGTCCAACCGGCAGATCGATCACGCGTTGGCGGATCGTGCGTCGCTCAGTCGAGGTGGCCATCGAGCGTCACCTCTTCATCGTTGATGGTGACCGTCAGTCGCACGTCGCTGTTGCCCACCACGGCGATGTTGTTGCCGTAGTGGATGTCGGGGGCGCCGATGTTGACGTCCTGCATCAACGTCGACTCGACCTCAATGTGATCGCCGGTCGTGAGATTGAGCAACGAAATCGTCGGCTTGACATTGCTCAAGGGCAGCCCCGTAGCGCGGTCGTAGACGTGAGCCTCGACGTGTCGAACATTCGGTCCGACGCGATCACCGATCCCGCGGATGATCAGTTCGCCCTCCGTGGGGTGGGCGGCTTCGGCCTCGGCGGCAGTGAACATGACTTCACCCGGGAGCACGTTTGCCACCACGAGGTAGCTCCGGGTCGTCGCGATGCGAGTCCAACCGGCTACAGCTGCCACATCCCCGTGACCCGCCGAGCTGTCGTCCTTGCTCAGGCCGCTGCACGCGACGAGTGACAAGGCACAGCCGAGCAAGGCTCCAAGTCGACGAAGGCGCACGAACGGATCGGTGCCGCTGCTGCGCCGTATCGTTGCGATTGTCACCATGCGTTCCTCGAGTCGTTCGACGCCCCGTTGATTCATCGGCAAAAGTCACGCGAACATGAAGGCAACCTGGAACAGGCTCCACCTTTACAACCCAGGGCTTAAGCCTTTAGCCTGAACCTCGGGACACTAGGACGGTTGGGGAGCGAGGCGAATGAGACGGGCAGCGGTCTGGGCGTGTGTCCTTCTGATTGGAGCGGGCTCGGCGTGCGGCGAGGATCGCAATGATGCCGGAGGTCCGATGACACCGAGCGGCACTCCACCACCCGGCGGAGTGGCCGTCAACACAACAGAACGCGAATGGAAGATCACGGCCGACATTCAGAAGGTGCACGCCGGGCCGGTGAAGTTCACCACCGTCAACCTGGGCACGACCGAGCACGAATTGGTGATCATCCGCACCGACTATCCCGATGGCGAGATCCCTCTCGCGGGCAGCAAGTTCAACGAAGACGCACCAGGGGTGTCGTCACCCGGCGAGATCTCGGAATACGCTCCCGGCGCCGTTCAATCGACCATCATCTCTCTGGCGCCGGGGCACTATCAACTGGTCTGCAACCTCCCAACGCACTACAACCACGGCATGCACATCCCCTTCGAGGTCGTTGCAACGTAGCGCTTTGCCGAACGGGGCGGAGATCGCTATCGCGGAGTCAAGACGCAGAACTCGTTGCCGTCGGGGTCGGCCATGACCACCCACGTCACGTCACCCTGGCCGATGTCAACGTGACGCGCTCCCAGGGAGGCGAGGCGGTCGACCTCGCCCTGTTGACTGTCGGCAAGCGGCGGGGCGATGTCGAGGTGCAGCCGGTTCTTGGTCTTTTTCGCCAGGACCGGCGGACCCCACGTGATGAACGGGCCGGTGCCGTCCGCGGCCCGGATCGCGGTCTCCTCGTCCTGGTCCCAGACCAACGCCCAACCCAGCGCTCGGCCCCAGAAGTACCCGACCCCGGGCGAGCCGTCGCACGTGATGGATCCGAGGCGCCCGCATCCGGCGAGGAAAGAGTTCTCCGGTTCGATCACACAGAACTCGTTACCTTCGGGATCGGCGAGCACGACATGACGATCGGCGAGGCCCTGACCGACGTCGACGTGTTTGCCGCCGGCCTCGATCAACCGCTCGACCGTCTCCCTCTGGTCATCGATGGAAGTGGTCGTCAGATCGAGGTGGATCCGGTTCTTCTCGCTTTTCCTCTCGGGGACCGGCAGGAAGAGGAGCCGGAATCGGGTGCCATCGGTCGGCAGCAGCACGACCTCTTCCTCGGTCTCATCCTCGATCTCCCAGCGCAGCGCCTCGGCCCAGAAGCGCGCCAGGAGAAGCGGATCGTTTGCGTCGAAGCAGAGACTGATGAGTCGAGAGGTCATTCCGCTGTGCACCATCCGTCGGGGAACTTGATCCCGAAACTAGCGCATCACGAATGGGTCGGGGATCGCGTCGTCGGACGTTCGGAGCCAAACCGTCTTGGTGCGAGTGAAGTCGAGTGCGGCGGCGAGACCGCCTTCGCGGCCATGGCCCGACATGCCGTAGCCGCCGAACGGGGCGATGGGGGAGACGGCGCGATATGTGTTGACCCACACCACCCCGGCGATGATGCGCTTGATCATGCGATGAGCCCGCGTGAGGTTCTGGGTGAACACGCCGGCTGCGAGCCCGAACGGGGTGTCGTTGGCGAGTTCGACGGCTTCGTCCTCGTTGACGAACGACTGCACGGTGAGCACTGGCCCGAACAACTCGGTCGTGGTCGCCGGTGCCGAGACCGCATCGCAATCGAGGATGGTCGGTGGGAAGTAGAAGCCCGGGCGATCGACGGCTCGGCCACCGGTGATCAGCGTGGCGCCTGCGGCGACCGATGCGTCGACGACCGTTTCGATCAGCCGCCGCTGACGGTCGGTGCACAACGGCCCGACCTCGGTCGAGCGGTCGTCGGGCGGGCCCATCCGAACTGCTTCGGCCTTCGCCTGCAGGATCGCGAGGAACTGTTGTTTCACCGACGCCTCGACGATCAGTCGCGAACCGGCAACGCAGCTCTGCCCTGCTGCAGCGAAGATGCCGGCGACCTGCGCGTTGGCTGCACTCTCGAGGTCGGCATCGGCGAACACGACGAACGGTGATTTCCCGCCGAGCTCCAACGAGGTGCTGGCCAGGTTCTCGGCCGAGTTGCGCACGA
>JBDTYA010000258.1:0-3662 GCA_040005915.1 Ilumatobacteraceae bacterium
GCCACGGCTCGAGCTCTCGGGCGGCCTCGCGCGAACGGGCGCGCAACGCGGCGCGCGACGGCATTGCCCCGACACCGACGACCCTCGGCCATCCGATCAACTCCCGCGCTTCAAGTTCGCAGGGCCGGTACGGTCCGGCCGGCTCCTCGTTGAACCCGACAGGTGCGTAGATGGCGGCGGCATCGAACTTCGGCTTGTACTCCAGGACGTCGAGCAGCTGTCGGACGACCTCGGGCTCTTCGGCGTTCACCGTGACGCCGGCAAGGCGCGCCGGAACGATCAGCCAACCGCCGGGGCACGGCACGATGCCGCCCAGCGTCTTGTAGGGAAGCTTCGCGGCGACCATGTTGCGTGCGGCGTCAGACGCCGATCAGTTGTCCGGAACCGGTCGTCGCGGCCTGCCCGGCGGCGACCGTTGCGGCCGCCTGCATCTGCGAGCGTGCCGTCGCGGCCTGCGCCATGATCTCCTTGGGGAAGGCGCTGGCGCCGGCTGCGGTCTCGAAGCTGATGATGCCACTGGCCACGAGGCGGGCGAGGTCCATCTCGATGGTCTGCATGCCATCTTGCTGGCCGGAGATCATGGTGTTGCGCAGCTGACGCGACTTGCCTTCACGCACGAGGTTTCGAACCGCGTCGTTGGCGATCAGCACTTCGTACGCCGCCACGCGACCGCCACCTTCTGCGGGCAGCAAGCGCTGACTGATGACTCCCTGCAGAGAACCGGCGAGCATGATCTGGATCTGGTCGCGGCGCTCGGGCGGAAAGACGTCGACGATGCGGTCGAGGGCCTGCGCGGCGTCGTTGGTGTGCAACGTACCGAACACCAGGTGACCGGTCTCGGCCAGGGTCAGCGTGATGGCGATCGAGTCGAGGTCGCGCATTTCGCCGAGGAGGATGACGTCGGGGTCCTCGCGCAGTGCGCTGCGCAGGCCATCGGTGAAGCTCTGCACGTCGGTGCCGACCTCGCGCTGGTTGACCATCGCCATCTTGTGCGCGTGCAAGTACTCGACCGGGTCTTCGATCGTCAGGATGTGCACCGGGCGGGTCGCGTTGATCCGGTCGATCATCGCCGCCAGGGTCGTGCTCTTACCGGAGCCGGTCGGGCCCACTACGAGCACCAGGCCGTAGGGCCGGTTCAGCAGCTCGGTGGCTGCGTCGGGTGCGCCCAGCTCCTCCAGCGAACGAACGCGGTAGGGCACCACGCGGAGGGCGAGGGCGTACGTGTTGCGCTGCTTGAAGGCGTTGGCACGGAATCGGCCGAGACCTTCGAGGCCGAACGAGAAGTCGACTTGTTGCACGTCGTCGAGCTCGGCTCGTTGAAAGTCCTGCAGCAACGAGAACACGATGCGCTCGGTGTCCTGTGGGGTCAGCACGCTGACACCGTCGAATGGCACGAGCGTGCCGTCGCGACGTGCCGTTGGCGGCCGTCCGACGGAGAGGTGCAAGTCGCTGGCACCTGCAGCCACTGTTGCCTGTAGCAACGTGACCAACGCCTGGTCTGGATTGAACATCGGACTAGCCTCCCGTGTTGCCCGCCGCCCCGAGGAGTGGCTCTACTACTTATGACGATCGCTATTGCTGCCGCGTACGGCCTGTTGTTCGGTTCATTCCTCACCGTGGTTGTCGATCGTGTGCCGCGTGGCGCATCGATCGTCTCCCCTGGTTCGGCTTGCGGAAACTGCGGCCTCGACCTTGGCTTCCGAGATCTGGTTCCGGTGTTCAGCTGGCTCGCACTGCGGGGCAGGTGTCGTCGGTGTCGTATCAACATCGGCACGGAACCGTTGATCCTTGAGTTGCTTACGAGCTTGGTGTTCGGATTGTTTGCATGGAAGTTCGGGCTCGACTGGGCGCTCCCGGCCTTCTGTGTCCTGGCCGTCGGCCTGATCGGTCTCAGCTGGATCGACCTCCGCACGAAGCGGCTGCCGCGGCAGATCATCTACGTGACAGCGGCGATCGGCGTCCCGCTGCTGTGCCTCGCAGCCCTCGTCCGTCACGAGCCGCGGCGGATGTGGATGATGCTGCTCGGTGCCGGCTGCGCTCTGGCGTTCATGGGCATCGTGTACATCGCCAGCCACGGCGGGATGGGCGACGGCGACGTTCGATTGTCACCGCTGCTCGGCGCCTACCTCGGCTGGCTCAACCCCGGCCTTGTGGCTGTCGGGTTGTTCATCGGGTTCTTCGTCGGCGCGGTCGTCGGCGTGGCCATGATGGCTGCCGGCCGTGCCGGGCGGAAGACCGCCGTGCCGTTCGGGCCATTCCTGGCGCTGGGCACGATCGTCGCGGTGTTCGTCGGTCAGCGGTGCATCGATCTGTTCATGCGCCGCTGACCTGACGCTGCCGGATCAGGTGGCCTTGGCTCCGTCGAGAACGCCATACATGGCTTGCACGAGAGCGACGGCGACGAAGCCGACGATGAGGCCGACGAAGATGATCATCAACGGCTCGAACATCGTCGTGAACTTCTTGATACGACTCTCGAGCTCGCGGTCGAAGTAGAGACTGGCCACCTCCAACTGCTTGTCGAGCGTGCCCGTCTCCTCACCGACCTTGAACATCTGCTTGGCAGCGCCGGGGAACAGTTCGGTGGCGGCGAGTGGCTTGGAGAACCCGCCACCCTCGACCATCTCGATCTGGGCGATCTCCAGTCGTTCGCGGAACACCGAGTTGGATGTCGATGCGGTCGTGGTCTTCATGCCCTCCGGCAGCGGCACACCGGCCTTGACCATGGCGGCGAGGATTCGGCAGAAGCGTTCGAGGATGGCGTATTCGACGATGCCCTTGATGATCGGGATCCTCAGCACCAATCGGTCCTTGACCAGCTTTCCGCCGTCTGTCTTGAACAGCCAGTACATGATGCCCATGAAGCCGCAGAACACGCTGAAGGGGATGTACCACAACGTGCTGAACAGCGTGGCGACGAACAGCAGGCTGCGTGTCGTCAACGGCAGATCGGCATTGAGCTCGGCGAACAACGGCTTGAACTGGGGCAGCACGTAGCCGGCCAGGATCACGACCGTCACCATGGCCATGGCCATGACGACACCGGGGTACGACAGCGCCGACACGACCTTCGACCTCGTCTCGATTTCACGCTCGAGGTAGCCGGCGAGGCTCTCCAGCGTGTCGTCGAGGTTGCCGGTCAGCTCGGCCGATTGCATGATGCCGATGTAGTAGTCCGGGAACGCCTGCGGATGCTTGCCGGCGACCTCTGACAACGTGCCACCGTTGCGCAGATCGTCGACCATCGCCGTGATCGTGCGTTGCAACGCGACGTCCTCGGTCTCGTCACCGATGATCTGCATCGCCTCGGTGATGGGGATGCCGGCCTTGACGAAGACGGCGAGCTGACGCGTGAAGTGCATCAACTCCTTCTTCTTGACCTTCTCCTTCGTCAACTCGAAGTCGAGCGCACCGCGCTTCTCCTGGATCTTCACCGGATAAAGGTTTTGATCCAACAGGGCAGCGCGCGCGTCACCGAGCGTGTCGGCTTTGGTCACACCTTCGACGGACGCGCCGGTGGCGTCGATGGCGGCATATGCGAACCTTGGCATTGTTCTGGGCTCCTAGTTGGCGTACAGGGTCTTGATGACTTCGGGGACTGTCGTGACGTCGTTCTCGACCAACGCCATTCCTTCGCGCAACATCGTGCGCATTCCTTGGGC
>JBDTYA010000259.1:0-3872 GCA_040005915.1 Ilumatobacteraceae bacterium
CGACGATGACGCGGATGGCGACGAGGTCGAAGATGTCGTCGAACTCCTTGCCCTTCTGCATCATCTTCTCGTAGATGCTCCACAGGTGCTTGCCGCGCCCCGTGACCTCTGCCTCGATGTTGAGGTCGTGCAGGCGGCTGCCCACCTCGGCGATGGCCTTGGCCAGATACACCTCGCGCTCGGGCGTACGAGTGCTGACGAGGTGGTCGAGCTCGGCGAAACGCTTCGGGAACAACGAGGCGAACGAGAGGTCTTCGAGCTGCTGCTTGAGCTCCTGCATCCCGAGACGGTGGGCCAGCGGCGCGTAGATGTCGAGCGTCTCCTGGGCGATGCGCCGCTGCTTCTCGCTGGGCATCGCCGCAATGGTGCGCATGTTGTGCAGACGGTCGGCCAACTTGATGATGAGCACCCGCAGGTCGCGAGCCATGGCCACGAGCATCTTGCGCATGGTCGCCGCCTGCTGCGCCTCTTTCGAGTCGAACTGCAAACGCTCGAGCTTGGTGACGCCATCGACGATCGCGGCCACCTCGGCGCCGAACGAGGCCTCGACATCGGCGAGGGTGATCTCGGTGTCCTCGACAGCGTCGTGCAGCAACGCCGCGGCGAGTGAGATCTCGTCGAGGCCGATGTCGGCGACGATGCGGGCAACTGCCAGCGGGTGGTTGATGTAGCTCTCGCCACTGCCGCGGGACTGGTGACGATGGGCTTCCTTGGCTGTCTCGTAGGCGCGGTTGATCATCGCCACCGGTGCCTTCGGGTGGCGGCGACGGTACGCACTGAGCAGCGGCGTCAGCTCGTCAGCGGTGACGTTCTGGTGCCTCCGCCACGGAAGCACACGATCGACGGCGGCCACGGCGAGACCTCAGTACCTGGCAAGGCTTTCGACGCGGTGACCATGCAACCGATCCCGGCCACCGAGATCTTCGAGCTCGATCAGCACACCCACGCCGACGACTACGCCACCAAGGGCCTCGACGAGCCTGACCGTCGCGGCAGCAGTGCCGCCGGTGGCCAATACATCGTCGATCACCAGGATGTGCTCGCCCGGACGAATGGCATCGCGGTGGATCTCGAGCTTGTCACGGCCGTACTCCAGCGAGTACTCCTCGCGCACCACGGCCCACGGCAACTTCCCGGCCTTGCGGACCGGCACGAAGCCACAACCCATGCGGTACGCCATAGGCGCGGCGATGATGAAGCCACGGGCCTCCATGCCCAGCACGCGATCGACCTGCACGCCTTCGAACACGTCGGCCAACTCGTCGATGGCCCGGCCGAAACCCTTGGCGTCGCCGAGCAGTGGCGTGATATCGCGGAAGCTGACGCCCTGTGTCGGAAAGTCGTCGATGTCACGCACGAGTTCGGTGAGCCAGTGGCCGTTGGATGCCATACGGGCTCACGCTACCGTGCCTCAGCTGGTGCGACGCTTCTTCTTCCGCGGTCGGGGCGGATGGGTGAGCAACGACTCGGTCGGCCTCTGCGTGGGCGGCAGGATGATCTCGCCACCGCTGCCGTCGACCCGCTGACGCCCGACGTCGCGTCGAGCCGCTGGGGTACCGCCGAGTACCAATCGCTCGAGCTCGAGCCCGGTTGCGTGCGGCCCGCGGATGTGGCGATACCTCGGCTCGCGTTCCTTGAACATCGCCAGCAACGGCGAGGCCACGAAGATCGACGAGTACGAGCCGGTGAGCAGACCGACCAGCAACGCCAGTGCGAACTCGCGAAGCGTGATGGCTCCCAGGATCTCGGCGCCCAGGATCAGCAGGGACAACACCGGCAGCACGGCGGCCAGGCTGGTGTTGATCGATCTCATCAACACCTGGTTCATCGAGACGTTGATCACGTCGGCATACGGCACGCGGGTGCCCGAGAATCGATCGGTGTTGTCGTTGACCTTGTCGAACACGACGATGGTGTCGTACAACGAGAAGCCGAGGATGGTCAAGAAGGCGACCACCGTTGCCGGGGTGACCTCGAATCTGAATATCGAGTAGACACCGACGCTGATCAACACGTCGTGCAACATGGCGATGATGGCGGCCAGGGCCATTCGCCATTCGAGTCGCCAGGCGATGAACAACGCAACGAGCACCAAGAAGATGACCAGTGCCCTGACAGCCTTCTCGGTGATGCTGCGCCCCCACGTCGAGCTGACGGAGTTGACGCTGACCGATTCTGTGTCGACTTTGGCGGCCGTCGCCAACGCCGCTTGCACCTCTTGCCGCTTCGCCACCGGTTGATCGCCGACCTGGATCAACAGGACAGAGCCGGCTGCGGACGTGCGCTCCTGAACCTTGGCGTCGGTGCCGTTGATCCCGTGGTCGCTGAGGATCGAGCGAGCCTGCGCGATGTTGACGTTGGCCGCCGGCACCTCCCAGGCAACACCGCCCTCGAAGTCGAGGCCGAGGTTGAGGCCCTGGGCGAACAACGAGACGACCGTGACGAGCAGCAACACCGCCGACAGGGTGAGCCCCCACCAACGCCGGCCGTAGAAGTCGATCGCTGTCTCACCGTGGTACAGACGGCCACCCAGGCCGCGACGTTCGTGGATGCCGGGCAGCACCTCGGTGCTCACGACGACGCTCCTGCCGAAGAGACCTCGATGCCCATCACCTTGCGCCGTGACATCCACTCGGTGCGAGCCAGCAGCAGCACGGCCGGCCGTGTGAAGCAGTAGGCGACGAGCAGATCGCACAGTGTCGACAGGCCGAGGAAGAAGGCGAAGCCGCGCACCGAGCCCACCGTGAGGTACCACAGCACGCCGGCGCCGATCAGCGACACCATGTCGGCGACGACGATCGTGTGCCAGGCACCGGCGAAGCCACGCTGGGCGCTGTTGCGCATGGATCTCCCGGCGCGCACCTCGTCCTTCAATCGTTCGAAGAACACGACGTACGAGTCGACCGTGACACCGACCGAGACGATGAGGCCGGCGATGCCCGCCAGTGACAGGGCGAGGCCTTGCGTCTTGGAGAGGAAGGAGATGACCGTCCAGATCAACGCACCCGACACGGCGAGCCCGGCGGCGACGATGAGGCCGAGCAATCGGTAGTAGAGCAGCATGAAGATGAACACCAGGCCGATGCCGACGACGCCGGCGATCCACGCAGCTCGCAGCGAATCCTTGCCGAGAGTCGGCGACACCGTTTGAACCGCCTGCGTCTCGAGCTTGACGGGCAGCGAACCGCTGTTGAGCACGCGGGCCAGGTTGCGGGCCTCCGCCTCCTTGAAGCTGCCTGTGATCTGCACGCTGCCGGAGAACTGGGCCTGCTGCACCGTGGGCGCCGAGATCACTTCGCCGTCGAGCACGATGGCCAACTGCCGCGTCGGGCACGAGGCGGTGGCGTTGAAGCACTCCGAGGCGATCGAGTTCCACACGTCTTCGCCACCGGCTCCGCTGCGCAGGCTGACCGTGACGCCCCAGCCCTCGCCGGACAGGATGCGAGCGGTCGCGTCGTCCTGGAACACCTCGCCCGTGCCACCGGCCGGGCCGACGTAACAGACACTTCCACCGCGTGCCGGCAGGAAGCCGGGCTGGTCGGGCGGGACGTCGGGAATCGAGTTGGAAGTGTTACCGGCAACGGTGGTGGGGGTCGCGCCGGGCGTCGTGGTGTTGGTGCCGGCCACGGTGGTGGTCGACCCTGACGCGGTCGTGGTCGTACTGGCCGGAGCAGTGGTGGTCGGTGCCGTGTTCGCCGTGCTGGGCAACCGCGACGGACCGCCGGCAGCCGTGGTGGTCGGCGCGACTGTGGCGGCGGACGCGAGCGTCGTCGACGAGCCGCCCGAGGTGCCGACGGTGCCGGTGGGAGTGGTGCCGGTGGGAGTGGTGCCGGTGGTCGCCGGCGTGCTCTTCGGATCGGAGGTGACGCAGG
>JBDTYA010000260.1:0-4562 GCA_040005915.1 Ilumatobacteraceae bacterium
CCACCGGGCGCCGAGGGCGGCGTGCGAGTCGGGATCCAGCCCGGAGCCACGCACGAACAGCACCTTCCACTCGAGCAACGCGCGATGGAGGTCGGCGAACGTCTCCTCGTCGAGTGCGGTGAGGTCGATCCCGACCACCTCCGCGCCGATCGTCGGGGTCGTGGGCCGGAGTTCGAAGCGGGTGTACGGCTCGTCGACCCAATTCGCCGGCACCCGGGGTGCCACCTGTGGCCCGTAGCGCAGGCCGGCGCGGAACGACGTGGTCGCAGTCGTTGTCATGGCTGTCGTGGTCATGGTGTTCGTCATGGACGGCTCCTGAGGTTGTCTGGCACGAGGACTCGTGCGGTGAGGACGGCGTGAGAGGTGGCGACCACGTCGTTGCACAGTGCGTCGGGCGACGGGACCTGGTGACCGTTGTGCCGGCGCCACTCCCAGCCGGCGATGGTGCCGATGAACAGCGTCGCCATCTGGTCGAGCCGGTCGACGCGGAGGTCGGGCGGCCCGTCGAGTCGGCGAGCGATCAGATCGACCGCGCGTCGGTAGCTCGCCAGCACGGGGACGTCGGCGACGACCCGCTGGGCGAACGCATCCCACCTGGTGCGCACGAGGAAGCGGGCGTACCAACCAGCGGTTTCGGCGACGACCTCGACGAGCGGACGGATCGTCGCATCGACGAGGCCGATCAGGTCGCCGGCCGAGCCGTTCGCCTCGAGGTCGTCGAGCCGTCCATGGCGGCGCAGGTTGACCTCGCGCATGCGGTGATCGAAAACTGCCGCCACAAGCCCGGCCCGATCGCCGAAGTGGTACTGCGCCGCCGAGTGGTTCCGCTGCCCTGCCGCGGCGGAGATGTCGCGCATCGACACCGACTCGATCCCCCGCTCGGCGAAGAGCTGTTCGGCGACCTCGATCAGCGCCTGACGGCCCCGTTCCCCACGCTGCGACATGGACCGCAGTATGTGCCAACTGCCTTAAACTGTCAACCCCGCCCGCGCATTCGAGTTGGAACGCAGTCGCGAGCCATCGCGCCGTTGCGACCGGTGGCGTTGAGCGCAGTGCCAGGTTGAGCGGTCGACACAACCTGTCGCGACGCGGCCAGCATCGACAGCGCCGGGCGGCAGGCCGGCCGCCGTACCGTGGGACCCGTGGCAGCTCGATCGAACCGACCAGCCGGCTCGCGACTCGACGACCCAGCTACCGCCGCGGCGGCGATCCGTCGCGCGGCCTCGCGCATCGCCGGTTACGTCCGGTGGACGCCGTGCGTGAACGTCCGCGTCCCTCTCCCGATGGCCGCCTCACCGGTCATCGTCACCTGCAAGTTGGAGGTGCTGCAGGTGACCGGTTCGTTCAAGGCGCGCGGCGCGATCAATTCCCTGCTGCAGACCGAAGCATCGTCGGTGATCGCCTGTTCGGGTGGCAACCACGGCCTTGCCGTGGCCTGGGCCGCACAGCGTCTCGGGCGCCACGCGACCATCGTCGTGCCGACGACCGCAGCGGCGGCGACGCTGGCGGCCATGCGCGCGGCCGGCGCGGATGTCGTCGAGCACGGCGACGTCCCGGCCGACGCATTCGCTCTCGCCGAACAACTCGTCGCCGAGCGCGGTTGGCCGCTGATCCACCCGTACGACCAGCAACCGACGATCGACGGCCAAGCGACGCTCGGCATCGAGCTGTCGAGCGATGCACCCGGCGTCACCCATTGGCTGGTTGCCGTCGGCGGTGGCGGGCTCGCCGCGGGGATCGCTCTCGCCCTGCACGACAGCGATGCGACGGTCGTGCCCGTCGAGCCCGAGGGCTGCCCGACCCTGTACGACGCCCAGCACGCGGGCGGGCCCGTGGCGACACCGGCTGGGGGCATCGCCCGCACGAGCCTCGGTGCCCCACACCTCGGGACGATCGCCTGGCGCATCCTGCGCGACGCGGTTCCGCCCTCGACGCTCGTCACCGACGACGACATCCGGGACGCTCAACGGTGGCTGTGGCGCGAGGCCCGCGTCGTCGCCGAGGCCGGCGGCGCGACCGCGCTGGCCGCACTGACCAGCGGCGCGTGGACGCCACCACCCGACGCTCGCGTCGGTGTGGTGATCTGTGGCGGCAACGTCGACGCGCTCCCCGAGTGACGATCAGCCGCCGTCAGGACCTGGGCCTGCACGCTCCGCCGCCAGCCCGCAACCCTGAGCGTGCGGGATCACCGGCGGAGTGTCGTCCGATCTGTGCTCAGCCTTGATCGCTGTCGGCGTGGCGATGGACGAGTCAGCCGTTGTCGTCGCCACAGAACAGCTCGGCGATGCGCGGTGCCGCGGGCAATGGTTCGCCGCGTCCGTGCATGCGAACGGTTGCGTGTTGCAGCCCGCCCCGGTGCGATCACGCTCCGGGGACAACCGGTCGCAAACGGGCAGATCGAGTCGACCACGTTCCCGACACCCGCAACGATCCGTCATCGCCGCCACAGGACGAGCGCGCACCGCGAGTGATCGCGCGACCAGTTCTGCGGATCGCGAGGGCTGAGTAGCATCATTCGCACGACGAGAACGTTCGGAGGTGCGGTGCAGACCAGTGTGATCGGCAGGAACTTCGGCCTCGAGATCACCGGTGGGAAGCTGCAGGACCACAGCCGCCAGGAGTTCGTCCTTGCCGGCCATCCGCCGGGTGACCTCGGCGCCTCGGCCGACCACGGGAGCCAGGCCGCGTCGGTGGGCCCGGGTCGAGCGGCGGCGCGATGAACGACGTTGCGCGTGTCCGGGTGTTGCAACAGGTCGACGAGATGGCCGAGGCGATGGTGGCCGAGGTGCAGACGCTCGTGCAGATCCCGAGCATCAGTGGCTCGGGAGAGGAGAACGCCGGACAATTCCACGTGGCGTCGCTGCTCGCTGCCGGCGGCCTGGAAGTCGATCACTGGCAGATCGATCTCCACGAGGCCCAACGCCAGGACGACTTTCCTGGCATGGAGGTCGAACGCGACGAGGCGTGGGGGCTCGTTGGCCGGCTGCCGGGCACGGGGACCGGTGACGGTGCCACCCTGATGTTCAACGGCCACATCGATGTGGTTCCCCCGGGAGACACGGACGCGTGGTCTGTCCATCCATTCAGCGGCACGATCCGCGACGGCAACCTCATGGGTCGCGGGGCATGCGATATGAAGGCGGGTCTCATCGCGCCCCATTGGGCGGTGCAGGCGATCCGCCTCGCTGGTGTTCGCCTGCGCGGCGACGTGCTGATCGCCTCGGTGCAGGGTGAAGAGGACGGCGGCCTCGGCACCTACGCACTCCTCGGTCGCGGTTGGCGTGCTGACGCGTGCGTGATCCCGGAGCCGACCGGTCTCGACCTGGTGCCTGGGAACGCCGGCGCGCTCACCTTCCGGTTGCGAGTCCGCGGGCACGCGACGCATGCCTCGCGACGCACGGAAGGCGTCAGTGCCATCGAGAAGTTCTGGCTCGTGTGGCAAGCGTTGTCGGAGCTGGAGACGCGTCGCCATCGCAACGTCGACCCGGCCACCGCGAAGTTCGGCCTCACCCATCCGTTGTCGATCGGCACGATCAGCGCCGGCGACTGGGCGTCATCGGTACCGGACCTGCTCGTCGCCGAAGGACGTCTCGGCGTGGCGCTCGGCGAGCCGGTGGGTGATGCTCGTCTCGAGTTCGAGCAGACGATCGCCGAGGCGTGCGATCGGGATCCGTGGTTGCGCGACCATCCGGTCGAGGTGGAGTGGTGGGGCGGCCAGTTCGAATCCGGCCAGCTGCCGGCGGACAGCGACCTGCTCCAACGAGTCGGCGATGCACATGCGCTGGCGTCGTCGGGACGTGAGCAGGACACGTGGATCGGGCCCTACGGCAGCGACCTCCGGCTGCTCACCAGGATCGGCGGCATCCCAACGCTGCAGTACGGCCCGGGAGACGCGCGCCTCGCCCATGGGCCCGACGAGTCGGTTCCGATCGCCGACATCGTCGTGACCGCACGGGCACTTGCCGTGCTCGCACTCGACATCTGCGGCGTCGCCTGAGCTCCCGGTCACCAACGCATTGCGCCCCCTGCACTGCCGGCCATCAGCCTTCATTCGCGCAGCGAGACCATCGGCGGTCGTCCGCTGAGGTCGTCGACGTCGAGCTCGAGGGCTTCCCCGAACTTGATGCCGTCGTCGACGAGCAGGGCGTCGCTATCGACAGCACAGCGCAGTCGAAGCCGACCTCGTCGACGCGATCGTCGGTCTCGGCCTGACGAAGGCCGGCAACGAGGGCAGCACCGGCCCCTCATCGGGCTCGACGTCGCGCTCATGATCACGGCCCACCACGACTGCCGGTCAACCTGACGTACGACCTGCGGCGCGCGTCGCTTCGGCGGTGGCCCCAACCGTGTCTGCTGCTTCGGCGTCGCGTGCGCCGAGCTCTCGATCCGCTCCTGTGGTGGTGTCGTTCACGGTTTGGCGCTCGACCTCGGCGTTGAGCTCGGCTCCGACCATCACGCACAACGCAGTGATGAACAACCACAGCATCAGCACGACCACAGCGCCGAGCGACCCGTAGGTCTCGTTGTACTTGGCGAAGTTTCCGGTGTAGATCGCGAAGCCG
>JBDTYA010000261.1:0-6071 GCA_040005915.1 Ilumatobacteraceae bacterium
GCGAAGTACCCGTGGGAGGGCGACTCCTCGATCGGGTTGACGCGCCAGGCGTGGTGCTACGACGTGCCGGTGCTCGCCATCAGCCAGTGGAGCGCCGGTGAGTGACACGCCGGACGACCTGATGATGCAGCTCACCTACGTCCTCGACGAGCTCCGCGAGACGACGAGCCTGTTGCCCGTTGCCGAGCTGACACGGGAGAGCGCCCGGCCGTGGTGGCGCAACCTCTTCTTCGCCTTCGCCCGCAGCCGCGCCGAGGTCGGCGCCGGATTCGCCGTGCAGTACCTCGGCGAGAACCTCGAACGGGCCCGGCGTCATTGGATCGAGGCGAAGTCGCTGCTCGACGCAGTGCAGCGCGCCCATCCTCAAGATCCGGTGATCGTCGAGCTGGGTCGCGACTTGCACACGGCCGGGTGCGACGATGTCCTCGACGAGATGGCCGACGACGCGATTCCGTATTCTGCGGCTCGGACCGGGGCACACCTGGCGAAGGTCGTCTCAAAGATTCGTGGGTGCGATCAGGCCGCGCTCCGAGCACGAAGCAGGCTGGCCTTGCGGCGGATGCGCGACACGCAGTCGTAGTCAGACCGCGGCCAGATCGGGGTCGGTGTTGGCGTTGGCGTCGGCGAGCTCGGCGGCGATGAAGATGATCTGGTCTTCCTGACCACCGACCAGCTTCTGCTCGCCGCACTTCATCAACACGTCGGCGCCACTGACGCCGTACTGCTCGGCGGCGCGGAACGCGTGCCGGAGAAAGCTGGAGTACACGCCTGCATAGCCCATCACCAACGCCATCCGGTCGATGATGCATTCGCTGTCCATCACCGGGCGCACCACCTCCTCGGCTGCATCCATCAGGCCGAGCACGTCGATGCCTGTCGTGATGCCCAACCGATCGGCGACGGCAGCGAACACCTCGTTCCTCGTGTTTCCGGCACCGGCGCCGAAACCGCGGACGGAGCCGTCGATCTGTACCGCTCCGGCTCGATACGCGATCACGGAGTTGGCGACCGCGATGCCGAGGTTGTCGTGACCGTGGAAGCCTGTCTGCGCATCGCCGCCGAGTTCGGCGACGACGGCCTCGACCCGGTGCTGCACATCCTCGAGGATCATCGCCCCGGCGCTGTCGACGACGTACACGCACTGGCACCCGGCATCGGCCATGATCCGGGCCTGCTTGGCGATGAGCTCGGGGGGTTGCCCGTGGGCCATCATCAAGAACCCGACGGTCTCCAAGCCCAACGATCGGGCCAGGCCGAAGTGCTGGATCGAGACGTCGGCCTCGGTGCAGTGCGTCGCAACGCGGACGATCGACAGGCCGATGTCCTGGATGAAGCGGATGTCGTCGAGCGTGCCGATGCCCGGCACCATCAAGGCCGCGATCTTGGCATTGGCCGCGGTCTCGACGGCGGCCTTCATCAGCAGTCGCTCGTCGGTCAGCGAGAAGCCGTAGTTGAACGACGACCCGCCCAGTCCGTCGCCGTGGGTGACCTCGATCACCGGCATCCCGGCGGCGTCGAGCGCGGCGACGATGTCGCGCACCTGTTGCTCGGTGAACTGGTGGTTCTTGGCGTGCGATCCGTCGCGCAGGCAGGTGTCGGTCATCCGCACGTCGAGAGAGCTGGAGTAAGGCATCAGTTGGCTCCGTAGGTGTCTGCGCCGGCGCCCGACATGTGCTTGGCGATCCGGTTGGCTGTGGCCGTCGCGGCCGCGGTCATGATGTCGAGGTTGCCGGCGTACGGCGGGAAGTAGTCGCCCGCACCTTCCACTTCGACGAGCACCGCAACCCGAGGCGTGCCGTCGCGCGATTCGCCGAACTGCGGCGCCGACTTCAATCGGTACCCGGGGACGTACTGCGCGACGTTGGCAACGGCATCTTCGACAGCCTTGGTGATGAGGATCTCGTCGGCGTCGCGCGGCAGTTGGCAGAAGATGGTGTCGCGCATGATCAAGGGTGGGTCGGCCGGATTCAGCACGATGATGGCCTTGCCACGACCGGCGCGGCCGACCTCGGCGATCGCTCGCGATGTCGTGCGGGTGAACTCGTCGATGTTGGCGCGGGTGCCAGGGCCGGCCGAGACGGATGCGACAGTGGCGACGATCTCGGCGTAGTCGACCTCGGTCACCGCGGCGACCGCGTGGACGATGGGAATGGTCGCCTGGCCGGCGCAGGTCACCATGTTGACATTCATCGCATCGAGGTGCTCATCGAGGTTTGCGCTGGGCACCACGAACGGGCCGACCGCGGCCGGGGTCAGGTCGATGGCGCGGATTCCGAGCTCGGCGTACCGCGGCGCGTTGGCGATGTGGATGTACGCGCTGGTGGCCTCGAACACGAAGTCGGGCAGCTCGCGCTGGCCGAGCAACCAGTCGACGCCGTCGGCCGAAGCCTCGAGGCCCGCCCTACGAGCGCGCTCCAAGCCATCGCTGTGCGGATCGACGCCGATCATGAAACGCGGTTCGATCACATCGGAGCGCATGAGCTTGTACATCAGGTCGGTCCCGATGTTCCCGGACCCGACGATCGCTGCGGTCAGCTTGGCCATGCCGCCTACTCTGCTCCATCGCCGCCTGCGTAGGAAGGGTCGGTGTTCCTACCTGCGGAACAGCTGCCTCATACGAACGCGGCGGACAGCTCCTCGACCACTTCGGCGGCGGTCATGATCCGGTCGACGGACCCCACGGATCGACCGGCATACAGTGCCATCGCGTTGATGTCGCCGGTCGTGTCGCGATTGGGTGAGCTGGCGCCGAACCGATGCATCGGCATCGAATTGCCGTCTCGCAACCGGGTCTCGCCGACGACGTCGACGGGTGCTGCAGCGGCCGCGTCGATGGATGATTGCAGGACACGGTGCGGGGCATCGGGCCAACCGACGCCGAATGCCTCCGTCAACACCGAGTCGTCGGATCGCGCCGCGATGAGGGCAGCGATGTAGTCGGGGTGGGCGAAGGATTCGGTCGTGGCGACGAACCTCGTCCCCACTCTCACTGCGTCGGCTCCGAGCGCGAGGGCAGCGCGCACTGCGTCGGCGTTGCCGATCCCGCCTGCTGCAACCACCGGCACGTCGACCGCGGCGCGGACCTGGGGCACGAGCTCGGTCAGCGGGACATGGCCGCGCACGTGACCGCCGGCCTCCATTCCCTGGGCGATCACGTAGTGGCACCCGGCATCGACGGCCGCCTTGGCCTCGTCGACCGAACCGACCTGCCACCCGCAGATCACGTTCGCCGGCACGCGCGCCGGGTCGGGCCAGTCGTAGAAGAACTCGATGATCGGCAGGCGTGATGCCACGAGCTCGACGATGCCCGGTTGAACGAAGTGGGCGATGCAGGTTGCGCCGACCGGTGCGGTCGTGAGCGCCGACAGCTCGTCGAGAAATCGCTCGATCACCGCCAGTTGCTGGCGCCCGATCCCGATCATGCCCAGCGCACCGGCGTTGGCGACGGCTGCGGCGAGGGCCGGTGTAGCCGTTCCGCTCATGCCCGCCTGTTGTAGAGGCAACTTGGATCCGACCAGTTCGGTGAAGCGGTTCATCGGGTGTTCTGTACTCCTAGTTCGAATCGGCGAGATGTGATGCTGCCAGCCGGGCGGTCTCGTGACGCTGTTCGGCACCTCGGCGCGCTTCCTCGGCGAGTTGCACGGCCGCCTCGGCCTGGCGCAGGGCCGATCGCGCCGTGTCGAGCTCCCGGTCGGCGGTCGACAGCGCGCGCGCCGCAACGGCGACCGCGTGTCGAGCCTTGCGGGCTCGCTCGGCGTGGGCTGCTCGGGCCTGGCGTTCGGCCGCCCGCTCCGCTGCCCGATCTGCCTTCGAGACGGTCTGCTTCGCTGCAGCGGGGGGTCGAACGGCCTTCGACCGCGACTTGGGTTCGGGCTTCGTCTCGGGCTGGGGTTGAGGTTTGGGTTGGCTCGCGGTGGTCACCTCCATGCCGGCGAACGAACCAAAGCCGAACTCGTCGTCAGGAAGTACTCTCAAAGAGCCGTCGACCCAGCGCTCGACGAGGTCGGGATGTCGCGACAGCTGATCGACGATGCCGCGAATCTCGGGACGGCGCTTCTCTGCGCCGTCGTCGAACTTCGCCAACGCCTTCACGGCGCGGTCGACGAACGCCTCCAGCTCCTTGCGCCGCGCCTTGGTCGCGACGTTCAGCGAGCTGGCATCGACCCCGCCGGCCTGGGTGCCGGCGAGCTCCGTCGTGACCGCTACGACCTTGTCGACTCCAGCCGCATCGGCCCCGGCAACGAGCGCCGCCCAGAGGCCGATAGACGGCCGCTTCAGCGCTTGGTAGAACGTTGCGAGTCGACGGTCCTTGTCGGCGCGTGCCTGCTTGACGAGACGCGTCCGCTCGGCGACGTACTGATCCGGTGCCACAGCGAGCAGGACTCGGGCGTCGACATCGTCTGGCATCGTGACGTACATTCCCATATCGCGTGCCGACCATGCCACAGCGCCTCTACCACTTCAGCGAAGAACCGGCCATCGAGCGGTTCGTTCCACACGTGCCGCGCACCAACCCATCGCACAGGCCCGCCGTGTGGGCCATCGATGCGGCACACGCCCCGCTGTACTGGTTCCCACGCAACTGCCCGCGCGTCGCGATGTGGCCGAAGCGGGGCACGCCGACGGAGCGGTTTCACGAGGTCCTCACGACTGTCGCCTGGCGACTGCACGCCATCGAAACGGTCTGGGTCGAGCGAATGCGCACGGCGCACGTCTACTGCTACGAGTTCGATTCGGACGGGTTCGAGCCGTGGGAAGACGCTGACGGTCAATGGACATCCGACGCGCAGGTGCTTCCGATTTCGGTCGCACCTGTCGGCGATCTCGTTGCGGCCCATCTCGGTGCGGGGATCGAGCTGCGCGTCGTCGAGTCACTGTGGCGGCTCCGCGACGTGGCCATCGCCGGCGAGTTCGACTTCAGCATCGTGCGAATGCACAACGCCTTGCCGCGGCCGGGGTCCTAGCATCGGCCGGTGCTCGAATCGCCGACCAGTGTTGAGCTCGCGGACGCACGCACGTTCCTGATCGAGCGATTCGGCGTCGACAGCCGCGAGGTCGAGGTCGTCGGCGAAGGAGCCTGGTCGCGCTGCTACGGGTTCGTGCTGGGCGACGGCGAGATGGTCATCCGGTTCGGGCGCCACCTCGAGGACTTCCAGCGCGACCGGATCGCCGCGCGCTTCGCGGCGCGCGACCTGCCGGTCCCGCAGGTCACCGAGATCGATGCCGCTTTCGGCGGCTGGTACTGCATCTCGACGCGCGCGCACGGCACACCGCTGGAACAGCTCGACGACGCCGCATGGGCTGCGACCGCGCCGTCCGTCCTCTCGACGCTCGACGCGTTGCGCCGCGCCGACATCTCGGCGACGACCGGATACGGACCGTGGAACCACGCCGGTAACGCACCGCACAGCTCGTGGACCGAGTACCTGACAGCGGTCATCGACGATCAGCCCGGATCGCGATTTCACGGATGGAAGCAGCGACTGCAGCAGGCGCCCGGTGGTGACGCCAGTTTCGGGCGCGCCCATGAGCGCATGGTCGAGTTGGCCGACGGATACACCAGCCCTCGCCACCTGATCCACAACGACTTGCTCAACCGCAACGCCCTCGCCTCGGAAGGCAGCGTCACGTCCGTGTTCGACTGGGGATGTTCGATATACGGCGACTTCGTCTACGAGCTGGCGACGTTCGTGTTCTGGTCACCGTGGCACGCGGCCATCAAACGCACCGACCTCATGTCGACAGCTCTCGACCACTACGGCGACATGGGCCTCGACGTGCCCAACTTCCACACCCGGCTGCGGTGCTGCGCGTTGCACATCGGGCTGGTTCACCTCGCTTACAACGCGTTTCTCGGCGATCTCGAAACGCTGCGGTTGACCGACGAGCGCATGTCGCTGTTCCTCGATGGCTGACTCGCGAGTCGGAGCGGTCAGCTGAAGCGCACGCCGACGGTGCCGAGGTCTTGCACGCGCGCCGTCACGTGATCGCCGGCATGCACTGCCACGGCCTCCGTCACGCCGCCGGTCATCACCAGGCTGCCGGCGGGAAGGGCTTGACCGGAATCGGCC
>JBDTYA010000262.1:0-13141 GCA_040005915.1 Ilumatobacteraceae bacterium
GTCGGTCATCGCCTTTCAATGGGGCGAGGCGACGGGCATCAAGCGCAGTGCCTTGATCGCCATGGGCCTCACGCTGTTCATCCTCACGATCATCGTCAACCTCGCGGCGACCGCTGTCGTGACCCGCGCCACCAAACGAGTGCAGGGGGCATAGGCGTGGCAGTTGCACGCGTTGAGTTGCCGGCCAGATCTGCATCGCTGGCCGCCGACCTGGCCGGAATCTCCGGGCGGCGGCGCACCAAGAACATGGTGATGACGTCGTTGATGGTCACGGCCGTCGTGGTGGTTGGGTTGGTCCTGGTCCTGGTGCTCGCAACCGTTGGCGTGAAGGGTTGGTCGATCGTGTCGGGAGCCTTCCCCGATTGGTTCACGAAAGACATCCAGCTCGCGCCACGCCGTCCCGGGCCAGGGATGAAGGCAGCGATCATCGGCACCTGCGTCATCACCTTCGCGGCCACGGTGATCGCCGTGCCACTCGGGATCGCCGGCGCGATCTACCTCAACGAGTACGGCCGAACGCGCCCGTTCGCCCGGGTGCTGCGGTTCCTCGCCAACGTCATGGCCGGCGTTCCCTCGATCGTCATGGGTTTGTTCATCTACGTGTTCTGGGTGGTGCCACGCGGCGTCGACGGCCTCAACGGGTTCAGCGGAGCGCTGGCGTTGGCCTGCCTGATGCTGCCGATCGTGGTGCGATCGTCAGAGGAGATGTTGCGCCTCGTTCCCCAGAACCTGCGCGATGCCAGCTACGCACTTGGTGCCAGCACGAGCAGAACGACGATGCGCGTCGTCCTACCGAAAGCGGCCCCCGGTGTCATCAGCGGATGCCTGCTGGCCATCGCCCGCGCCGCCGGCGAGACCGCTCCGCTGATCTTCACGATCGGGGCGGCCAAGCGAACCAACTGGAGCATCTTCGGTGGCACGAACACGTCGCTGTCGATGCAGATCTACGGCAACGCCAAGGAGAGCTTTGCCACGGCACAGCAGCGAGCCTGGGGAGCAGCCCTCACCCTCATCGTCCTCGCATTTCTCTTCACCGTGTGCGCCCGACTGCTTTCGGCACGCCTGGCCAGGACGAGGTAGAACAATGGTCGACAACATCACCAAGGACCCGACCCACCCGCTCCTGGCATTTGAGGAGACAGAGCAAGCAATGACCGAGACGAGCGAGACCTCCGCCATCGCGAGGGTGGACGAGCAGGGCGCGACCGATGCGGTGTTCGAGGTCGAGGATCTCGCCGTGTACTACGGCGCGTTCAAGGCGGTTCGTGACGTCACGCTCAACATCAGGCCGCACGAGATCGCCGCGTTCATCGGCCCGTCGGGTTGTGGCAAGAGCACGGTGTTGCGGTGCTTCAACCGGATGAACGACACCGTCGCCGGAGCTCGGGTCGAAGGCTCCGTCAGGTTCCACGGCGTCGACCTCTACGGCCCCAACGTGTCGGCGACCCAGGTGCGCCGCCACATCGGGATGGTGTTCCAGAAGCCGAACCCATTCCCGAAGAGCATCTACGACAACGTCGCCTACGGGCCCCGCATCGCCGGCGCCCTGAAGAAGAACGAGCTCGACGATCTCGTCGAGGAGTCGTTGCGCAGCGCAGCATTGTGGGACGAGGTCAAGGATCGGCTGAAGTCGTCGGGCCTCGGTCTGTCGGGCGGCCAGCAACAACGTCTGTGCATCGCCAGGGCGTTGGCCGTTCAGCCCGAGGTGATCCTGATGGACGAGCCCTGCTCGGCGTTGGATCCCATCGCCACTGCCCGGATCGAAGACCTGATGCACGAGATCAAGACTCGGTACACCATCGTGATCGTCACCCACAACATGCAGCAGGCTGCCCGCATCAGCGACCGTGTCGCATTCTTCACCACCGAGGTCTCCTCGACCAGTGATCGCCGCACCGGCGTCCTCGTGGAGTTCGGGCGCACGTCGAAGATGTTCTCCAACCCCTCCGACGAGCGCACCGAGGCGTACGTCACCGGGCGATTCGGTTAGAGCCTCACCGGTAAGCGAGCCGTACCTACCATCCGCCGGTCGCGTCTGAAGCCGAACGTGCAACCTGACCAAGGATGAGCCAAATGACCTATAGCTGCGCGGCGCGCGCCTGGCCTAGTCTCGGGCCCGCGACCACCGTGGTTCGTTTCAATGTTGCTCCAGACCTGGGCGACTCCGCATCCTCCCTACGGAGGAGAAGCGAGTGATGCAATGGCGACCAACACTGCAACGTGCGAGAGCACCCTGGCCAAGGCGACCGAGGCAACAGCCAAGTTGAAGGTTCAGATCGACCAGCTGTGGTGCGACTCCGTGACCGCATCGGATGGCGTCGCCAGCGAGCGCCTCGTGGCGGTCAGTCACGCGATCCGCCGCGTGTTCCACCTCCTCGACGAGGGCCAGGCAATCGGCTGACGTTCAGTCAGCCCAGTTCAGCCTGGGAGGCTGGCCTCGATCGCACCGACGAGGGCCGGATCCTCGGGTGTCACCGTCGGGGCGAACCTGGTGACCCCACCGTCGGGGGCGATGAGGAACTTCTCGAAGTTCCAGCGGATGTCTCCGCTGTGACCCTCGGCGTCGGCGACCTTGGTGAGCTCGGAGTAGATCGGGTGGCGATCGTCGCCGTTGACGTCGATCTTCTCCATCATCGGGAACGTGACGCCGTAGGTCGTCGAGCAGAACGTCTCGATCTCCTCCGCCGAACCCGGCTCCTGCCCGCCGAACTGGTTGCACGGGAAACCGACGACGGTGAAGCCCCTGTCGCTGTACTTCGCCTGCAGTGCCTCGAGGCCGGTGTACTGCGGGGTGAGGCCACACTTCGAAGCAACGTTGACCGCGAGGATCGCCTTGCCATCGAATGCGGCAAGCGACGTCTCGTCGCCGTGGAGTGTGTGAATGGGCTCAGTGGGGATCGACATGCGCACAGTCTTGCCTTGCCGCAAGCGATTCCGGACAACGCGGCGCAAGGAAACTCGTAGCCTGTCGTCGTGACCGGATCGGCGACCGTGGTCGGTGGCGGACCAGCCGGCCTCATGGCCGCACAGGTGCTGGCCGAGCGCGGCGTCGCAGTAACCGTCTACGAGCACATGCCGTCGCCCGGCCGCAAGTTGCTGTTGGCAGGCCGAGGCGGGTTGAACATCACCCACGGCGAAGTGCTCGACGACTTCCTGGCCCGCTACGGTGACGCTTCGAGCAGGCTCGAGTCGGCGATCCGCGAGTTCCCTCCGGCCGACCTACGGACCTGGTGCGCGTCGCTGGGTGAGACAACCTTCGTCGGCTCGAGCGGGCGGGTATTCCCGGCATCGTTCCGGGCGACTCCCCTACTGCGCGCCTGGCTCGCCCGACTGACTGAACTCGGGGTGACGATCAACACCCGCCACAGGTGGATCGGGTGGGGCGAGGACGGGCGTAGACGTGTCGACTACCGAACCTCGCGTTTCGAGAGACCCGACGGCGAGGCGGTCGCCACCACGAGCGACGTCACCGTGTTCGCGCTCGGCGGAGCCACTTGGCCGCGAGTCGGCTCCGACGGCGGGTGGGTCGCCCCGTTCCGCAACGCCGGGATCGAGGTGAACGACTTCCGAGCCGCAAACTGCGGCATCGAGGTCGGATGGACACCGCACTTCGCTCAACGGTTCGCCGGAACTCCGTTGAAGAACGTCGCCGTGTCTGTCGGAGCCAGCTCGATCCGCGGCGACGCAATGGTGACCGACGATGGCCTGGAGGGTGGGCCGGTGTATGCACACTCCGCTGCGATCCGGCGATCGATCGACGGCGATGGCCGGTGCACAGTGACCGTCGATCTCCACCCCGACCTCAGCGCCGAACAGCTCACCGCCCGCTTGACGCGTCGCCGCCCGAAGGACTCGGTCGCATCCTGGCTCCGCCACGCCATCGGGCTGACACCCGTCGCGGCATCGTTGCTTCGAGAGGCCAGCAACAATCACCTGCCGGCAGATGCGGCCTCGTTGGCTGCTCTGGTCAAGGCAGTACCCATCGTCACCCGGGCGACGATGCCGATCGCCCGGGCCATCTCCAGCGCCGGCGGCGTATCGCTGGCCGAGGTCGACGATTCGTTCATGCTCCACCGTGTTCCCGGCACCTTCGTCACCGGGGAGATGCTCGACTGGGAGGCGCCGACCGGCGGCTACCTCCTACAGGCATCGTTCAGCACCGCAGTGGCCGCCGCGCGCGGCGCACTGACGTGGATGCACCGCCCCAGTGCCACCGCTGCAGCCGGGGGTCGGCAGTAGAGTCGCCGTCGAAGGACCACCGGTCCTCGTGGAATCGAGATCGTGTGGACGAAGCTCACGACACTGCGTCTGCAGCGACCCCTCAACCCAAGAAGCCGCGCCGCGGTCCGTGGTCGACGTTGTGGCACCTGCACCCCACGGTGCGCAAGAGCAAAGACCTGACCGTCGGCGAACGGGCCGCCGACTACATGCGCAAAGGGATGGGCTCGTGGACGTTCGTCTTCGGGGCGCTGATCTTCCTCGGCGCCTGGATCTTGATCAATGTCATCGAGAAGCACAGACAAGGGCATGCATTCGATGCGTACCCGTTCATCCTGCTGAACCTGTGCCTCTCGTGCCTGGCAGCGATGCAGGGCGCGATCCTGTTGATCGCCGCAAAGCGCAGCGATCAGATCTCGTCCGAGCTGGCGGCCCACGATCTCGAGGTCAACGAACGATCCGAGCAGATGATCCAGGAGAACACAGAACTGACTCGGGCCGTGAAGCAGTTGACCGAAGTCATCCACGATCTGCTCGCTGCAAACGCGGCGCACGTGGCGAACGCCTCGAAAGACGAGAGCTGATCAGCCGCTGTTGCGCAGGCCGGTGGCCACGCCGTTGATGGCCAGGTGAATGCCGCGCTGCACCAACTCGCTCTGTTCGCCACCGCGCCAACGGCGTAATAGTGCCACCTGCATATGGTTGAGGGGGGCGATGTAGGGAATGCGATATCGCACGCCCCGAGCCAGGGCGCGGTTGTCGTACAGCAGGTCGTCCTGGCCCGACGCCACCCGCGCGGTCCACACCGCCCTGGCATGCTCCGCCGCGACGATCTCGAAGAACGTGTCGGCGCCCTCGACATCGTTGGCCAGCGTCTGATAGCGGGCGGCGATGGCGAGGTCGGTCTTGGCGAGGACCTGTGCCATGTTCGAGACGACCGTGCGGAACCACGGCCATCGCTCGTGCATGTCGTGCAGCGCTGCGAGGCGGCCGGAATCGTCGCCGACCCAGCCGGCGACGGCGGTGCCGACACCGAACCAGCCGGGCAGCATCAGCCGGCACTGGCTCCAACTGAAGACCCACGGGATGGCCCGCAGATCCTCGATCCGCATCGAGTTGGTTCGTGAGGCCGGGCGCGACCCGATCTTCATCGTCGAGAGCTCGACCACCGGAGTGATGGCCCTGAACCATTCCTCGAAACCGGGAGTCTCGTAGACCAACGTGCGATACGCGGCCTGCGACGCATCTGCGAGCTCGCCGGCGATCTGCACGAAGCCGGCGTCGACGGGCTCGGTGTTGTCCCACCGTTGCAGGACCGTCGATTCCACCGATGCGGCGACCAGCGCCTCGAGGTTCTGGCGGGCACGTTCGGGATCGGCGAACTTCGCCGAGATCATCTCGCCCTGCTCGGTCATGCGCAGCCCCACCTGCACGCTGCCGCTCGGCTGGGCCATGATCGCGTGATAGCTCGAACCACCACCGCGGCCCACCGTTCCACCCCGGCCGTGGAAGAGCCGCAGCTTCACGCCGTGCTGCTGCGCCGCCTCGACCAGGCTTTGCTGGCATCGGTACAACGCCCAGTTCGAGGCTAGGTACCCCCCGTCCTTGTTGCTGTCGCTGTAACCCAGCATGACCTCTTGCAACCGGCCACGACGATCGAGCCACGCGCCGTAACGGGGATGCGACCACAGCGCGTCGACGATCTGGGAGGCTCGGTGCAGGTCGACGATCGTCTCGAACAACGGCACGATCCCGATGGCCAGCTCTGTCGGCGCCACCGACGTCGATGTCGAGCAGAGCAGACCGACCTCGCGGAACAGCACGGCGACCTCGAGCACGTCCGACACCGACTCGCACTTGGAGATGATGTAATTCTCGATTGCGTTCGGGCCGAAGGTGCGCAGCACCTCAGCTGCCTCACGCAGGATCGCCAACTCGCCCTCGGCCAGTTCACTGACCACCGAACCGACGCCGAGAAGCGGACGGGCGGTGTCCAATTCGGCCGACAGGACATCGACGCGCTGCTGCTCGTCGAGTTCCATGTAACCGGTGCAGACACCGCCGGTCGAGAGCAGCTCGTCGATCACCTGCTCGTGAACGGCCGAGTTCTGGCGGAGGTCGACTGTGGCCAGGTGGAATCCGAACGTCTCGACAGCGCCGCGCAATGCATTCAACCTGCCGTTGGCGACGGCGTGAGCGGCATGAGTGTGCAGGGCCTGATCGATGATGTCGAGATCGTCCAACAGCTCGGTCGGCGACTCGTAGGGCGGTCGCTCCCCGATGGGCGGGTTGCCCGGCACCTCACCGATCAGTCCGAGCGCCGTCGCAGACAATCGGGCGTGCATGCCGCGCAGGGCTTGCCGGTACGGCTCGTCCAGACGATAGGGCGACGTGTCGGAGGCCGCGTCGGCCAACGACTGGACGGCTGCGCTGACGGTGACGAGGCGCGACGACATCGACAGCTCCTCGGCCAGCCGCCACAGTTCGCGGAGGTGGTGACCGAGAGCCACGGCCGACTGTTGTTCGAACGTGTCGGCGAGCACGTCGGCCGTGACCAACGGGTTGCCGTCACGGTCACCGCCGATCCACGAGCCGATCCGCAACATCGGCCGCTCGCGATGTGGGCGGTCCCCGAACGCCGCGTTGACAGCGGCGTTCAACATCGGTCCCTGCGACAGCAGCGAGAGCTCGAAGTACCGCATCGCGTCGTTGACCTCGTCGCGCAGCCGCAGCTTGGTCAGCCGCAGCATCGCCGTCTGCCACAGCGTGACGATCTGACGCCACAGCTCGTCGTTCCACGCCAACTGCTCGAGATCGTTCATCTCGACCCGATCGCGCTCCTCCATCAACTCCGCGACCGCGGTCTGGATCGATTGGATCGTGCGACGCCGGATCTCGGTCGGATGGGCTGTCAAGACCGGCACGACATCGCTGGCCGCGACGGCCTTGCGCACCTCGCCGGCGTCGAGTCCGGCGTCGTCGATCAACTGGATGCTGCGCGCCAGCGTGCCGGCCGGAGCCGCGGCACCGCTCTGCACCAGGGCGCGCCTGCGCCTGGCATGGTCGGTGTCCTCGGCGATGTTGGCCAACATCGCGAAATAGCTGAACGCCCGGATCACGTGCAACGCCTCGGCGATCGGCAGCGGATCCAACAGGTCGATCAGACGCGCCGGGTCGGAGTCGCCGACTGCGGCCCGGCGGATCTCCTCGACCAGATCGAGCGTCGCCGAGCCGACCTGATCGGCGATGACCTCCCCGAGTGTGCGCCCCAGCAGCCGGATGTCGTCGTTGAGGGTCGCATCCGGGCGCATCGGTTCAGGATAGGAGACCGAGCCCCGCCGGTTTCCATGTCAGCGATGTCTCGCGACATCACAGAACGACGGTGCTCAGTGTGCTTACAGAGAAGGCGAAGCGGTGCGTTGCCCGGCCTTGCGACAATGGGCCTGTCGCCATGAGAATCAGGCCATGACACTGGGATCCATCCGTCATCAGATTCGCATCGACCGACCGGCAGCGACGGTTTGGGAGTTGGCGGGCGACCCGACGCGACTGCACGAGTGGTTCCCCGGTATCGCTTCGTGCCGGGTGGATGGCAGCAGCCGCGTGATCGTTCTCGACTCGGGCCTGCCGATGCCGGAGGAGATCCTCGTGGTCGACAACATCCAGCGACGGTTCCAATACCGGATCACCATCCCGATGTTCACGTTCCACCGCGGCTCCATCGACGTCATCGACCTCGACGATGACAGCTGCCTCGTGGTGTATCAGACCGAGGCCGACCCGAGGGCGATGGCGTTGACCATCGCCGGCGGCACTGCCGGCGCGCTCGACGAGTTGAAGAGACAGATGGAATCGCACGTTCACGCCGAGGCCGTGTGATGGGCCGCAAGATCTTGCTCGTCACCAGCGATCAGCAGCGCTACGACACCCTCGGCTGCAACGGCGGCACGTTGGCGCGCACGCCGGTCATCGATGGCCTCGCTGCGGATGGCCGTCGCTACGAACGCGCTCATCCGCAGTCGGTCGTTTGCATGCCATCGCGATCGACGATCATCACCGGGCAGCACCCGAGCACCCACGGCGTGTGGATGAACGGTGTTGCCCTGCCCGTCGACGCCCCGTCGGTCGCGACGGTCCTGCACGACAACGGCTACCGCACCGCACTGATCGGCAAGCCGCATTTCGAACCGTTCCTCGATCCGTTCGCGCGGTTCATCGAGAACCGATTCGCCCAACACGATCTCGTCGGGCTACACCGCGGCTTCGAACACTTCGAGACGGCGACCCACGGCGCGCTGGGCCCGTTGCACTATGCACGATGGTTGGCCGCCACCCATCCCGAGGCGGTCTCGATGTTCTATCCGGTGCTCGACACCGCACTGGAGGTCAACGCGGCCGGCGGTGGGGAGACGGGCGCGCCACAGGTGCACGACAACGCGATCCCGCGCGAGTGGTACCACACGGATTGGGTTGCCGATCGAACGATCTCGTGGCTCGATTCGCTCGCCACGGAAGACGACTGGTTCTGTTGGATGAGCTTCCCGGATCCGCATCACCCATGGGACCCGCCGGCCTCGGAGATCGGCCGGATCGACTGGCGCGACGTGCCGCTGCCTGCCGGCTACATCGCGGACCCGAGCCGTCGCGAAGCGGTGCTCGACGACAAGCCGCGGCACTGGAGGGCGTGGTACGACGGCCGGCTGGTGTCGAACTACGAAGCACCCGACAAGTGGGCGCCGGCGACACTGACCGCAGACCAGGTCCGCGAGGTGAACGCCCGCAACGCGGTCGAGTGCGAGCTCATCGATGAGGCTCTCGGCCGGGTCATGGCGGCGATCCATGTGCGTGGCTGGACCGACGATGTCGATGTGATCTACACGACCGATCACGGCGAGCTGCAGGGCGACTTCGGCCTGCTGTTCAAAGGGCCGTACCACGTCGATGGATTGATGCGGATCCCGCTGATCTGGCGACCGGCGCCATCGTCGGCCGACGTCCCCTCGACGGTGACGCGCCCTGTCGGTCTCGTCGATCTCGCACCCACATTCTGCAGTATCGCCGGCGTCACCCCGCCGGACTGGATGGAAGGCAGTGCCCTGCCCGCCGACGACACCGATGCTGACCTACGTGGTTTCGAACGGGTGTTGACGGAGTGGGACAGCGCGCTGTTCGGCGTCGACGTGCACCTGCGCACGATCATGCGTGACCGCTGGGTGTGCAGCACCTACCAGCCGGGCTACAGCCACGACGGCAGCGAGGGCGAGCTGTACGACATCGTCGACGACCCGTCCCAGCAGTCCAATCGTTGGGACGACCCGGCGCTCGCTGCGGTTCGCAGTGATCTGATCGCCGACCTCTGGGATCACCAACCACCGATGCACACGCCGTTACGACGGCTCGAAGCGCCCGTCTGATCGCTGGAGGGTCAGGCCTTGGCGCTGTGCGAGCGCAGCAAGCGCCGGCCCTGCACGGTGATCTCGAGCTCCTTGAACCACGGCGCCGGCTTGTCGCCACTGCGCTGACCCCACACCAGCGAACGCTCCTTGGCCTCGTTGAGGCAGCCGGCGACCTTCTCGAGGGTCCAGCCGAGGCGCTTGGCGATGATCGAGTTGTCGACCGGTGCGCCGGAATCGTCGCCGCTGAGCACAACGGCTAGTAGATCCACCATGGCTTGATCATCTGGCTGGACATCTTCGGGCATTGCCGTGTTCACGCGCTTCCCCTCGCAGTCCCCAACCTGAATCGGCTCCGCCGAAGCGAGAAGAACTCGAGGCGGCTACCCTACCTGCGATTCTGGCCAGTCGAGCCGACGCCGGCGGGCGCCGGATGACAAGCTGCCGGGATGAAGTCGTATGACGTGCTGGTGATCGGCGGCGGGATCGCCGGTGCATCGATCGCCTACGAACTGGCCACGGATCGCACGGTCGGCCTGCTCGAGATGGAGCCGACACTCGCGTTCCACACCACGGGTCGCTCGGTCGCCACCTTCCTGGAGAGCTACGGGGGCCGCACCATCAGGCTGCTGACGACGGCCAGCCGGGCGTTCATGGAGGAGCCACCCGATGGATTCACCCGCCCGCTCCTGAAACCCCTGCCACTGATCTGGGTCGCGCCGCACGGGGACATCGAGGCGATGCACGCGATGTACGAGTCGGTTGTCGAACTCGTGCCCGACATGCGTGTGCTCAGCCCTGCGGAGGTCGTCGACGCGACCAAGGTGATCCGCGCCGACTGGATCGGAGCGGGGATGCTGGAACCGGGCGCCAGCGAGATCGACGTGGCCGCGCTGCACGGCGGCTACGTGGGCGGGCTGCGCGGCCGCGGCGGCGAGATCCACACCTCGGCCGGGGTCGCGGTGATGAGCCGGGCCGGCGGGCGCTGGCACGTCACCGACCGCGCCGGGACCACGTACGACGCCGCGGTCGTCGTCAATGCCGCCGGTTCATGGTGCGACATCGTCGGCGAGATCGCCGGCGCACAGCCGGTCGGCATCCACCCGCTGCGCCGGACCGTGTTCACCATCGGCATGCCCGAAGGCATCGACCCGCACACCGTGCCGCTGGTCGCCGATGTCAGCGGCACCTTCTACTTCAAGCCGGAGGGACCGCAGATCCTCTGCTCCCCCGCCGACGAGGTGCCCTCTGAGCCGTGCGACGCCAAGCCGGAAGAGGTCGACATCGCCAAGGCGATCGACGTGATCAACACGGCGACGACGCTCGACATACGCCACATCCGGTCGTCGTGGGCGGGGCTCCGCAACTTCGTCGCCGACCGGTCGCCGGTCGCCGGATTCGACGACACCGTCGATGGCTTCTTCTGGTTCGTCGGGCAGGGCGGCTACGGGATTCAGATCTCACCAGCGCTCGCCCGGGCCGGCGCATCACTGGTGCGCAGCGGCGGGCTACCCGAAGAACTGATCGCCCGTGGCCTCGACTCTGCCGCGCTCGACCGCCGGCGCTTGGCCGGGCTCGCCGGGCTCTCCGGCCACTAGCCCCACGGATCGGGTTAGTTCAGCTTGGTGACGGTGTTCGTGCCGGCGACGACGCCGTAGGTGCCGAGGGTGCTCACTTCGCTGTCGGCGCGCGACACGTCGGCGACGATGCGGTACTCGGCGGTCCAATGGTCGGGGGTGACCGTGTGGAGCGCATACCCGCGATGTGTCAGCTCGGCATCGACGAGGTGCGGATACGACTTCAACACATCCGTGAACTGATCGCTGATGAGTCCGTCGGAGCTGATCGACGTGGTGATGAACTCGGCACCCACGACAGGGCCCGTGGCCCGGTCGCCGGCGCGCAGTTGGGCGACAGCGGCGAGGTGGATGTCGCCGGTCAACACGACGACGTTGGGCACCGAGCTGTCGGCGAGATGCTGCAGAATTCGGGCCCGCTCGACCGGGTAACCGTCCCACTGATCGAAGTTCAGCACCGCACCGTTCAAGGTGGCGTCGGCGAAAACGACCTGGTTACCGACCACGTTCCACGTTGCCGTGGATGCCGCCCACACGTCGTACACCCACTGCTCCTGCGTATCGCCGAGCATCGTTCGCGCCGGGTCCTGCACCTCGTCGCATGGCGGGTCGAGGCTCAATGTGATGTCTCCGCACGCCTGGTCGGTGCGGTACTGACGGCCGTCGAGCAGCACCAGATCGATCAGCTTGCCCCAGTGCACCTCGCGGTACGTGCGGTACTCCTGGTCGGGCGCAGCGGGTGGATCAAGTCGCACCGGCTGGTGCTCCCACCACGCCTGGTACGCGGCAAAACGGCGGGCCGGAAACGTTGGCGCGTCGCCCGGGTCCTGTGGGGTTTCGCCGGCGTAGTTGTTCTCGACCTCGTGGTCGTCCCAGATCACGAACCACGGGCACACCGCGTGCGCCGCTTGCAGATGCTCGTCGCTCTTGTATCGCGCATACCTGTTGCGATAGTCGACGAGCGTCGTCGGCTCCGGACCGAGATGGACTCGGGCGGCGGGATCCTCGTTGCCGGGAATGGCCGCGTCTTCGTAGATGTAGTCACCGAGCCAGACGACGAAGTCGGGTTTGTGCTGGGCAAGATCGCGATGCGCGGCATATTGCCCGTTGGCATAGTTCTGGCAATTGGCTACGGCAAACGTGGATTCGGCGAGAGCGACACTTGCATCCGGCGCGGCCCTCGTCGCACCGATCGGACTGGTGTACTGACCGACCCTGAAGCGAAAGAACCAGCTTCCCTGGTCGACCGCGACGACGACGTGCACCGTGTGCGCCCGTTCGGCGATGGCCGTCTCCGTACCGCTCGATGCGATCGTCGCGAACGAGGCATCGTCGCTGACCTCCCACGTCACGTCGATGTCGTCGGCCGGCATGCCGCCGCCGTTCAACGGGTCCGGTGCCAATCGCGTCCACAGCACGACGCTGGCCGCATCCGGGTCGCCCGAGGCGACGCCGAGCGTGAAGGGATCTGCACCCAGCTCGACGGCCGGCGATGTCGACGTCGTGGTGGCCGCCTCGGTCGTGGTCGGTGCCTCGGTCGTGCTCGTCGTCGACGTCGTTGTCGCCGTGCTGGTGGGCGCCGTCGTGTTGTCGCTGCTGTCGCTGCACGCTGCAGCTACGACCGCCGCGCCGCCCGCCAGGAAGGCTCGACGCGTGATCGGGTGCATTCACGAAGTCTGCCCCATCTCGATCACCACACGCGCGCGGACGCCCGCCGAACGCGACCACGACGGCCGAGGGCCGCGACGACTACGTTCCATCCATGGCTCACGGTCTTCCGATCCTGCCGACGACCGTCGTCGGCAGCTACGCCCACCCGTCGTGGTTCTACGCCGCGAAGGAGTTGATCGAGGCAGGTCGCTTCGGCCCCGTCGACGTCGAAGAGACGCTCGACGACGCCGTCGACCGAGCGATCCTCGACCAGGAGGAGGCCGGGCTCGATGTGATCAGCGA
>JBDTYA010000263.1:0-5257 GCA_040005915.1 Ilumatobacteraceae bacterium
TGTAGTGGCAGTAGTCGACGAGGTCGATCGCCCGCAGCGCGCCGCCCATGTAGTGCACGTCGTCGGTGTAGCGATCGTCGGTCGCATAGATCGCGCAGATCGCACCGAGACCGGGCGGGCGCTCGCAAGCCACCTGCAGCGAGTTGAACCCGGAGTAGCTGTAGCCGAACATGCCGACCCGGCCGTTGCACCACGGCTGCGCAGCGAGCCAGGCGATGACATCGGCCAGATCGTCGAGCTCGGTCAGCGGATACTCGTCGGTCGCCCTCCCGCCCGACGTGCCGGTGCCACGCACGTCGAGCCGGCACACGGCGAACCCACCCGCGGAGCGCAACCGCGAGTAGTCGTCGGAATGCGAATCGCCGGTCAGATCATCCTTGCGATACGGCAACGCCTCGAGCAGGGCGGGCGCCGGATCCCCGCCACTCGGCAGGTACAGATCGGCAGCGAGCCGTGTGCCGTCGCGCACCGTGATCCACACCTGCTCGCACTGCACCCCCCGATCGTACTGATCCCGTGGGACGGCTCATCGCACGAGCTCAGCGGGGAAGGAGGGTGTACCCGGGGTTGGTGAACTCGAGGTGATCGCCGTGCAGAACGGGGACGCCTTCGATTGCGATCTTGCGGCCGAGAGTGACCCCGCCGATCTCGCGACGACCCGTCCACACGGCCGTCGCCGTTCCTGTTTCGTCGGAGATCGAGATGGCCAGGGCGGGCTGGCCGGAGGTCGGCCGAGCTGTCATCCGGATGACCTTGCCGCTGACGCACACCCGCTGGCGTGGTTGGGTCTCGCCGATCGGGCTGCATTGCGGCAGCGCCATGGTCTCGACCGTCTCCGGCTCGCGCTTGCGACGAAGGATCGACATGCTCAGCCGACCAACGCTCGTCGCACGTCGTCTTCGACAGCGCCCGAGACCAGAACGAGCACCTCGTCGCCTTGGTGCAGCACAGTGTCGCCGCGTGGCACGACAACGTGGCCGTCTCGCAACACGGCGACGACCGTCGACTCGCGCGGCAGGCCGAGATTGATGAGTTCCTTGGCGATGGCGGGGGAGCCGGCCGCAAGCGTCACCTCGGCCAGTCGGGCCTTACCGCCCTCGAGGCTCAGGAGTCGCACGAACGACCCGACGGTGACCGCCTCCTCGACGAGGGCAGTCAGCAGGTGCGGGGTCGAGACGGAAACGTCGACGCCCCACATGTCGTTGAACATCCACTCGTTCTTCGGGTTGTTCACGCGGGCGAGAACGCGGGGAACCGCGAACTCCTGCTTCGACAGCAGTGACACCACGAGGTTGTCTTCGTCGTCGCCGGTCACTGCGGCGACTACGTCGGCCTGATCCGCGCCGACGGCCTTCAGTGTGGCGACCTCGCAGGCGTCGCCGAGCCACCACGTCACACCCACGGGCGTGCGCGTCGCCCGACCCTGGGTGACCACCTTGGTGTCGTTGTCGATCAGCGTCACGTTGTGGCCCGAGTCCTGTAGCTGCCCGGCCATGTAGCGACCGACACTGCCGGCGCCGGCGATGATGACGTTCATCAGTGCGATCCCTCTTTCGTGTTCAGCGCGGCGTCGAGCAACGCGCCGCTATCGGCGGGCATCACGACGTGCAGCACGTCGTCCTCCTGCAGGAGCGTGGCCGGTGCGGGGATGGTCCCCTCACCGAATCGGCTGAGCACCGCGACCCGCCCGGTCGACGCAGACTCGACGGAGCCGACAGATGTGCCGGCAGCAGATGCGGGCACCCTTCGCTCGATGATCGTGAACTTCGCGGACGGATCGATCCAGTCGGGCGTCGACTCGGAGGCCAGGAGGTGACGCAGCACCCGGGCACTGGTCCACGTCACCGATGCGACGGTGGCGATGCCCAGGCGTTCGTAGATCGACGCTCGGCGCGGGTCGTAGATGCGGGCGACGACATGCTTGACGCCGAAGGTCTCGCGCGCCACACGGGCGATGAGGATGTTGGAGTTGTCGCCACTGGTGACGGCCGCAACCGCACAGTCGGGAGTGATGCCGGCCTCTGTCAGGACGTCGCGGTCGAAGCCGACACCCACCATGGTCGTTCCCTTGAAATCGTCGCCGAGGCGACGGAACGCCTCGATCTTGCGATCGATCACGATGACGTCGTGCTCTGTGGAGGCGAGGTTGAGGGCGACCTCTGAGCCGACCCGGCCACAGCCGACAACAATGACATGCATACCCGTGACTCCTACTCCTCTTCGGTGTGATCGCCCATCGTATGGATCGGCACCGAGACAACCGCAGTGTGCGGACGGTAGAGCAGTTTGGCCTTCAGGGCAAAGGCACTGCCGTTGTGGAGCCATTGGGTTCCCCACGACGTGACGAACTCGGGGATGACGACGGTGATGATGTCGCCCTGGTGGCGCTCGTCGAGCTCGTTGATGAACTGCAGGACCGGCCGGGTGAGTTCGCGGTAGGGCGAGTACACGGTGTGCAGCTCGATGGGCACCTCGAATGCCTTCCACTGATCCTCGACGGCTTTGCGTTCCTCGTCGTTGCTGGCAACCGTGACCGCCAGGATGCGATCGGGGTTCAACGATCGGGCGTACTGCACGGCCCGCAGCACCCCCTTGTTGACGCCACCGACGAGCACCACCATCGTGTGCGTTTCGCGCGGCGCTCGGTAACCGGCCGGCGCCACGACGGCACCGCGGCTCTTCCTGTAGTGCTTCCCGATCCCCCGGAACGCGACCACCATGATCGGGATCAGCGCGGCGGGCACCCAGGCGCCCTCGGTGAACTTCGAGACGACCACCACCAGTGCGACGGCGCCGGTCGAGAACGCGCCGATGGCGTTGATGGCCAGGCTGGCGCGCCACCTGCCGTCCTTGTGCCTGAGGTGGTGTTTGACCATTCCCGCTTGACTGAGGGTGAACCCGGTGAACACGCCGAAGGCATACAGCGGGATCAGCTTGGAGATGTCGCCGTTGAACACGATGATCAGGACGCTCGCGATCGAGGCCAGGAAGATCACTCCGTTGGAGAACACCAGTCGAGCACCGCGGTTGAAGAACTGGCGCGGCAGGAAACCGTCCCTGGCGATGATCGACGCCAGGCCCGGGAAGCCTGCGTATGCCGTGTTGGCGGCGAGGATGAGGATGGCGAACGTTGCGACCATCGTGAGCCAGAACATGATGCCCTTGCCGCCGTAGATGTGCTCGGCCATCAGGCCGAGGCCGTTGCCGTCGTCGGGGCCGCGCAGCGGCTTGAGCCGCGAGGCGAGCACCGAGACGCCGAGGAAGCAGACACCGAGGATGCTGCCCATCCACACGAGGGTGGCTGCGGCGTTCTTGCTCTCCGGCTTCTTGAACGAGGGTACGCCGTTGGACACCGCCTCGACACCCGAGAGGGCGACCGCACCCGACGAGAACGCTCGCAGGAGCATGATGAAGGCCAGGCTCTTGGCCTGTTTGCCGATCTCGATAGCGTCTTTCGACAAGAGCTTCTGCGGGATCGGGCCGAGGTGCTGCACGAACACCCGGTACAGACCGGTGACGAGCAGGATGATGAGCATCAGGATGTAGAAGTAGGTCGGCCCGGCGAACGCCGAGCCGCTCTCCTTCACGCCACGCAGGTTGACCACGGTCATCATCAGGACGCACAACAGGCAGATCGGCACCGTGTACTTGGTGTCGAAGCCGGTGGCGGTGCGGATGGCCAGCACGCCACCGGCGACGCTGACGGCAACGGTGAGGATGTAGTCGACCAGCAGCGAAGCGCCGGCGACCAGCGACGGGATCTCGCCCAGGTTCTCGCGGCTCACCACATAGGCGCCGCCGCCCGACGGGTACGCATGGATCGTCTGGCGGTAGCTCATCACGACGATGACCATCAGGACGCAGACGATGATGGCGATGGGGATGAGGTACCTGAAGGCCGCTGCCCCGATGCTGGCCTGGAGCAGCAGGACCACGAGGATCTCGTCGGTGGCGTATGCCGTCGAGGAGATCGCGTCGGAGGCGAAGATCGGCAGGGCGATCAGCTTGCGGAGGCGCTGATGCTCCTGTTCCTCCGACGAGATCGGCTTCCCGATCAAAACGCGCTTCAGGCTTGGCATGGCATGGAACCGCAGTCAACCGCCGACTCGACGAAGTGGTGGATCATGATCTGCCGAACGTAGCCGATACAGCATGGCTTCAACCGGGGTTGGCACGCGTTGCCAGGTCCGATAGAGTCAAAGCCTCGTGTCCGCCAGCCGGCGTACCTCAACCGAAGTCTGTGTGCGCCCCCAGGAATTGATGGACGGGGGGACCTCGCAGCAAGAATTCAATCCGGTGCTCCGCCGGCCGTTGGGCCTGCGGAGCATTTGCGTGTACGAACCAATGCCCGGGTAACCGGGTCTGACCCGAAAAGGTTGCCGATATGGCACTGAAAGCGATCGTTGGCGAAAAAGTCGCCATGAGTCAGGTGTGGGTGAACGACAAGGTCGTGCCCGTCACCGTGCTCCGCGTCGAGCCGGCCCGCATCGTCCAGGTGAAGACCACCGAGCGCGACGGCTACTCGGCACTCCAGGTCACCTTCGGCCACAAGGATGCGAAGAAGCTGACCAAGCCGCAGGCCGGCCACTTCGCCAAGGCGGGCGTCCAGCCCGGCCGCCGAGTGGTCGAACTGCGCCTCGACTCCGTCGATGGTTTCGAGGTCGGCCAAGAGATCACGGTGGACACCCTCATCCAGGGCGAGCGCGTCGACGTGACCGCAGTCAGCCGGGGCAAGGGCTTCGCCGGTGGCATGAAGCGTCACAACTTCAAGGGCCAGGGCGCGAGCCACGGCAACCACAAGCATCACCGTGCGCCTGGCTCGATCGGTTCGGCCAGCTATCCGGGCCGCGTGTTCAAGGGCCTCAAGATGGCCGGCCACATGGGCCACGAGCAGGTCACCACGTTGAACCTCGAAGTGGTGCAGGCCGACACGGAGCGCAATCTGCTGCTGGTCAAGGGCTCGGTGCCGGGCCCGAACGGCGGCGTCGTCATCGTCCGCAATGCAGTGAAGGGCAAGTGACCGATATGGCATCGATCACCGTCAAGAACGCCTCCGGCAAGGACGCCGGCAACCTCGACCTCGACGAGGCGATGTTCGGCGTGCAGCCCAACGTCCCGCTGATGCACCAGGTCGTCACCGCTCAGCTGGCTGCCCGCCGCAGTGGTACGCAGAGCACAAAGACCCGGGCCGAGGTCCGCGGTGGTGGCAAGAAGCCGTTCAAGCAGAAGGGCACCGGCAACGCCCGCCAGGGCTCGA
>JBDTYA010000264.1:0-11606 GCA_040005915.1 Ilumatobacteraceae bacterium
GCTTAAACCCCCCTCTTCTTCGGGAGGTGCGGGTTCGATCCCCGCCCCGGGCACCGCCTCTCGTGTGTCGCCGAGGCGGCTCTCAGTCGTTCGGCCGTACGCGCGCAGCGGTCTTGTTGGCAAAGGCCTCCAACCGGCTGCGAGCGGCCGGTTGCGTGTTGACCACCCCGGCCACGCACGCTTCGGCGAAGGCAGCATCGAACGCTGACATGTTCTGCATGTGGCTGATCGCCGTGCAGATCGCAAAGTTGGTCAGAGGCAGGTTCTGTGCTGCCATCCGGGCCAGCTCCAGGGCGCGGTCGAAGCTGGAACCGTCGACCAGGTATTGGGCCAAGCCGAGATCGACGGCCTCCTGGCCCTGGTAGACGCGGCCTGTCAGCATCATGTCGATCATCCGTGCCTTGCCGACCAGGTCGGCGACGCGGATCGTTGCCCCGCCGCCGGTGAACAGGCCGCGTTGGCCTTCGGGCAGGGCGAAGTAGGTTGTGGCGTCGGCGACGCGGATGTGGGCGGCGCTCGCGAGCTCGAGCCCGCCACCGACGACAGCACCCTTGAGCGCGGCGATGATGGGTACGCCGCCGTACTCCATCTTGTTGAACGCCTCGTGCCATCGCAGGCACAGCTGCCAGAAATCCGCCGGGCTGCGGTCAGCCTGATGGTGCTCGATGAGATCGAGCCCTGCACAGAAGTGCGCGCCTTCGGCGGCGAGCACGATCGCGCGTGCGCCCGCCCGCTGCGCACCGGAGAACAGCGTCACCAGTTCCTCGATCGTCTCCGCGTTCAGCGCGTTGCGTTTGTCGGGTCGATTCAACGTGACAACCCAGACACCGTCGTCGTGGCGGTCGATCTCGATGTTGTCGGGTTCGAAGTGCTGCATGCCTGTCCTCATTCTGTTACAGCGATCATGGCGCGACCACCGCGACCTACCGCTGGGATGATCCGGGGAACGGGAGATCGCAAACCTCCGCCTGACGGCTCTCGCCGTCGACGTCGATGGTCAGGCGGGTGCCGGCGGTGGTGACGGCCGTGTCGACCATCCCGATTGCGACGTTGGTGCCGAGGCGCGGTGACCAGGTGGCCGAGGTGACTCGTCCGACCGCCCCACCGGTCGCGTGAAGCGGCCAGAAGGTTCGTACGGGCGCCACCGGCGGCCCGTCGATGGTGAGACCGCGGATCCGGCGCCCCACCCCCGCGTCGCGTTGGCGTCGCAGGGCGTCGAGGCCGATCGCCTCGATCGGTTCGTCCAGCGCGCAGTAACGGTCGAGCCCGGCCTCCAACGCGGTGTCGTCGCGGGTGATGTCGCTGCCGTAGGTGAGCAGACCTGCCTCGATCCGCTCGATGAGGTTCGGGCACCCCGGGCCGATGCCCTCTGGCTCGCCGGCAGCCATGATCGCGTCGTACAGCCGACCCGCGACGGTGTCGTCGTCGACGTAGATCTCGAACCCTCCCTGAGCGCTCCAGCCACTTCGCGCCACGACCAGCGGATGGCCCTCGAAGGGAAGCACGCTGAAGCGGAAGAACCGAATGGTGCGCACGTCGTCGCCGAACACGCGCGCCATGACGTCTTGCGACTTCGGGCCTTGCACAGCGAGCGGCGAGACATTGGGTTCGTCGACGGCGACATCCAGGCCCATGCCCAGGGCGATGCCTCCCGCCCACAGCACGAGATCGGAGTCGGCGACCGAGAACCACCACCGGTCGGTGTCGACGTGCAGCACGACCGGGTCGTTGAGCATCCGGCCGTCGGCATCGACCACCGGCGCGTACCCGCACCGCCCGATCTCCATCGTGCGGAGGTCGCGGACGGTGAGCAGTTGGGCGAGTCGATCGGCGTCGGGACCGAGCAGTTCGACCTGGCGCTCGCACGCCACGTCCCAGATCTGCACGGCGTCGCGCAAGTGGAGGTAGTCGGCTTCTACTCCACGGATCTGTGTGGGCAGCAACATGTGGTTGTACACGGTGTAGGAGAGCACGCCGCTGGCTTCGATCCGTGAGGACCAGGGTGTCGAGCGGATCCGCCGGGTAACGGACAGGGAGGGAGGTTGGGTCACGGTTTCTCCGGAAGGTCAGGTGATTCCAGGCACGGAGGGTGCAGCTGCGATCGATCACTATAGTGATCGCGTGCGCCCCCCGCTTCCACTGGATCCGTCGAGCGTCGGTACCTGGGAGTTCGATGCGGTGCGGTTTGCTCGCACGCTGCGCTCGCATCGCGAGCGTCTCGGCCACTCGACCAGGAGCCTGGCCCGACTGGCGCGCATCTCCCAGCCCTACGTGGTAGCTCTCGAGCGGGCGCGGACTGTTGGCGCAGCGCACGGGCCAACCCCGACGATCGATGTCACTGCACGCCTTGCGGCGGCGCTGCACATCGAACCGGAGGTGCTGATGCGCTGCGCTCTCTGTCGGCGAGGTGCCCATGTACTGCTCGTCATCGACGAGTCGGTCAGTTCGCCTCTTGATATCGTCGCCGCCCACACGAAGAGCGCGACCCAGTGGGTGTGGGCAGGCTCCCGCGCTTGCTGCGACACAGTGACGCGTCGACACCATCGGTCGATCGATCTGCGCCGTGACGGCTCCAGCGGCTACGACCGCACGGCGATCGCAGCCGCGCTGAATCGGGAGCTTGCTGCCTTGTGCGCCGAGCAACCCGAGGAGACGATCGGATTGGTGTTCGCCGACACCTCCGATGTGATGTTGTCGCTGGACGAGCCGTCCCCCGTCATCGACTTCGAGCGAGAGTGGGCCGACGTCGCCGCCCGCGCGGCCTGGTCAGCCGGCACGCACGCGGAGTGGAACGTGTGCGTCTATCAGGTTGACGCATTGCGCCACCTTGCTGATCCTGTGGCGACGAGCCTCGACCTCATCCGTCACCATGACGACGTCTGGGTGTCGACCGGCGGACGGTTCGCGCACGGCCGTGCGGGGCGGCTCCGGCTGCTGCACCACATGAAACCCGCAGGCTCCGACGCCGCTGCCTGGCGGCGAACGACCCGGCAGCTGCTCGACAGCACCGGGTGCTGAAGACGCGCATCTCGTAGCACGAGACGAGATGAGCCGCGCCCGCCACGGCACGGCGCGAGGCGAGGGCCACGACGAGCATGTGGCCACTACCGTTTGCCTCGATGCGCTGGCCGAAGACCGTCACCATGGTCGCCGGTCTGATCGTCGGAGCGATGGGCGTGACGGCATGCACGGGTTCGGCGCCAGCGACATCGGCGGCGGTGACGTCGGCACCGGATGCCAATCCCTTTCGGATCGGGCGCCCACTCGTCATCCCCCATGGCGGAGGTGACGGGCTGTTCCCTGAGGACACGCTCTACGCCTACGAGCACAGCATCGCTATCGGCGGAGACGTTGTCGACGCCGACGTGCAACTGACAGCCGACGATGTTCCGATCGCGTTCCACGACGCCACGTTGGAACGCACGACCAACGGAACGGGCAACGTAGAGAGCAAGGCCTACTCCGAGTTGGCGGGACTCGACGCCGGGTACAACTTCAAGAGAGACGGCGGATATCCGTTTCGTGGTCTGGGCCTGCGGATCCCCACGATCGAATCGCTTCTCGAGCGGTTCCCGAACACTCTGGTCACTCTGGACTTGAAAGACCTGCGAACGGGTGCGGTCCGACCACTGTGTCAGCTGTTGGATGAACTGGATCGCACTCGTGACGTATACGTCGGAGTCGACACCGCCGAGCAGGTCGAGCTGTTCAGAAAGCTGTGCCCGGAAGTGCACACGTCCGGCACCGACGCGGAACGCCAGGCGATGCGCGCCGCACGCGCCGCACAGGACACCACGTTCGTGACGACGCAATTGGTCAGCCAGCCGGAGTTCATCGGCTCCGGTGGAGCGAAGCGGATCACGCCCGACTACCTCGCCTTCTCCCACAGCAAGGACATCGCCGTCCTGACGTGGGTCGTCGACAACCCGGACGATATGCACACCCTGATCGACATGGGTGTCGATGGCATCTACACCCGACGACCAGATGTGATGGTGAAGCTCCTCAAGACGCTGGGGCTCATGTGACACGCCGGCACGAGTCGACAGTGTTCGCGGCCGGCAACGATGCGATCGTCGATCGAGCCAACGCTGCGAGCATCCCGGTACGGCCGGACGCGGCAACTGCGCGCAGGTCGTCGATCGTGTCGAGATCGCGCGTGGTCGGCATCATCATCACCTCGTCACCGAGATCTCGGAGCCGACGCAGCTGCAACAGCCCAGTGTCTGCGGCACTCATCGGGATGCCCGAAAAAACTCGATCGAGCTTGTCGATCGTGCGAGCGCTGAGACCGATGATCCAGTATCCGCCGTCCTCGGCGAGGCCGAGCACGTCACAGCCACGTCCGACCGCCTCGAGCGCCTCACCGATCCGATGTGCCATGTGCGGAGTCTCCATGCCGGTGATCACTCCAGGCCCCAGATCGGCGAATCCGTTGTGGAGCCGTTCGCCGAGGCCTTCACCTCGCTGCATCACGATGTCGAAATGCGCCGGCATCCATTCCTGGCGCAAACCCTCGAGCAGCAGGACTCGCCGCGACTGTTCGACATCGGGAACCGTGTCGATCGCATCGATCGTGTCGGCGATGCCCGCGGCGGCAATCGCAGCCGCCTGAGCGGGCGTGCAGGGCGGGCACAACCGTGTCTTGACGTGTCCGGCGACGGGTGACTTGGCGATGACGGTTACGTGCACGGGCCGGGCTTTGCGTGCTCGCGGAGGACTCGGCGCATGTCGACGACAGCTCGCACGGTGCCCCGAACCGTGCCGGTCACCTTCGAACGGCCCTCGCGCTCGGCGTACTCGACCGGAACATCGCGGATGCGCCAGCCTGCCGACGCCGCCTTCAACACCATCTCCAACGGCCAACCAGAACCACGATCACGCAAATCGAGTGCAAGGAGGTCGCTCCGTCGCGCGGCACGCATCGGACCGAGGTCGCGGACGCTCGTTCCCGTTCGGCGACGAAGCTCGAGCGCCAACACCCGATTCGCCAACCGCGCGTGCACCGGCCAGGCGCCGCGTCGGGCGACGCGCGAACCGACGACCAGATCGGTTTCGCCGCGCTCGACGTAACCAGCGAGGAGCGGGAGCGCCGCGGGGTCGAGCGACGCGTCGCAGTCCATGAAGCAGACGATGTCGGCAGACGCGGCGCGGAGGCCGGCGAAGCATGCCGACCCGAAGCCACGGACCGGTTCGGTGACCACGAACGCTCCGAGCGCGCCGGCGATCTCGGCGGTGGCGTCGGTGGAGCCGTTGTCGACGACGATCGGGCGGTAGCCGGCCGGCATTCGTCCGAGCACCCATTCGACGGCTGCGGCCTCGTTGAGTGCGGGCAGTATGACGTCAGGCATATCGTTGGCCGGGTTGGTCGATGTCACGAGTGAGGTGGGGGTCTGCGTGAGGGTGTTGGTTACCGGCGGCGCCGGGTTCATCGGTTCGCACATCGTCGACGAATTGGTCGCCGGCGATCATGAGATCGTCGTCGTGGACGACTTGGACCCGTTCGCCCATGACGGCATACCGGACGGTTTGTCGCCCGGAGCCCGATACGTGTGGCGCGACATCCGCGACATGGCGATGTGGCCCGAACTGCTGCGCGGTGTCGACGCGGTCTGTCACCAGGCCGCGAAGGTTGGTCTCGGCGTCGACTTCGGCGACGTCGGCGAGTACGTCGGAAGAAACGATGTCGGAACGGCGTGCCTGCTGGGCGCGCTCCACGACTCGCGCTTCAGCGGTCGGATCGTGCTGGCGTCGAGCATGGTCGTGTACGGCGAGGGCCGCTACCGATGCCCGGAACATGGGCTGGTCCGTCCTGGTGCGCGCCGAGCGAGCGACCTCGACGCCGGCGAGTACGAACCGCCTTGCCCGATCTGTGCGCGGCCGCTGGTGAGTGAGGCGGTTCCGGAAGACCATTGGCTCGATCCGCGCAACGTGTACGCCACGACGAAGCTCGCACAGGAGGGCCTCTGCGCGGCGTACGCCCGCGAGCATGATGGTTGTGTCGTCACGGCGCTCCGCTATCACAACGTCTATGGACCGCGCATGCCACGAGACACCCCGTACGCCGGTGTTGCCAGCGTGTTCCGCAGCGCGTACGAGCGAGGCGATGGTCCTCTCGTGTTCGAGGACGGCGGGCAGCGCCGTGACTTCGTACACGTCAGCGATGTCGCCCGGGCAAACGTTCTGGCCCTGACCAATGCCGAACCGGCGAGTGGTGCGTTCAACGTGTGTACCGGTTCTCCGCGCACCATCCTCGACATGGCCATCGCCTTGCGGCCGGAGGGGGGCCCATCGCCTGCTGTCGTCGGTGGCTACCGGCTCGGTGATGTCCGACACATCTTCGCGAGCGCAGTACTGGCCCGCGATCAGCTCGGCTTCGAAGCGGCGATCGGTTTCGAGGACGGGATGCGCGACTTCGCCACCGCACCCCTGCGTCAGACGGCGCGTCCACGGGCGGATCATCCGGACTGACATCACCATTTCGTGACCAGCGCGGCCTGCAGGACGACGGTGCACGAGGCCTGCGCACCGACCCAGAGCGCGGCGCGGTGTCGCCGGATCAGGAGGGCCGGCCCCGATGTTTCGGCTTCGGCCGTTCGACGGGGCAGGAACAGGCTCGCCCCGGCGATGACGATCCACGGGTAGAAGAGCAACCAGATGCGTTCGACCTCTGCCTTGGTGTATCGCGAAACATGTGACACGGCCAGGGCGACGACCGAAGCGCCCACCAACACCCACAGCCGCCGGTCGCGCAGGCGCAGCACGCCGGCGACGGTGGATGGACCGAGGGCAATCAACGCGACGGCGATGTTGGCAAGCCCGAAGTAGCCCCACGTCCGAAATTGGGCTGAGCCCGCCAGGTACTCCAGCTTCGTCTGACGCACACCGTCCAGCCACCAGAAACCGGCGGCGAGAAACCCGACGACCATCACCATGACTCCGAGTATCGCCCCCATCAGGGCCGGTATCGCGCCCGGCGATCGACGCCACAGCCCCCATCCGAACACTGCCGCCGGAACGAGGAGCAGCAATGCGCCGAGGTACGTACCGAACATCACGCCGCCGAGGGCCAGGCCGCCGGCCAGACCGCACCATCCCGCCACCCACCGGCGCCGCCACAAGCCGACCGAGATCGCGGCGACCCCCAAGGCGCCGACAGCGGTGTAGACAGCGTCGGCCGACGTGACCATCCAGATGGCATACGGCGACACGATGAGAAATGGGGCAGCGCGGCGCGCCCACAGCTGGCCGGCGACCGAGTTCGTCACGACCAGCACGCCAACCGGCAGGAGGCCGGTGGCCAGTACCGAAAGCGCAGCTGTCGACCATCCTCCGCCGATGCCGATCCACTGCAGGAACTTCAGGACGAGCACGAAGCCCGGAGGATGCCCGCGCACGTGCACCGAGTAGTTGTGCAGGCGAGCCACGAATGTGCGTACGAAGACGCCGGCCGGCGGAGTGATCTTCAGGTTGGCCAGGTACTCCGTCTTGTCCTCGGCCCCGTGCAGGAGCCCGTCGGCTCCATCGGTCAGCGCCAGTAGAACGGCGAAGACCATCGAACCGAGCGCGGTGGCGACGAGCAACCACCTCATCCGCAGAGAGTCCCACCACCCGCGCCAGCACGACACGGTCAACGCGATCGCGACGAGGCCGGCAGCGACCCAGCCCCACGAGAACCGCCAGTCCCAGCCGTCGCGAAAGTTGCGACCGACGAGCGGCGCAGCGCCGAGGAAGATCTCGGGAGCGGTCCGTTGCAGGTTGCGTCCGCGCTGGACGCTGATCCAGATGACCCAAGCGGCAGCTGCCCACACGACGAAGCCGACCGCCAGGCGTACCACCGTTGATCGTGATGGTCGGGTCACACAGGGCCCACGTCGTCGTTCACGACGATTGCGCTGAGATCGGCGAGCGCGGCGACGATCACATCGCGGACGGTCGCGACGTTGTCACGCATCACCGAGAAGACGTGATCCATCGTGACCGGCGCGTGCCCATCGACCCCGGCGTCGTAGTCCGTGACCAACGCAATGCTCGAATAGCGGATGCCGAGTTCGGCTGCGAGCACGGCCTCGGGATAGCCGGTCATGTTGACCACGTGCCAGCCCATCGTTCGAAACCAACTGCTCTCAGCCCTGGTCGAGAACCTCGGTCCGTTGATCACGACCATCGTCCCGCCGTCGACCACGTCGGCGCCGAGCCGCCGAGCTGCCTTCAGCAACACGTCGCGCAACGCTGGGTCGTACGGATCAGCGAACGTCTGGTGATGCACCGGGCCCGCTGCGCCGGGCTCGTCGGTGGGACCCCCGACGTCGTGGTAGGTGTCGGGCCGGCCCCAGGTGCGATCGACGAGCTGATCGACGACGACCAACTGGCCGGGATGGAGGTCGGGCTGCAGCGAACCGACCGAGCACGGTGCGACGATGGCTTTCACCCCGGCCGAATGCATCGCCCAGACGTTCGCACGGTACGGCACTCGATGCGCGGCCGCGGTGTGGTGCTTGCCGTGACGTGCCATGAACGCAACGGGATGGCCGGCAACGGTCCCAATGGCCACTGGTCCGGCGGGCGGGCCGAATGGAGTGTCGAACATGATCTCGTCGGCGACATCGAGGAACTCGTAGAACCCCGAGCCGCCGAACACTCCGACGCGAGGAGCGCGAGCGGCGTCCATCATGATTCCTGCCGAGCCGGCCGAAGCCGGCCGATGGAGAACACGACGAGACCGATCAGCCATGTGACTGCGATGTAGACCAGCAGCCCGTGGGCGTAGTTGCGGGACAACGCAGATGGATTGTCCGCGCGCCTGCCGTACCCGCGCACAAATGGCCAGGCGATCAGTGTCATGACGATCGTCGTCGCCGCTGCCCAGGCAAGCACCAGGGGAATGCGGCGCCGGAGGGCGACTGCGGCCAACGCGCCGGCGACGGCGACGACGGGAAGCCAGACCAAGTCATGGAGCAGCAGCCCGCCCGCCACCCATTTCGCCAGCAGCCCCGGCTTGAACTCTCGATCATGCAACCCCATCCTGATGCCCACGACGATGATCACCCAACCAACAGCCGCGCCGACCCAGAAGATGGCACCACCATCCGCAGCATCCTCGGTGTCGTCGCTCGTTCGGTCCATCATCGCACCACGACCTTGATCACCCATTTCGTCTGCATGACGCCGGGCCGGTTCGGGGCGATCAGTCGGACCGGAAAGCCGTGGTCGAGGTGCAGTGGTGCACCGTTGATGTCGAGCGCCAAGAGCGTGTCGCGATCATGGGCGACGGCGACGTTCAGGTCCGATGTGCGATACCTGCTCCCACGCTCGATCGATTCGACCCTGACCGACGCACCCTCGCGCGCCCCCGCCATCGCCAACAGATCGCGAACCGCGACGCCGCTCCAGGACGCACCCCTGCTCCAACCCTCGACGCAAGTGATGGGCAGCACGGCACTGCTCTGCGGTAGGGCGCGGAGCTCCTCGAGCGATAGCGACAACGGGTTGGTGACGGCTCCATCGACGACCAGCCGGTAGTCGTCACCGGTGGCGATGTCGTGCACTCGTGCGGCCGCCGCACTCTTGTTGACCGGCAGACCTTGCGGGCCGGCGGTCGGCACCCGTTGGGCGAGCGCCGATATCCCACTCAACGGTGCGATCGTGCCGCCGCTCGTTGCCAGAGCGACCAGCCCCGTGGTGGCCGCCACACCACCCAGGAACACCCGGCGGTCCACGCCGGAGGCCGTCACGAGACCGGGCGGAGGCGAACGCCGTAAGGCGTCGCGGGTCGAGGTCACCTTGGCGGCGATGTGCGCCACCAGACCTCCGATCGTCACCCACGCGATCGCAAAGTGCGCGGACGGAAAGTAGAAACCGTACGGATACCAGCGGGCCACGTTTGCAAGGCCGGAGAAGAGCATGAAAACGGATCCGCCCACCAGGGGAACCAGGGAGATGCGCTCGACGGCATGTGCGACGTTGCGAACAGGTGGCCATGTCCACAACCTCGGGGAAACCACCCAGAGCTTTGCCAGCAGGAGTGGGATGGCCATGAAGCCCGTGGTGACGTGGAGCCCTTGGGTGATCCGATAGAGCCCGGCGGGGCGGGGCGGCCAGGCAAACCAGGATGGGGGATGCTGGATCAGGTGGGAGAGCAGCCCCGTCACGAAGCACACGCTGAACGACACCCCGAGCGCAATCCCGAGAACAGCCGCGATACGGGTCTCGTGGAGCTTGCTCGTGAATCGTCGTTGCGTCCCTTCGCCGATCCGGTTCACAACGTCAACTGGACGAACCATCTGCCCTCCTCTTCATAGGTCCAGGTCCGTTCGAATCGCGCCTGGGCGGCGATTGCGTCGACGTCGTCGATCGAAACCCGTGCCCACTCGAACCACGGGCCGGTCGCGCCCATCGATTCGACTCGCACGGTCTCGACGGAGGTCGTGGCACCCGGGGACTCGACTTCGACCAGCACCGCCCCGTGCGGCGCCATCACTTCGCGAAGCCGCCGAAGTAGCGACGCCGAGTCGCCGCCGATGCCGATGTTGCCATCCAACAGAAGCGCGGTACGCCATCGCCCTTCGTTGGGAAGGCGTTCGAAGACCGACCGTTGCAACACGATCGATCCGCGCCGCTCGGCCAACGCAACGGCGTCCGACGAGACATCGATGCCGAGGGCAAGCAGGCCTCGTGCGGCCAATTCGGTGACATGACGACCGGGTCCGCAACCGACATCGAGCACTGGTTCCACCGCTCGATCGAGCACTGCCATCTCGGCGACCGAAGGCGCGGCGGTCCATCGGTCGAACAGCAGTGGAATCACTGAACCGGATGTCGATCGCAGCACGGTGGCCCCCACCGAAGTGACGTCGTCGGGGCGCGCCAGCGCAACCATTTGCATTCGTGCAACGTAGGACCTCGTCACGACAAAGTCCCGGTAACCGTGCTTACGGAAGTCTGAACACTTCACAGCGGCCGATGCAGCATCAAGACCAGCGCACATAGAGTTACCGGCGTGCACCAGTCGATGTCGATCCTGTTGGCCGACGACGACGCCACGGTCGTCGATGTCGTCGAGCGGTATCTACGCCGTGAGGGATTCTCCGTGACCTCGTGCGGGGACGGAACGACCGCCCTTTCGCTAGCGATCGCGGATCCACCCGATCTGTTGATCCTCGACCTGATGCTCCCCGGGATCGACGGTTTCGAGGTGTGCCGCCAACTGCGAGCCCTCGCACCGGTTCCCGTGATCATGCTCACAGCACGCGGCGACGAAGCGGATCGGGTCATCGGGTTAGAGCTCGGGGCCGACGACTACGTGTCGAAACCGTTCTCCCCGAAGGAGCTCACCGCCCGCGTCAAGGCGGTGCTCCGACGGGCCACCGGGCCCCTGCTCGGCGTCGGCCAGGCACCCGGTTCAGTGTCGGTCGACGATATTCACATCGATATAGCCGGACGCGAAGCGGTTGCCCGGGGACGGCGACTCGTGCTCACCGCCCGCGAGTTCGAACTGCTTGCGTTCCTGATGCGTAACCGCGGACGGGCATTCCGTCGCGAGGAGCTACTGCAAGAGGTTTGGGGCTACTCGACGGGCGACACCTCGACGGTCACCGTTCACGTTC
>JBDTYA010000265.1:0-3958 GCA_040005915.1 Ilumatobacteraceae bacterium
GTTGGCGACGAAGTCGGTCCGGATGGCATCGAGGCGGGCGCGCTCGCTGACATCGTCGACGGTCACCAACGCGCCGCCGTCCTCGAGCGGGATGGCCTGGATCGCGAACACTGTCCGCGGCGGCCCGATGAACTCGACGGTCTGGCCGCTGGCCTCGCCGCGGACGGCGCGACGAACGTGTCGTTCTACCGCTTCCTCGACGAGCACCGCGGCGTGGCCGTGATGGGTCTTGGCGGCGATGTTCTCGACCCGGGTCTGCCCGGTGGGATCGGTCAGCACGACACCGATCGTCAACGCGTCGAGAGCGCGCCGCAGTTGCAGGACCTCGGCCTCGAGCTGCCCGAGCAACTGCTGCCATCGGTCGGGTTGTGCCTCGACCGCAACAGGCGGTCGACGACGTCGGAACGTCGTCACGGCGTGTGTTCACCGTCCGCAGTGGTTGCCATCCGCGGTAGCTCCCCCGTGTCGTCGGTGCGCAACCTGAACCGCTGCGCACCGTGATGCTCGGGCATCCATCCGGTGATGACGAATCGCACGCGCTCGCCGACGTTGACCGCGTGGTCGCCGATTCGCTCGTAGAAACGGGCGACGACCGCAAGTTGCACCGCGACCTGCAGGTCGATCCGACCCGCGGCGTGACTCTCGAAGATGGCCTGGACGAACTGCTTCTGCAGATCATCGAGGTACGAGTCCATGTCGTCGATGGCGGCGGCCTTGGCAGCGTCGTTCTCGACGAACGATTCGATCGCCGCGGTGTACAACTGCTGGGCCTGCTCGCCCATCCGCGAGATGATGCCGCGCAGCTTCGGGTCGAGGTCGTGGCCGTAGATCCTCCGCGCTGCCTTGCAGATGTTGCAGACCAGATCAGCAGATCGCTCGACGTCGGCGATCATCTTCATCAGGGCGACCACTTGCCGAAGGTCGCTGGCGACGGGTGCCTGCAGGGCGAGGATGCGGTAGCAGTGCTCTTCCAGATCGAGCGAGCGGGCATCGATCTCGTCGTCGCCTTGGATGATGTAGTCGGCACCCTCGAGGTCGCCGTCGAGCAGTACCGCGGTCGCTCGCGGGATCAGCTCGGTGACCGATGCGGCCAGGCGAACCAGTTCGGCACGAGCGTCGGCGAGGTCGTTGTGAAAGCCCTTGCGGAGTTCGTCCATCAGCTGTCCTGCACAGTGGTCAGTTGGCGCTCGGCGGCGCGGGTGAGGTCATCGGCCTGAACCGTAGTTGGAAATGAGCAAATCGACATCCACCGACAGGGTAAAGACGACAGGTGTCGCCCAACCTGAGGTGAGGTGAACCACGGGTGAACAGCAGGAGAACGGGAGGCGAATCACCGTCTCTGTCGATCGGCGACCCAGTGGTAGAAGCGCTCCTGCGAGTCGCCGTCGGTGAACGACTCGGGCCCCAATCGTTTCCAGGCGCCCTCCCCGTCCATCTCCCAACGCACGATGTCGTCCGCCAGTTGAATCTCGAAGACGTGATCCAGCCAGGCCTGGTGCTTGGGGTGGGTCACGGGCACCAGAACCTCGATGCGGCGATCGAGGTTGCGCGGCATCCAGTCAGCCGATCCGATCAGGTACAACTGGCCGCCCGCTTCGCCATGGGCGAATCGGATGATTCGCGAGTGCTCGAGGTACCGGCCGAGGATCGAGCGCACGCGGATGTTCTCACTGAGTCCGGGAACGCCCGGCCGGAGGCAGCAGATGCCGCGCACGAGAAGATCGATCTGGACCCCGGCGCCGCTGGCGGCGTAGAGCGCTTCGACGAGCTCGGGGTCGCCCAGGGAGTTCAACTTCGCGCAGATGCGGCCCTCGCTGCCGAACGTCGCCTCGTGCTCGATGAGGTCGACGAGTTGCCCGCGCAGATCCCGCGGGGCGACGAGCAACGAGAGGTAGTCATGGGCCCGGCTGTAGCCGGTGAGGTGGTTGAAGAGTTGCGCGACGTCGTCGCCGACCGGCGGATCGCACGTCAGGACGCCCACGTCCTCGTACAGGCGGGCTGTCCGCGAGTTGTAGTTGCCAGTGCCGATATGACAGTAGCGGCGCAAGCCGTCCTCGTCGGCGCGCACCACGAGCACGCACTTGGCGTGCGTCTTCAAACCGACGAAGCCGTACACGACGTGCACGCCGGCGCGTTCCAAGGCCTTCGCCCAGGTGACGTTGGTGGCCTCGTCGAAGCGCGCCTTGAGCTCGACCAGGACCGCCACCTGCACGCCTCGTTCTGCGGCGCGGATCAGGCTGCGCGCGATCGGGCTGTCGCCACCGGCGCGGTACATGGTCATCTTGATGCTCTGCACGCGTGGATCGTCGGACGCCTGGGCGATGAACGACTCGATGCTGCTGGCGAAGCTCTCGTACGGATGATGGGCCATCAACGGTCGCTCGCGGATGACGGAGAAGATGCTGCGATCGGCTTCCTCCGCAGCCGCGATCCGTCCCGCCGTCACCGGCGGCCACGGCCAATCCTTCATGTCCTGGCGGTCGAGGGCGTGCAGCTGCAACAGGCTGGTGAGGTCGAGCGGGGCGCGGTGGATGGTGACGTCGTCGCTGCCGAGGTCGAACTCGCGGAGCAACAACTCCAGCATCTCGGAGCTGATCCCAGCCTGGACCTCGACGCGCACAGCGCGGCCGAAGCGACGTCGGCGCAACTCCATCTCGACGGCAGCCAACAGGTCGTCGGCCTCCTCGTCCTCCAGCGTCAGATCGACGTTGCGGGTGACCCTGAAGACGGCGTGCTCCTCGACCACCATCCCCACGAACAGGCTGTGCAGCTGGGCGGCGATCAGCTGCTCCGCCGGAAGGAAACGGACTCCGTCGGGCAGCCCGACCAGTCGCGGGAACACGGTAGGCACCTTGACCCTGGCGAACCGCCGCTCGCCGGTGTCGGGATCACTGACCATCGCCGCCAGGCTGAGGGCGAGGTTGGAGATGTATGGGAACGGGTGGGCGGGATCGACGGCCAGCGGCGTGAGCACCGGGAAGATGCGCTGTTCGAACACGTCGACCAGGTACATCTTGTCGTCGGCGTCGAGGTCGTCCCAGCCGACCAGCCGCACACCCTGTGCAGCCAATTCCGGCACGAGCATGTCGAGCAGGACCTTCTCCTGCTCGATGACGAACGCCTCGACGTTGGGCCCGATGGCGGCAAGCTGCTGACTGGGAGTCAGTTCGCCGATCGACGAGGCCGCGACGCCCGCGGCCACCTGATCCTTCAGTGCCGAGATGCGGACCTGGAAGAACTCATCGAGGTTCGATGAGCAGATGGCTACGAACTTGAGGCGCTCGAGCGCCGGGATGCCCGGCTCCTGCGCCAGGGCCAGGACCCGACGGTTGAAGTCGAGCCAGCTGAGCTCCCTGTTGAGCAGCTGACCGGCCATGTGCGTGGCGACCCGTTCAGTCGCTCTCTGGGATGCCGAGATCCCATTCGAGCGAGATTCGCTCGCGTTCTGCATCGCGCACAATTCGTTCGCGGTTACGACGGAACTGCGGGTCGTCACGAGGCAGCAGGACCAGGCGGGCCATCACACGGGTGCGGAACTCCTCGAGCACCGTGCGGTCGCCGTAGTCGCTGTACAGCTCCCAATGTGGCGACACCGGGCCAAGGTACACGATGCGCACATGAGCTCGTGGCGGCTCGTTGACGATGTCGGTCATGGGTTTTGCTCCTACGCAACTCGGCGGCCAAGGCGGCAGCCAGGCAGCGGCCAGGGGTGGCGGCTACGCGGCGGGTGGAGTGTATCGGCAGGGGGTGCCTGGCAATTGCCGAAAGGCGGTGGTATAAATCTGCCCGGCAACGGGAACCAAACCACTTCGCACGACGTCTATAGCTAGCAAGCGAAGTGTTGCAGCGACCGGAGTCACTCTGGGCTTGGTCGGGCGCACCACTAGACTGCGACGAGTCGCGGTCGAGAAGGAGACACGATGCACCGTATCGAGAACCCCACCGAAGTCGACACCGT
>JBDTYA010000266.1:0-3137 GCA_040005915.1 Ilumatobacteraceae bacterium
ACCGCGAATCCCGGCGGCGATGACTACGGCGATCGGCGCGGCGTCTTGGCCATCCGGAGCCCGAACTGCTCGAGGAACGTCCGTCGCGAGGAAGCGCCGCCGGTGAGCCGGCCGACGAGATCCTCACCGGTCCGGCGGGTCGCGACGAGGTCGGACACTGCCACATCCAAGGACACGTCGGGCTTGCCTTTCGGTGCCTCGACGTGCATGTCGTCGAGGTCAAGGACGAGATCGACGGTGTCGGTCCGGCTGCCGGTCGCGGCGGTCAGCCTGACCCGGATCGGCGCGTCCGGGCGTCGTCGCCACGGTGCCAACATCGAGAACACAACTCGCTTGGCACCGAACGACTCTCCCGGATCTCCCGACAGGTAGTGGGCGCCGAAGCGCGCCACCGAGCGCAGGACCGGCTCGATGCGGCGGCCGTCGTCGGTCAGCCGGTAGACGCTACGAGCGGCAGGTGGCGGCAGATCGACCGCGGTGATCAGGCCGATCGACTGCAACGAGCGCAGTCGTTCGGTCAACAGGTTGGGGGCGATCCCCGCGAGGGTGGTGCGTAGATCGGTGAACCGCTGATCGCCCATCGAGAGCTCACGGAGGATCAGCAGGGTCCAGCGATCGCCGATCACATCGAGGCCCGCAGCGATGGGGCAGTACTGGCCGTAGGTGCGTTCTGCGGATCGAGGATGGGTGGTTGTCATGTTGATCCTCCTGGTCTAGAGTCGGGTGATATAAAATATCTACTGACCGATCCATATTGTATACCGAGGTGCATGCATGCAACGAGCAACGGCTGATTCCACAGTCCCGGCGGACGCTCCGGAACGCAATCCGTGGATCGTATTGGCAAGCACCAGCCTCGCCGTGTTCGCGGTGTTCCTCGACACGACCATCCTGTTCGTCGCGTTCCCGTCGATCCGTGCCCAGTTCTCGTCGACCCCACCGTCGTCGCTGTCGTGGATCCTGAACGCGTACACGATCGTGTTCGCGGCCCTGTTGATCCCGGCGGGGCGACTCGCCGACAGGGTCGGCCGGCGTCGCACGTTCCTGGCCGCGGCCGTGGTCTTCACCGTGGCGTCGATGCTGTGCGGCCTCGCACCCACGGTTCTCGTCCTCGTTGCGGCCCGCATTTTGCAGGCCATCGCCGCAGCGGCGTTGGTGCCGGCGTCGTTGGCCCTGGTGCTGCAGAGCTTCCCACACAACAAGGTGCCGGTGGCAGTGGCAATCTGGGGCGCGGTCGGCGCGGTGGCCGGAGCCGCAGGCCCGACGCTGGGCGCGCTGGTGATCGAGAACCTCGGGTGGAGATGGGCGTTCTACATCAATCTTCCGGTGGGCATCGTCAGCTTCGTCGTCGGCCGTCGCGTACTGCCGGAATGGAAGGAGGCGAATCCTGGCCGCCTCCCCGATGCGCGCAGTGTCGGTCTGCTCACCGCCGGGCTCGCCCTGGCCGCGTACGGCATCGTGCAGACCGATGATTGGGGTTGGGTCAGCGGGCGTTTCGTGATCGCCGAGGTCATCGCTGTCGCACTCGTAACGCTGTTCGTCGGCCGCTGTCGCAGGGTGCCCAACCCGGTCCTCGATCTCTCCCTGTTCGAGTCGAAGTCGTTCCGCTGGGCCAACGCGGCGATGTTGATCTACGCGGTCGGCTTCTCGGCGATGTTCCTGGGCAATGTGCTGTTCCTCACGGGAGTGTGGCACTACTCGATCCTGCGCGCCGGCATGGCGATCTCGGTCGGTCCGCTGATCGTCGCGGTCACTGCCCCGATGTTCGGCAAGCTAGCCGGCCGAGTCGGGCAACGCCGCCTACTGATTCCCGGCGGGCTGATCTGGGGGCTCAGTGGAGTGCTGCTGATCAACAGGGTGACCCTGCGGCCGGACTACGTCGGCCGTTACCTCCCATCGGTCATCCTCAGTGGGATCGGCGTCGCACTGTGCCTGCCGCAGTTGTCATCGGCGGCAGTACAAGGCCTGCCACCGCAACGCTTCGGTTCCGGTGCTGCTGTCAGCCAAGCGGTCCGCAACCTCGGGGCAACTCTGGGTGTGTCGGTAGCGGTGGCGTTCACGGCCGGCCTGACGGCGGGTGCGGCGCTCGACGGGTTCCGCCGTGTCTGGTGGTTGCTGATCTTCAGCGGGGTCGCCGTCTCGGCGCTGGCCTCACAGTTGCCACGCAAGCTCGCGGCACGATCAACGGAACCGATCCTCGTCGAGGCTCACCCGTGATGATGCACGCTCCCGACGCGGCAGTCGTGACCGACGCCGAGACCGTCTTCGACGTCACCACGAGGCTGACAGCCGACCCCGCACGCATCGGATCGTTCACTGTCCATCTCGACGCGGCGTGGTCGTCGCTCGTCGGCATCCACGGCGGATATCTCGCAGCACTGGTGATCAGAGCCGCGCAGGCAGTCGCCGGCGACCGTCCGGTCAGAACGGTCACGACCAGCTTCTTGCGGCCGGGAACGGTGGGTGCTGCGACGATCGATGTCGAGGTCGTCAGGCGTGGTCGCTCAATCACCAACCTCGAAGTCACGGTCTCGCAGTCGTCGAGGGTGGTCGTCGTCAGTCAGGTGATCGCAGCCGACCCAGTCGAGAACACCCCTTGGGAACTGCCGACGACGCTCGACCTCCCGCCGATCGGGCGCTGTGTGCCGATCGCATCACCGCCGGGCGTCGGCCACTTCGACCATGGCGTCGCCTTGCTCGATCCCGCCGACCTACCGTTCAGTCACGGCCCGCGGGCCAGGGTTGCCGGCTACATGCGGCCGATCGAGTCTCTACCGATCGATGCGGCATGGCTCGGGATGGCGCTCGACTGGTTCCCGCCGGCGGCGTTCACACGCATCGATCCACCGGCCGGTGGGATCAGCATCAGCTACACCGTGCACAACCATCGCACGCTCGGTCGCCTTGCGGCGGACCAGTGGCTGAGGGGTGTCTTCCGGGCAGACATCAGTTCGGCGGGCATCGCTCTCGAGAAGGGGATCATCGCCGATCCCGACGGGCGGACCATCGCCGAGGCCTTCCACACGCGCTGGACCGCCGGGCCGGATCAGCTGTCGCCGGTGTGAAGTCTGCGCGAAACTGTCGTATGGCAATCAGCGGGATCGACGAGCCGGGGGTAGCCGATGCGTTCGCCGCGG
>JBDTYA010000267.1:0-7811 GCA_040005915.1 Ilumatobacteraceae bacterium
GACGGCCTCCAGAACGACAGCGCCTGACCCGTCACCGAACAGCACGGCGGTGTTTCGGTCCTCCCAGTCGACGATGCGCGACAGTGAGTCGGTGCCGATCAACAGCACCTTGCGCGCCCCCATCGCGATCATTCCGTGCGCGGTGACCAGTCCGTACATGAAACCTGAGCACGCCGCGTTGACGTCGAAGGCGCCGCAACGCAGACCGAGCTCGTTCTGCACCGATGCAGCGTTGCCCCATTGCGTGTCGGGTGTCGTGGTTGCCAGCACGAGCCCGTCGATCTCGGCGAGGTCCACACCCGACATGTCGAGCGCGGCGCGGCCTGCCTCGATCGACATCCCGATCGTCGTGCCGCCGACGTGCCGTTGGCGGATGCCCGTGCGCTCGGTGATCCACTCGTCGGAAGTCTCGACCATCTGCTCGAGATCCTTGTTGGTGAGCAGCTTGGGACCGAGCGCGGTTCCCCAACCTGTGATCACTGCACCGCGAACTCCGGAAGGTAGTGCTGGCATATCAGACCGTCCTCAACCATGCGATGGGTTGTCTCATTGTTACTCGTTCTCCGTCGACGGCAATGTAACTCTGCAGCACGCCCGCGAACGGTGACCGCACCTCGGTGTCGCCGACATGACCCAGCACGTCGCCGACGGTGAGGTGGCTGCCGTCGGCGCGGCCGTTGATCGGCGTGAACAAGCCGGCCGCCGGGCTGACGACGAGGCGCTCGTGGGCGAACAGGTGCTCACCCTCGAGCTGGGTGCCGCTGTGCTGCGAGCCGGCGTTGACCCACTCGAGCAGCTTCTCGAGATCCTCTGGCGTCGACACCGCAATCGTGCGCGCGGACTCGACCGTGCGCTTGGCCATGCCGGTCAGCACGCCGCCGGGCCCGAGCTCGACGAACTCCGTGACGCCCTCGTCCTCGAGTGCCAGGAGGCAGTGCTTCCAGCGCACCGGGCTGCTGAGCTGCGCGGACAACAGGCTCGACCAATCGGCGCCCGTGTTGTGGGGGAGCGCGTCGACGTTGGAGATCACCGGCACTTCGGTGTCGCGCGGATTGGCCTCGGCGATCGCCTTGCGCAGGCGGTCGCGTGCGGCAGTCATGAACGGGGTGTGGAACGCGCCGGAGACCTGCAGCGGGATCACTTTCTTGGCGCCGAGCTCCTTGGCGACGATGCCTGCAGCGGCGACACCTTCGGGAGAGCCGGCGATGACCACCTGTCCCGGTGCGTTGAAGTTGGCGACCCAGACGTCGCTGTCGGCGCGCCGGCAGGCGACCTCGACCTGATCGTCGTCGAGACCGAGCACGGCGGCCATGGTCCCTGGGTTCTCGATGCCCGCCTGATGCATGGCATCGGCTCGCTCGCAGACCAATCGCACGCCCTCGTCGAACCCGAGCGCGCCGGTGGCGGTCAACGCGGTGTATTCGCCGAGGCTGTGCCCCGCGCAGAAGCTCGGTTCGAGACCGAGGCGCTCTGCCGCGTCGAGGACCATGAGGCTGGAGACGAAGGTGGTCAGCTGGGCGTGGCGGGTGTCGCGCAGCTCCTCGGCGTCGGCATCGAGCAGGAGGTATGCGACGTCGCGTTCGGCGACTTCTGAAGCCTCGTCGACGAGCTCCCAGCTCTCGTTGTCGACCCAGGGCCTGCCCATACCCGGTCGCTGTGAACCCTGGCCAGGGAACGTGAAGGCAAGCATGATCCAAACACGTTAGACCGTTTCCCGCACCCCCGAATTGCTACCGACGAGTAACGGGCGTGAACTGGATCACTTCCGCCGATACGATCTCGGCGTCACTCGCCCGAGTGGCGGAATGGCAGACGCGACGGACTCAAAATCCGTTGTCCGAAAGGGCGTGTGGGTTCGAGTCCCACCTCGGGCACGTGAGCATGAGCCGGGCGCGGTTTCGGCACTGTGGGTACCGCTTCGCGCCCGGTGGAGCCATGATGGGTACAGTCTTCTTCGGATGGCGAATGACGGGTCGGTCGCGGTGTCACGGCGGATCGCTGCGTCAGCTGCCGAGATCTTCGGTGTCCTCACCGACCCGCGACGGCATGTGGATCTCGACGGCTCGGGGATGGTGCGCAGCGCCGTGACGACGACCCCGGTATCAGCTGTCGGCGACGTGTTCGTCATAGCGATGCATTACAGCGTGATCGGTGACTACGAGATGAACAACCACGTGGTCGAGTTCGAGCAAGATCGACGCATCGGGTGGGAGCCGGAGTCCGGCCGCGGCCATCCCGACCAATCGGCGTCCGACGCCCGGTGGGGTCACCGGTGGGTCTACGACCTCGAACCCGACGGCCCTGACGCGACGATCGTGACCGAGACCTACGACTGTTCGCAGGCGCCGGCGCCCGAACGTGTGGCGATGAGAGATGGACGGGTGTGGCTCGAGAGCATGGCCGAGACGTTGCAGCGACTCGACCAGTTGTGCGGGTCGGGGGAGCACGGGTCGCCGGGTCGAGCCGGACCCTCGCTGCCACACCGTCCGTAGAATGTCAGGGATGGGGAAACGTTCGGTCGAGCGGAAGTTGCGCAAGGCCGGATCGCGTCTGCGCTCGCTTCGTGCCGAGTTGGCCGTGATCGATGAACAGCTCGTGCACCTCCGCGACGAAGCCGAGGACACGAGCATCCGAGCCCTGGTGGCCGACAGCCCCGCCGCAGCCATCGAACACCGTGAGGCCGCCGGGCACAGCGAGGCGATGGCGGATCACCGCCGTCACGTCGTCGCGGAGATCGACGCCTTGGAGGTGCGACAGGATGAACTGCTCGATGCACTTCGCCTACTCTGATCAGTTCGGCCGCCTGCAAAGGGCGACAGGAAAGAACCCGAAAGAGATGACCCGACAAACGTGAAAGGAGTGTGCCGCCAGTGACGATTCGTGTTGTGATCGCCGAGGACGAGGCAATCATTCGTCTCGATTTGCGCGAAACGCTCGAGGAGGAGGGTTACGACGTGGTCGGCGAGACCGGCCGCGGCGACGAAGCGGTCACCCTCGTCCGTGATCTCAGACCCGATCTCGCGATCCTCGACATCAAGATGCCGGGGATGGATGGGCTCGAGGCGGCACGAGTCATCACCGCCGAGCGGATCTGCGGCGTTCTGATGCTGACTGCATTCAGTCAACGCGAGGTAATCGAAGAGGCCCGCGACGCGGGCGCCCTGGCGTACCTCGTCAAGCCCTACCAGAAGAGCGATCTCATTCCGGCAATCGAGGTGGCCATCGGTCGTTTCCGCGAGATGCAACACCTCACCGGCGAGGTCGACGCGCTCGGCGAGCAGCTCGAGTCGCGCAAGATCATCGATCGTGCCAAGGGCCTGTTGATCGACGAGTGCGGGATGAAAGAGGGCGAGGCGTTCACGTTCATCCAACGCACCGCGATGAGCGAACGCTCGCGCATGCGTGAGGTAGCCGAGCGGGTGCTGGCCGGCACGTTGCGGCCGTGAAACTGCTCCTGCTCGATGGCAACTCGCTGACCTATCGCGCCTTCTATGCGTTGCCCACCGACATGGCAACGGCCTCCGGTCAGGTCACCAACGCGGTGTTCGGCTTCACGTCGATGTTCGCGTACCTCCTCAAAGACCAGAACCCCGATGGCGTGATGGTGGCGTTCGACCGCCCCGAGCCGACGTTCCGGCACGATGCCAACCCGCTGTACAAGGCGCAGCGCGAGGCGGCGCCCGACATCCTCCGTCAGCAGATGGGCCTCGTCCGCGAGGTGCTCGACGCGTTGGGCGTGCATGTGATCGAGCTCTCCGGCTGGGAGGCCGACGACATCCTGGCCACCGTCGCCGAGCACGCCAAGGCCGAGGGCCACGAGGTGATCATCGTCACCGGCGATCGTGACAGTTACCAGCTCGTCGATGACCCCGGTGTGAAGGTGTTGTACAACCGACGCGGCGTCAGTGACTACGCGCTGTACGACGAGGCGGGGATCAAGGAGAAGACCGGCGTCACGCCCGCGCAGTACACGCAGTACGCAGCGCTGCGCGGAGATCCCAGCGACAACCTCGATGGCGTTCCCGGTGTCGGCGAGAAGACCGCAGCGAAGCTCATCAACACGTACGGTGGCCTCGACGGAATATTCGCCAACGTCGAGGCCCAGACACCCAAGTTGCGCGCATCGCTCGCCGAGCACGAGGCGCGGGTGCGCAGCAACGCCGAGCTGATGATCCTGCGCCGCAATGCACCGATCGAGATCGACACGGCGTCGTACACCATCGAGCCCGACTACGAGGCGTCCCGCAAGCTGTTCGACTTCCTCGAGTTCAGGGCGTTGACCGACAGGTTGTTCGAGGCGCTCGGCACCCCGGCCTCGCAGCAACAGCCCGCCACCGAGGCACAGGTGTTGGACGCGGAGATCACCGACGTCGGCGTCCCTGCTGCCGCGATCGCATTGATGGCCTCGTTGCCGGCGCTCGACGTGGTTGCCTCGTGGTCGGGTGAACCAGGACGCAGCGATCTGATCGGCATCGCAGTGGTGACGGATCGCGACTCGTGCGAGGTGGCGTGGATTCCTGCCGAGGTTCTGGCCAACCGCGAGGTGCTGGCCGCTTTCGCCGCCCATCCGGCGTTGCGCGGTCACAACGCAAAGGCGTTGATCCGATGGGCGCTCGGCCACGGCGTGTCGATCAGCGGATTGCAGATCGACGTGGCGATCGCCGCGTACCTGATCGATCCGGCCGATGTCCGTTACGCATTGTCCGAGCTGCTCCTGCGGTACACGCCATATCAATTGCCGTCGACAGAGGCCGGCTCGTCGGGACAGCTCGATTTCAGCGACGAGGGTGACGACGACCGTCGCAACGCCGGTCGCGGCGCACTGGCCGTCGCCCATCTGACGACGGCGCTGCTGTCGGCTCTCGACAAGCAGGGGATGGCCGATCTGTATGCCACCATCGAGAACCCGTTGGTCGGAGTGCTCGCCGAGATGGAGCACGTCGGCATCGCCGTCGACATCACCGAGCTTCGCCGGCTCAACGATCGACTGACATCGGAGAGCGAGCGATTGGCAGCCGAGCTGCAGCGCGTCGTCGGCCGACCGTTCAACTTCAACTCGCCGGTGCAACTGCGCGAGCTGCTGTACACCGAGAAGCAGTTGGCACCGCAGAAGAAGACCAAGACCGGTTACTCGACCGACGCGGCGACGCTGCTGCGGTTGCGCGACGAGTGGCCCGAGTTCATCGACCCTCTCATGCAGTACCGCGAGATGGAGAAGCTGCGCGGCACCTATGGCATCGGGCTCATCGCCGAGGTGGCGCCCGATGGCCGCATCCACGCGACCTTCAACCAGACCGTCGCTCGAACCGGTCGGCTCAGCAGCGACCAGCCGAACCTTCACAACATCCCGGTGCGCAGCGACGAAGGCCGGCAGTTCCGCAAGGCGTTCATCCCCGGCCCGGGTCACACGCTGCTGGTCGCCGACTACAACCAGATCGAGTTGCGCTGCATCGCCCACCTTGCATCGGATCCGGGTCTGATCGAGGCGTTCCGCAGCGGCACCGACATCCACAACGCGACCGCCTCGCGAGTGTTCGGAGTCGAGCCGGGGGACGTGACCATCGAGATGCGCTCGAAGGCCAAGATGGTCAGCTACGGGCTTGCGTACGGCATGGAGTCGTACGGTCTCGGCCAGCGGCTGGGCATCCCCACCGCGGATGCCGCCGTGATCCTCGACGCGTACTTCGTGGCCTTCCCCAACGTGAAGGCGTACATGGATCGAACGGTCACCGAGGCGCGGATGCGCGGTTATACCGAGACGTTGTTCGGTCGCCGCCGTCCGATCCCCGAGCTGTCGAACTCCAATTTTCGCATCCGCCAGGCCGGCGAACGTCAGGCGATGAACGCCGGGATCCAAGGGTTGGCGGCCGACATCTTCAAGGTGGCGTTGGTGCGCATACATGCTGCGCTGTCGCAGGTCGACGTCTCCAGCAGACTCATCCTCCAGGTGCACGACGAGGTGTTGGTCGAGGTGCCCGAGGCCGAGCGCGAGACCGTTGGCCCGATCGTGATCGACATCATGCGCAATGCCGCCCAACTCGATGTCCCCCTGGAGGTCAACGTGTCCTGGGGAGCGAGTTGGGCCTCGGCCAAGGGCTGATCGGCTCTCATCGCGGTTCCTCAGTCGCTGCGCCCCGCCCTCCGGGCCGCTGGCCGCATGGGGGTCGAGCCCGAAAGGCAACCTCGTCGCTCGCACGTCGCTGAGCGACGTCGGAGCGACAAAGTTCGTCTGGTGCCGTCTGGTGCCGTCGGGAGCCGAGGGGCGTCGGGGGATGGGGCGACGCGAGGGTGGCACAATCGGGAGTGGGATGAGTCACTGGTTCGAGCCGATCGCTGAGCACCTGGGATCGGCGTATTTGCGGTACTCGTTCACCAAGGGCACCGTCCAGGAAGTCGATTTCGTCGTCGAGGCACTCGGCCTGACACCGGGCGACCGTGTGCTCGACGTCGGTTGTGGGCCAGGCCGGCATTCTCACGAGCTGGCCCGACGCGGCATGATCGTGCACGGCATCGACATCAGCCGGCCATTCATCGACCTTGCCAGGGCAGGCGCGCCCGCCGGGGCGACCTTCGAACGGCTCGACGCCAGGTCGATGGCGTTCCATGACCACTTCGATGCAGCGATCTGCCTGTGTCAGGGGGCGTTCGGATTGATGACCGCGGCGGGTGAGAACGACGCCGTGCTCGCCGGCGTCGCCGCTGCTTTGAAGCCCGGCGGAATGCTCGCCTTGTCCGCCTTCAACAGCTACTTCGCCGTGAAGTATCACGAATCCGCGACCTTCGATGCGGCGACGGGGATCAGCCACGAATTGACCGAGGTCCGCAACGAAGCGGGTGTTCTCGCCGAGGTCGAACTGTGGACCACGTGCTTCACCCCGCGTGAACTGTGGTGGATGTGCGAGCGGGCAGGCCTCGAACCGGTCGACATCTGGAGCGTCGAGCCGGGCGCGTACGCCCGCTCGCCACCGTCGACCGAGACCCCGGAATTCTTGGTGATCGCCCGTCACGGCTGATGGAGGCCGCAATCCGCGCTGGTAACCTCACTCGGTCCGGAATCCGCCGGGCCATTCCTGTAGTGCTATCGAAAGCGATCGTCCTTTGTCCGATACCTCGACCTTCTCCGTATCCAGCGGTGCCATGGGCACCTTCGACGAAGAAGGGAACTACCAGCCCCGCCAAGTCACCGAAGACGACTTGGGCATGTCGTTTGCCGATGCCATCGAAGGCACGATGGTCGAAGTCGAAGATGGTCAGCTGGTGTTCGGTTCCGTCGTCAAGATCGACAAGGACGAGGTGCTCCTCGACATCGGCTACAAGAGCGAGGGCGTCATCCTCGCCCGCGAGCTCAGCATCCGCAACGACGTCAACCCGCACGAGATCGTCAAGCTCGGCGAGAAGATCGAAGCCCTCGTCCTCCAGAAGGAAGACAAAGAAGGCCGGCTGCTTCTGTCGAAGAAGCGTGCGCAGTACGAGCGGGCGTGGGGCACGATCGAAAAGATCAAGGAAGCCGACGGCATGGTCGAGGGTCCGGTGATCGAGGTCGTCAAGGGCGGTCTCATCGTCGACATCGGTCTGCGTGGATTCCTTCCCGCATCGCTCGTCGAGCTGCGTCGCGTTCGTGATCTCGCTCCGTACATCGGCAAGACCGTGCAGGCCAAGATCATCGAGCTCGACAAGAATCGCAACAACGTCGTCCTCAGCCGCCGTGCCTTCCTCGAAGAGACTCAGAAGGAATCGCGCGACAGCTTCCTGACCAACCTGAAGCCCGGCGAGATCCGCGAAGGTGTCGTCTCCAGCGTCGTCAGCTTCGG
>JBDTYA010000268.1:0-2842 GCA_040005915.1 Ilumatobacteraceae bacterium
TCAACGTCAACGACTCCGTCACCAAGAGCAAGTTCGACAACCTCTACGGCTGCCGTCACTCGTTGACCGACGCCATCTGCCGGGCCACCGACGTGATGATGGGCGGCAAGGTCGCGGTCGTCTGCGGGTACGGCGATGTCGGCAAGGGATGCGCGCAGGCGCTGAAGGGTCAGGGCTGCCGGGTCATCGTCACCGAGGTCGATCCCATCAACGCCCTACAGGCAGCGATGGAGGGCTACCAGGTGACCGTGATGGAGGACGTGGTCGGACAGGCCGACATCTTCGTGTCGGCCACCGGCAACGACCACATCATCACCGTCGATCACATGCACGCGATGAAGCACAACGCGATCGTCTGCAACATCGGGCACTTCGACAGCGAGATCGACATGGCCGGCCTGGCGCGCAGTGGTGCGACGCACGACCAGTTGAAGCCCGGCACCGACCTGTGGACGTTCCCCGATGGCCACGCGATCATCGTGCTGGCGGAAGGGCGGCTGGTCAACCTCGGTTGCGCCACCGGTCACCCCAGCTTCGTGATGAGCTGCTCGTTCAGCAACCAGGTCATCGCCCAGATGGAGCTGTTCAACAACCTCGAGGCGTACCCGCTCGGCGTGCATGTCCTGCCCAAGAAGCTCGACGAGAAGGTCGCGTCACTGCACCTCGAGGCACTCGGCGTGAAGCTGACGAAGCTCAGCGACGAGCAAGCCGAATACCTCGGCGTGGAGCCGTCGGGCCCCTTCAAGCCCGACCACTACCGCTACTAGCGGTCAGCGTGGATCGCAGTCACCCGGATGGGCCTCTGCGGCCCGTCTCGGTGACAGCGGTCTCGGTATCGGCCACTCCGACCTTCGGGAGGTCGAGCATGGGGATCAAGACGTGGACCATCGGGCCGATGCCGACCATGAACGCGATCGTGCCGACACCGATGTGGCCACCCAGCGCGATTCCCGTGGCCATCACAACGAGCTCCAGCACGGTCCGGGCGACGCGCACCGTGCAGCCGCGAGCCGCGAGGCCGACCATGATTCCGTCGCGCGGACCGGTGCCGAGCCCGGCGCCGATGTACAGGCCTGAACCGACCGCGATCACGGTGACTGCACCGACGACGTAGACGAGGCGCGGGATGAGGCGATCGGTCGATGGGAGGTGGTCGCCGATGAGGTTGACGACGAGCCCGATCTCGAGCGCGTTGAGGATCGTGCCGGCGCCGGGCCGCTGTCGCAGCGGGATCCACAGCAGCAACAGCAGGAACCCGACGATCTCGATCACCCAGCCGAGAGGGATGCCCGTGTGCCGCGACACGCCTTGGTGGAAGACGTCCCAGGGGGCCAGGCCGAGCTTGGCGGTGACGAACATGCTGATGCCGAGGCCGAACAGCGCCAGCCCCAGGATGCAGCGCGCCAGCCGTTGAACAGGTCGGTCGAACAGCAGGCGGCGCAGCACGCCGAGACACTACCGACGGCCGTGTAACACCCCCCTGGTATTGATTCCGACATGATGCTGTCACGACGATGTGCCGCCTGCGGGACTGCCGGCGAAGACCTCTGCCACCGCTGCCGGTTCTCGCTGGCATCGGTCGGCGCGTTGTGCAGTCCCGACGGCATCGCTGCGGCGTTCGCGTTCGACGGGGTGGCACGCGAACTGATCGTGGCCCTCAAGTTTCGGCATCGCCGGTCCGCGGCCGGGGCGCTCGCCGGCCAGATGGTGCGTCGCTTGCGGTTGGACCATGTCGATGTGGTCACCTGGGCGCCGACCAGCCCGCGCCGCGTGCGCCGCCGCGGGTACGACCAGGCCGAGGCGATTGCCCGCGCCGTCGCACGCCAGCTCGGGGTGCCCTGCCGGAGGCTGCTGTACCGCGCCCACGGCGCGCCGCAGACCGGCAAGTCACGGTCCGATCGACTCATCGGCCCATCGTTCCGGGCCCGCTCGCCACGGCAAGGCCTCGTCGTGCTCATCGTCGACGACGTCGTCACAACCGGCGCAACGTTGCGCACTGCGGCCGACGCATTGCGATCCGCTGGTGTCGCCCATGTCGAAATGGCGGCGGCCGCCAGTGCTCAGCTCCGGCACGTCCAGCGTCGGTCACCCGCTACGGGGACTGCCCCCCGAATCGGTCACACCGGCCGCTGAACCGGGGCGTTGCCAAGGTCGGCGGCGCCCCCGCCGGTAGGCTGTGCACCCGCATGGGCATCCTCGATCGAATCCTCCGAGCTGGTGAAGGTAAGAAGCTGAAGGCCCTCGAAGGCCTCGTTCCCGACATCAACGCACACTCTGCCGCCATGAGCACGCTCAGCGACGACGCCTTGCAGGGCAAGACCGTCGAGTTCCGCAATCGCCTCGACCGCGGCGAGAGCCTCGACGATCTGTTGATCGAGGCGTTCGCGGCGATGCGCGAAGCGGCTACCCGGGTCATCGGTCAGCGCCACTTCGACGTGCAGCTGATGGGCGGCGCGGCGCTGCACTTCGGCTGGGTCGCCGAGATGAAGACCGGCGAGGGCAAGACACTGGTCAGCACCCTGCCGGCGTATCTCAACGGCCTTGGTGGCAAGGGCGTGCACCTCATCACGGTCAACGACTACCTCGCCCGGTTCCACGCCGAGTGGATGGGCCGCATCCACAAGTGGATGGGCCTCGATGTCGGTCTCATCATCCCCGGCTTCAAGGAGCAACCCAGCGAGAAGCGCGCCAACTACGCGTGCGACATCACGTACGGCACCAACAACGAGTTCGGTTTCGACTACCTGCGCGACAACATGGCCACCACGCTCGCCGACAAGGTGCAGCGCGGTCACAACTTCGCGATCGTCGACGAGGTCGACTCGATCCTCATCGACGAGGC
>JBDTYA010000269.1:0-43516 GCA_040005915.1 Ilumatobacteraceae bacterium
CCCGCGTTCTCAGCTTGGGAAGCTGATGTTCTGCCTCTGAACTACACCCGCAGAAGGCGATCAGCGTACCGGACCCCGGTGGAGGGCTGGCCACTCCTGTGGACGCTGCCTCAGCGGTTAGCGTCGAGCCGTGATTCTTTCCGACCGAACACTGCGGGAGCAGATTGCCGAGGGGCGCATCATCATCGAGCCGTTCGACGATGATTTCGTGCAGCCATCGTCGATCGACGTGCGCATCAGCAACAAGTTCCGGGTGTTCCGCAACTACACGGCCAGGGTCATCGACGTGAAGGAAGACATGGCCACGTTGACCGAGGCCGTCGAGATCGATGCCGACGGTGTGTTCATGTTGCACCCTGGCGAGTTCGTGTTGGGCAGCACCTTCGAACGCATCGCAGTGCCCGACGATCTGGTCGGACGGATCGAGGGCAAGTCGAGTCTGGGTCGTCTCGGTCTCATCATCCACTCGACTGCCGGCTTCATCGATGCCGGCTTCGACGGTCACATCACGTTGGAGCTCACCAACATCGCCACTCTGCCCATCACGCTGTACCCGGGAATGAAGATCGGCCAGGTCAGCTTCATGGAGATGACCACGCCAGCCGACAAGCCGTACGGCAGCGGGGCCAAGGGCTCGAAATATCAGGGTCAGCAGGGCCCCACGCCGAGCCGATACTTCGAGAACTTCAGGCCCTAGCGGTCGGGTTCATTCGTCAGAGGGTGTCGACGAGACCGAAGTGCTCGGCGAGCAAACCGCTCCACTGCTGCGGTTGGACCGGCGTATCGACCGGCTGCTGGGTGGCGGATCGAATGCGCAGCACGTCGCGGCGCAGGGTGATTCGCGATCCGTCGGCGCCCAGTGCTCGCGTCGCGAAGGGCTTGGTCGACCAACTGAGATCCGGATTGGTTCGCAAGTAGTCACTGCGCGCACCGAATTCCGTCAGCGCGGCCGATCGCAACGTCACACGCAATTGGTTGAGCCAACTCCCGTCGGACATCAGCTCCGCCATCACGAACGAGCCTCCGTCGCCCGAGACCTCTATCCGCGCCCGACGGGGTGTCGCCGTGTGCTCGCCATCGCGTACCGCTACTGGCACGAGGCAGTTGTCGCCGAAGCCGACGTCGACGAACCATCGCTCGCCGTCGAGGTGCACGATCAATCCGAGGTGATCGAATGGAGGACCCCACTGGCCGGGATCGTTCCACACCTGACATGAGACGTAGTCGACGTGGAAGCCGACTTCGCGCAGCAAGGCGCCGAAGCAGCCGTTCAGCTCGAAGCACCACCCGCCGCGCCGGCGCTCGACGATCTTCGGATACGACCACTGCACATCGGTGCGCACGCATCGGTGGTGGTACACGGACAGGTTCTCGAACGGCACCCTCGTGAGATGCGCGACCTGCATCCCTGCGAGCAGGTCGACCGTCGGCGCACCGGTTTGCGCCGACATCCCGATGCGTTGTAGATATCGCTCGGCCGAGAACATCATCGGCGAGGCCACGACACGATCAGGTGGCGCTGCCGAGCGGGGTCTCTTGGTTGGCAAGCTTGCGTTCGCCGGCCTCGATCGCGTCGAGGAGGTGGATGGAGATGTCGGCCACCTTCACCTCGGCCTCCTCGACCCCGGCAGCCTTCACGCCATCGTCGAGCATGATGTAGCAGAACGGGCAGGCGGTTGCCACACGAGTGGCGCCGGTGGAGATGGCCTCGCGGGCCCGCTCATCGTTGACCTTGGTGCCGACGGATTCCTCCATCCACATGCGTGCCCCGCCGGCGCCGCAGCACATGCCCTTGGTGCCGTTGCGCGGCATCTCGACGATCTCGATCCCTTTGATCGAACCGACGACCTTGCGCGGCGCGAGGTACACGTCGTTGTGGCGACCGAGGTAGCACGAGTCGTGATACGTGATGCGCTCCTCGAGCGTGGCCTGCGAGACATCGAGTTGACCCGACTCGATCAACGACTCGAGCAGTTGCGTGTGATGGATCACCTCGTAGTGACCGCCCAGCTGTGGGTACTCGTTCTTCAACGTGTTGAAGCAGTGGGGGCACTGGGCGATGATCTTGCGCACGCCCATGCCATTGAGCATCTCGACGTTGGGCATCGCCAGCATCTGGAACAGGTACTCGTTGCCGCTGCGACGGGCCGGGTCGCCGGTGCACATCTCGCTGGGGCCGAGGATGGTGACGTCGATGCCGGCGCGGCGCAGCAGCTTGGCCATCGCCTGCGTCACCTTGCGGTTCTTGTCGTCGAAGGACCCCGCACAGCCGACCCAGTACAGGTATTCGGTGGTGATCGGCTCGCCGGGATCGACCACGGTGACACCGTCGAGGTTCTTCGCCCAGTCGCCGCGCTCACCCTGGTTCATGCCCCACGGATTGCCCTGGTTCTCCATCGCCCGATAAGCGTTTCCGAGCTCGGGCGGGAAGTTGCTCTCCATCAGCGACAGGTAGCGGCGCATGTCGAGGATCTTGTCGAGGATCTCGATGTTGACGGGGCAGATCTCGTCGCACGCCTTGCAGCTGGTGCAGGCCCATAGCTCCTCCGAGGTGATGCGTTCGAACACCGAGTTCGAGGAGATCGTGATCTCCTGATCGATGCCCAACGGCGGGCTGACGTGACCATGCGCAGCCGTCGCGGCCATCACCTCGCCGACCTTCAAGACGATCTCGCGCGGGTCGAGGGACTTGCCCGTGGCGTGCGCCGGGCACACGCTGGTGCACCGGCCGCACATGGTGCAGGCGTCGGTGTCGAGCAATTGCTTCCACGTGAAATCCTCGACCACCGATGCACCGAACGTCTCGAGCGATGTCTCGGAGAGGTTGGGCATCGCCTTCATTGCGCCCTTCGGACGCTCCCGATCGCGCAGATACATGTTGAGCGGCGACGTGAACATGTGCCGCAGCATCGTGATGGGCAACAGCGCGAGGAACACGACGAACCCGGCGACGTGCAGGGACCACATGATCTCGTGCCAACGGGTGATGGTGTCGGGGGCGAGACCCTTGAACAACTGGCTGAGTGGATAGCCGACAAAGCTCCACTTCTCGTAGCTCGGCTGCTCGATGGCGTTGATGCGGAACGCCTCGGCGAAGAACCCTGACGCGCCGATCACGAAGAACGTGCCGAGGATGGCGGCGTACTCCGGCTTGGTCTTGATGCGGATGCGATAGGGCCGTTGCACGTACCGGCGCAGGATGGCCCACACGATGCCGACCATGAACACGACACCGGCGAGATCGCCGAACAACGAGTAGGCGAGGTACGTCTTGCCGTGCAGGAACTTGGCGCTCTCCGGCATCTGGTGGTCGACCTCGAGCACCGTTGTCACGCCGAGCAGCCCGAGGAAGCCGAAGTAGATGAACGAGTGCATGAGACCGGCAGCGGAATCGCGCAGCAGGGTGCGCATGTACACGCCTGCACGGAAGTCGGCGAGGCGGCGCTTCACGTTCTTGGTGGTGGTGCGCCGGCGGTCCGGTGCGCCGCGCTCCCAGTTGCGGACCCGGTCGGCGAACACGATGGCACCCCACACGAGCATCATCGGGATCACCGTGTAGAACGCCACCTGCAATGCGCTGGGGATCCCGCCGAACACCACCCGCGACGGCGACTTGTCGTCGTGCCAATCGGTGATCTGCGGGAGGATGCCCGAGACCAACGTGAACAACCCCATGAAGCAGCCGATGCCGATGACCAGCTGATGCGGTTTGATGCGTTTGCGGCCAGCGCCTGAATCGGGAGGGGAAGCGTCGGGGTGCGTAGTCATGGCAGGTCAAACCCTAGTTGCAGGTCGTTACGGTTTGGGAATGATCGCCCGAGGGTACCCTTGCGGTACAGAAGCGGTCGGACGTCAATCTGCGGGCAGCGTTGCCTGCGAGGAGGTCAGATGCACGACGAATTCAAGCAGTACAGCGGTCATCCGGTCATCGATCGGCACGGTACCGAAGTAGGCACCATCACCGACGTCGTCTACGACGAGGTCTCGGAAGAACCGACCTGGGGCGTGGTATCGCCGGGCGGCTTGCACGCCAAGCACTACATCCCGTTGTCGCCTCCGGTGTACCTCGATACCGGCGGTGCCGTTGTGGTGCCGTACGACAAGATCGACGTGTTGAACGCACCGAAGGTGCACCGCAACCACGTCGTGACACCAGTCCTGCGCCGTGAGTTGGAGCACCACTACTCACTGGTCGACTGACGTCCAACGATCGGCTGTCGCCATCGCCGCCCATGCACGTACAAGCGGGCAACAATGGGCGGCGATGACGCAGTCGAAGATATTCTCGTGGTGCGCCGCAGTTCTGATCGTCGGTTCGGTGTGCGCCGGTTGGATCGCGATCGGCCGGCTCGCTGCGGCGACGCAGCACGGGCTGATCCGCACCGAGGAGTCCTTGATATCGGCCCGAGAGCTGGCGACCAACACCGCGGCCTCGGCAACGGAATTGCAACGCCTCGTCGGTGTGATCGGCGAAGGGCTCGGAAACACCGGTGCCGCGCTGGTGGCCACCCGTCACGTCAGTGAGAGTGTGCGCGGCATCCTCGATGTCGCCTCGTTCATCAACCGTGTCGACGATCTCAACGGCAGCCTGAAGTCGGCCGAGGCAACCCTCGCCGAAGTCGAGATCGACCTCGCCGAAGCGTCAGGCTCGATCGAGGAGTCGAAGCCGATCCTCGACAAGACGATTGCATCGTTGCAACAGGTTCCCGATCAACTCGACCAGTCGATCGCCGAGGTCAGGGCCAGCGCGGCGCGCGTCGGTCGGCAGGTGTGGCTGTGGCGGTTGGCGATGACCGCGGGCGGCGCGGCGTTGCTGATCGTGCTGCTGTTGATCGACGACATGAGGCGCGCGATCAACCAGCGACTGGCTCAGCCGTAGTACTGCCGGTCGAGATCGCGGATGCGGCCGGCGAGCGAGGCGAGCAGCTTGTGGGCCATCGACGGCACATCGTCGAGCACCGCCATGAAGTGACGCTGGCTGAGCAGCAGGAGGGTGCAATCGGACTCGCAGATGACGGTCGCCGTACGCGGGCCGTGGTCCAGTAGTGACAGCTCGCCGACAACGGTGCCCGGCCCGAGCGAGGCAACCTTCTTACCGTTGCGCTTGACCATGACAGAGCCTTCGAGAACGACGAATGCCTCACGCCCCGTCTGTCCCTGATCGACGATCAACGAACCGGCAGGCATGACGACCTCGTCGCCCGCCTTTGCGATCTTTTCGAGGTCCTTCTGCGAACACGCCGAGAACAACGAGACTTTACGAAGGTGGTCGAGGTACGCCTTTTTGCTTGCCATGGGCAGAGTGTAGACATCCAGCGTGAGCCGCTCGTACTGAGCTGCGCGGAGATCTTCAGCCTCCTGCTTGGGCCGCGACCTTCGCTGCCGCGGCAGCAACCGCGTCGGCATCGCCGAGGTAGTGCGCGGTCGTCACGCGCAGGCCTTCGGTGAACTCGTACTGCCGCGGCGCGCCCGTGGGGATGTTGAGCTCGGCGATGGCTTCGGTCGACACTCCCTCGAGGTGCATCACCAAGGCGCGTAGCGAATTGCCATGCGCGGTGATCAACACGTTCTGCCCGGCGAGCAGTTGCGGTGCGACGACGTCGTGCCAGTACGGCAGCACCCGGGCGACGACATCCTTCAGGCACTCGGTCGCCGGCAACACGTCGGGCGGCAGTAGTCGATAGCGCAGGTCGTTGATCGGATGCTCGGGGCTGTTGGTGTCGACGGGCGGCGGCGGCACGTCGTAACTGCGCCGCCACAACTTGGTCAGCTCCGCTCCATGACGCTCGCTGGTCTCCTTCTTGTCGAGTCCCTGCAGAGCGCCGTAGTGGCGTTCGTTCAGCCTCCAGTGCCTCTGCACCGGGAGCCAGACCTGGCCCATCACCCCCAACGCGAGGTGACAGGTCACCACGGCGCGGGCGAGCACCGAGGTGTGGCCGACATCGAATCGCAGCCCGGCATCGGCCATCGTCCGACCGGCCGCCGCACCCTCGGCGATGCCCTTCTCGGTCAACGGGACGTCGTGCCAGCCGGTGAACAGGTTGAGCTGGTTCCACGTGCTTTCGCCGTGGCGGAGGATGACGAGGGTGCCGGTCACCGGCACATGGTAGGTGGGGATGGCAACGCGGCTGAGCTCCTCAACGAATGCGCCGTCCGGTCTCCTCGCAGGAGTATCCACCGAGCGCTTCGACCTCGGCCTGAAACGCCGGCCGTTGGATGAGCGCCCACAGCGGTGTGAGGAGCTCGTCGTCGACGACCGATGCGCGCAGGACCAAGTCGTACGGTTCGCGGGCGATCGGGACGAAGTCGAGTCCGAAGGCTCGAGCGGCGGCGAGTATCCCCATGCCGGTGTCCGCTCGACCAGCGGCCACAGCCGCGGCGACGGCAAGGTGGGTGTGCTCCTCGCGTGAGTAGCCCACTATCAGCTCCGGGTCGATACCACGACGGTTCAGTTCGTGATCGAGAAGGACACGGGTGCCGGCGCCTCGCTGGCGATTGACGTAGCGCACGCCTGCCCGTGTGAGATCGTCGACGCCGGTGAGGCCGAGCGGGTTTCCCGGAGCGACGATCAGGCCCTGATCGCGGTGTACAAGGCGGATCACCGCGAGGTCAGGATCCACGCCGAACAGTCGGTCGATGTAGGGCAGCGTGTACTCGCCGGTGTCGGGATCGAGCAGGTGGGACCCGGCAAGGTGGCACAGCCCGTCGCGCACTGCGACCAAACCTCCCAACGACCCGACGTTGGAAGATGCCAATGTGATCAACGGGTCATCCGTTCGCAGGGCGGAGGCAGCGACATCGAGGACGAGATCGTGCGAGCCGATGGCAACGATCGTGCGGCTGATCTCGCTGAGACCGCGTAGCAACTGCACCTGAACCGCGTCGCCCGCGTGGTGGCCTTCGACGCCGGCCGGAACGACGAGCAGTCCGTCGGCACGTACCAGTGACGTCAGCACGCCAGCGCCACGCGGGAGCGGGGTGGCGATGATGTTCCCATCGACTCGCCCCAGCCGGACTCGCACCCAGTCGTCGGATCCGATCGCCGAGGCGAGCTTGCGGGCCAATCGAGCGGTGGTCGTCGGCCGTTCTCGGGGCGCTGTGCCTTCGAGTGAGGCCAACATCGGCGCGGCGAAGAGATCAAAGGTCAGCGCGGCCGACACCGGATATCCGGGCGCGCCGAGTACCGGTGTACCGGGGTCGCCTGCGACGGTTCCGAGAACGACGGGATGACCGGGGCGAACTGCGACCCCATGCACCGCGAGCGCACCCGCGGCGGCGACGACGCGCGCCGTGTAGTCGTCACGCCCGGCACTCGAACCGGCGATAAGGATCACCAGATCAGCGTCGAGCGCGGCCGCACGCAGCGCCGCTGTGATCAGCTCCAGGTCGTCGGCGACGATCTCAGTGACCTTCACCTCACAGCCGATCTCTCGCGCTTGCGACGCGAGCATCAACGAGTTGGTGTCGATGATGTCGCCCGGCCCAAGATCAGCGCCGATCGGGCGGATCTCATCACCAGTCGGAACGATCACGACGGCGGGTCGTCGGCGCACGACGAGCTCTGTCGCACCCGCCGCCGCACATGCGGCGACGTCGACCGGTCGCAGTCGATGCCCGACGGGCAGCAACAGTTCGGTCGCGGTGATGTCTTCGCCGATCGATCGCACATGCTCGTACGGGGGCACTGCGGCGCGCAGTTCTGCACCTCCTTCGGTGGTGCGGTGCACGTGCTCGCGCATCACCACCGCGTCGTAGCCGGCTGGGAGTGGGTCGCCGGTGTCGATCCTTTGAAACTGGTCGACGGCCAACACCACCGGAGTCGTCTCACCGGCTCCCATCGTGTCGGCGGCTCGAATCGCGATCCCATCCATTGCCGCAGAATCGAAGGCCGGCGACGAACGCAACGCCCAAACGGGCTCGGCGGTGACCCTTCCCAATGCCTCGCCGACCGGCACACGATGTGCTGTGACCCGATCGGGACAGCCGGCCGCGGAACATGCGGCCTGCCACGCATACATCGCCTCGGCGGCAGGCACGTCGGAGATGAAGGCGCTGTTGGTCATCGGTACAGGGTGACCTCGACTTCGGAGCCGCCGTCGAGGCCGGTCGCAGGCTCGGGTACGACGATGTAACCATCGGCTCTGGTCAGCACGGACAGGAGCGCCGATGGTCCGAACAGCGGCTCTGCCACACCGTCGCACACGGAGACCTGGACGATGTCGAGGCGCCCAGCCGTGGAAGGAACGTCGCGTGAGAGGCGGGCTCGTGTGTTCGGTTCGGCCGGTGGTGCCTCGCACCCGGCCAATCGCCAGATGAGGGGTGTCCCGATCAGTCGAAAGACGACGAGTGCAGAGAGGGGGTTGCCCGGAAGGCCGACGACCGGAACGCCGCCGCAGTCCGCGAGCAGTGTTGGCTTTCCCGGTTTGATCGCCAGGCCGTGGCACCAGATCGTTCCGAGCGATGAGACGGCGCCAGCCGTCTCGTCGCGGGCCCCGACCGACGAACCGGCCGAGATCACTACGAGGTCAACGGTGGCGAGGACGTCGCGCAGCACGTCCTCCAGCGCGTTCGCGTCGTCGGGCACGATCCCGATCAGGACTGGACACCCACCGGCCTGCTGTACGAGGCCGCCGAGTGCCGATGCCGTCGCGTCGCGCACCTGCCCGGGTACCAACTCGGTGGTGGAGGGCGGGACCACCTCATCCCCGGTCGAGACGATGGCCACCCGAGGCCGGGCGTGAACGTCGGCCATCGTGATTCCGGCTGCCGCGAGCAATCCGAGCTCCGCGGCCCGCAAAGGTCGTCCGGCTCGCACCAAGACCGCCCCGGCCGCGACGTCTTCATCTGCACGCACGATCCCGGCGCCCGGGGCGACCGGACGGGTCACCTCGATGGTGTCTCGCGTCGTCGAAGCCGTGTGTTCGACCATCACCACCGAGTCGGCGCCTTCGGGGATCACGGCGCCGGTGGGGATGGCGACACAGGTCCCGCTGGAAACAGCCACGTTCGGGGCGGCGCCCATCCGCACCGCGCCGGCGAGGTCGAGGTAAGCGGGCAGGCCCTCGGACGCCCCGTACGTATCAGCTGCACGAACAGCGAAGCCGTCGACGGTGGCCCGCGGAAAGCCCGGGAGCGGTTCACTCGCGGTGAGGTCAGCGACGAGCACTCGACCCAACGAGTCGGCAAGCGCTACCGACTCGATGGCCGTGCGCCTCGGCGGCCGGAACCCTTCCAAGGCATCGGACACAGTGATCGCTGTGAAGAACTCGCGGCCGCTCACAATGGGTTCTGGGTCGACGCGCCGCCCGCATGGGCCTCGTCCTCCGCGAGGGCGCCCCCCCGGTTGAAGCCCAGCACGCTGACCACGGGGCCGAGCGCCACCTGACCGAGGCCACAGATCGAGGTCTTGCGCATGACCTCCTCGAGCTCCAGCAGTCTGCTCGTCAACTCGGTGTCGATCGTGGACGATCCAGCCCCGACGATCGGGTGCAGCAGTTCGTATGCCTTCGTGGATCCGACCCGGCACGGCACGCATTTCCCGCAGGACTCGTTGCGGAAGAAACGGAGCACGTTGGTGGACGCAGCGAGCAGGTTCGTGCCTTCGGCCATGACGACCACGGCGCCCGAGCCGAGCATGGTGCCGGCTTTGGCCGCGCTGTCGAAATCGAGGCGCATGTCGAGTTGATCGGGACCGATCAGGTTCGACGACGCCCCGCCGGGCTGGACCGCGCCGACCTGTGCGCCATCGACGACGCCACCGGCCAGCTCGATCAGATCGCGAACGGTTGTACCCATGGGTACGACATAGACATCGGGACGGGCGACGTGGCCGGACACCGCAAAGAACTTCCAGCCGACGGACTCGCCGACCCCTTGGTCCGCCCACCATTGCGCCCCCCGTTGCACGATGATCGGCACATCCGCCAATGTCTCGACGGAGTTGATCAGTGTCGGCCTGCCGTGCAACCCATAGGTGCCCGGGAACGGGGGCTTGTTACGCGGTTCTCCGCGGTGGCCCTCCATGCACTCGAGCAGAGCGGTCTCCTCGCCGAGGATGTAGCCGCCGGGCGACACGAACACATCGACATCGAGGCTGCGTCCGCTGCCGCACGCGTCGGTGCCGATGATGCCTGCGGTGCGCGCTGCCTCGATCTCGGCGCGCAACACGTGCTCCTCCGGGCCGTACTCGTGGCGGATGAAGACCCAGCCCTGCTCGGCACCGATGACGGCCATGCCGAGCAACAGGCCCTCCAGCACGAGATGAGCTTGGTTCGCCAGGATCTGACGATCCTTGAACGTCCCGGGCTCGGACTCGTCGGCATTGCATATCGCGTACTTGATCGTTCCCGGCTGAGTGGCGCGCACCACATCCCATTTCTGTCCGGTGGGGAATCCCGCGCCGCCCATGCCGCGCAGTCCCGCCTCCTTGAGGGTGGCGACGACGGCATCGGCGCTGAGGTCGCCAGCGAGCAGCGCCCGAAGCGACGCATAGCGGCCGTCCACGCCGGACCCGGTCTCGTATGGATCGTTGGGCCACGGATCGGACCTGATCTGCGGCGCCGCCTCGCCGACGCCATCGGCGCGGGCGTCCTCGACGAGCCGGTGGACGTCGCTCAACGCGGCGGGCCGTTCATTGACGACGACGGCCGGTGCAGCGTCGCATCGGCCGACACATGAAACCTCGACGAGGTCGATATCGACGTCGTTGCCGTAGCGATCGCGCAGCTCTGCAAGACGGCTTTCGCCATCACGTAGGAAGCAGGAAAGATCGTGGCACACGTTGACGGTGACCTTGCGCGGCGGCTCGGTTCGAAAGTGTGGGTAGAACGAGACGAGACCCTGGATCTCGTACAGCGGCCGGCGCGCCTCGCGCGACAGTTGCTCGAGGTTCTCGCGGGGCAGCCAGCCCATCTGGGATTGGATCTGGTTGAGCGCCGGGATCAGCGATGGACCGGCAAACCGGCCTGCCCGGCCCTCGACTCCCGGAACCCGGCGCCGACGGATGTCGACCGGCTGGCTGGTGATCTCAGTCATACGGGCGTGCTCTCCACCGAGGTGGTTCGCACCGACGATTCGCGGTTCAGGTGCTCGACCTGCACCGCGCAGAACTTGAACTCGGGGATCTTCCCGACCGGGTCCACCTCATCGATCGTCAGCAGGTTGGCCGCAGCCTCACGGAAGTGGAACGGGATGAAGCAGTTGCCCTGTTGCTCACGATGACTGACTCGCAGCACGAGCTCGATCGAACCACGACGGGAGCGGGCCCGGACCATCTCGCCGTGGGTCAACCCACGGTCGGCGGCGTCCTTCGGGTGCATGTAGACCTCGGCCCGAGGCGAGATCGCGTCGAGCGCGAACGAGCGACGAGTCATCGAACCGGTGTGCCAGTGCTCGAGCAGCCTGCCGGTGTTGAGCACGAGCGGAAACTCGAAATCGGGGAGCTCCCTCGGCGGCAGCCACTCCGCCGGCGTGAGGTGGGCAAGCCCGTCGTCGGTGTTGAACCGCTCGTTGAACATGACGATCGTTCCGTCGGAGTGTTCGGGGTCGGCGTTGGGATAGAGCTTGCCCGACAGACCGAGATTGGAGTACTTCAAGTTCTTGTACGACGGCATGAGGGCGACCATCTCGTCGAACACTTCGGAGGGCGAGTGATAATCCCACGACAGGCCGATGCGTCGGGCGATGTCCTGCACTATCTGCCAGTCGGCTCGTGCCTCGCCGGGTGCGTCCATCACCTTGTGGCCGAGTTGCACCCGGCGGTCGGTGTTGGTGTACGTGCCGTCTTTCTCCAGATAGGAGGTCGCCGGCAGGATGACGTCGGCGAACTCGGCCGTTTCGGTGAGGAAGATGTCTTGGACCACTAGGAATTCGAGAGCCGAGAGGGCCTTGCGGACCTTGTTGATGTTCGGGTCCGAAAGGAACGGGTTCTCGCCGAGCATGTACATCCCGCGGACACCGTCGGGCTGTAGCACGGATGTGATGATCTCCGTGACTGTCAGTCCGCGGTGTGGGTTGAGAGGAGTGCCCCATGCCTGCTCGAATCGCTGCTGCACAGCCGCCCGATCGACGCCCTGATAGTCCGGGTAGAACATCGGGATCAGCCCGGCATCGGATGCGCCCTGCACGTTGTTCTGTCCGCGCAGTGGATGCAACCCTGTTCCCGACCGGCCGACGTTGCCGGTTATCGAACACAGTGCGATCAAGCACCGGGCGTTGTCGGTGCCCGTGGTGTGCTGTGAGATCCCCATGCCCCAGTACACGACCGCAGCGCCCGCCTCACCCCAGGTCTTGGCGACCTCGCGGATCACGTCGGCACTGACGCCAGTGATCTGTTCGGCGCGCTCCGGCGGGTAGTCAGCGACGGTCCGCGCCAGTGCCTCGTAGTTGAGCGTGCGGTTGGCGATGAAATCGCGGTCGATCAACCCGAGCTCGATGATGACGTGCATCACCGAGTTGTAGAACGCCACATCGGTTCCCGGTTTCAGCTGCACGAAGATGTCGGCGTGCTCCGAGACCGTCGAGGCGCGGGGATCGACGTAGATGATCTTTGTGCCGCGACGACGGGCTTGTTTGAAGAACGAGCTGGCAACCGGGTGATTCGCCGTCGGATTGGAGCCGGTGATGATCACGACGTCGGCGTTGGCGACATCGCCATACGTCGTGGACACCGCGCCTGAGCCGACTCCTTCGAAGAGAGCGGCAACCGACGATGCATGGCACAGCCTGGTGCAGTGGTCGATGTTGTTGGTGCCGAAGCCGGTGCGGATCAACTTCTGGAAGAGGTATGCCTCTTCGTTCGAGCACTTCGCCGACCCGAAGCCGGCAATCGCGCCCGGACCCCCAGCGCTGTGGATCTCCTTCAGCCGCCGAGCGATCAGGTCAAGTGCCTCGTCCCAGGTCGCTTCGCGGAAGTGGGGCATCACCTCGTCGTAGTCGACCAGACCGCCAGGTTTGCGACCGCGGTCCTTACCGGGACGTTCGTCCGTACGACCTCCGCTACGGTTCCCGCCCTTCCCCTCGCGGCCACGATCGTTGTGTGTACCGCCGTGGCCGTCGCCCCGTACATCAGCCGACAGTGGCCCCTTCGGGTACGACGACTCGATGCGGATCAACGGCATGGTCAGGCGTTGCGGAGACGCCGAGTAATCCCACCCGTACCGGCCCTTTACACACAGTCTGCTCTGCGAGCCCGGCTGGTCACGGCCCTCGGCGAACGAGATCGCCCCGAGCTCACGATCGACGTAGTAGGTGAGTGCGCAGCCGACCCCGCAGTACGGGCAGACGCTCGCTACCGCGTCGAGCTCGGCGCGTGGACGGATCGGAACCCCGCGGATCGCCTTGTTGGTGAGCGCCCCGGTGGGGCATGCCTGAACACATTCGCCGCAGGTCACACAGGAACTGGCGCCCATCGGGTCGTTCAGATCGAACGCGATCCTGGTGGCGTAGCCCTTCCCGGAGCGCCCGATCACGTCGTTGCCCTGGATGTCGTCGCAGGCGCGTACGCAGCGGTCGCAGAGGATGCAGGCGTCGTGGTTGACATCGATGACCGGGTTCGATGAATCAGTGCCGCGTCCGGATCCACAAGGCAGGTCGGTCGTCTCCTTGGCAACGTCGAAGTCGTCCGCCAGGACGAGCAGCATGTTGTCGCGGGTGGTGGTGTGCTTGGGGTCGTCCTCGCGCGACGGCTGGTCGGAGATCAGCAACTCGGTCAGCACGGCGCGGCTGCGCACCACCTGCGGAGTCGAGGTCTTGACGACCATCTTGTCTTCACAGGGGCGCACGCAGGCGGCGACGAACGCCCGGCCCCCGGTGTCGACCACGCACATCCGGCACACGCCGACCGGGTCGTAGCGCTCGTTGTGGCACAACACCGGGATGTCGACGCCGACCTGCTTGGCGGCGTCGTAGATCGTTGTTCCCTCGGCCGCAGTGATCGAATGGCCATCGATCTCCAGGGTGACCGTGCGGACTGCGGTCGTCATGTGCTCCACCGTTCTGATGGTAGCTGAGCCTTGTTGCTCAGTCCTCTAGCAACAGATCGGCCACGGCTGCTCGGCCGGCGATGCCTGATGAGTCGAGTCCACGGGCGGCGTAGTAGCTGTCGACCATCGACTGCAGCCGTGAGGCCGTGAGTTCGGCCACCCGCCCAGACCCGAGCTCCAAGGGGGTTTCCGTCATCCGGGCGGGCAACCGGTCGTCGGCGGGCGTGGCTCCCTCGCGTTGGTTGAACACCCGCTTGGCCAGCACGATTCGCCGGCCCGTGGCGTGCAGCTCGTCGGCGTCGATGTCCCATCCGGTGACGGATGCGAGCAGCGCCGCCCATTCGGTGAACGGATCCGTGAACACTCCGCGCAGGAACTTGCACAAGATCATGGAGTCCATGACTGCGGCTCGGTCCTCTGTGCCGATCGCCGCCGCGACATGCGGCTCGCCGCCCTCGAGGCGATCGAGCTCGCCCGACAGGTCGGCCTCGTACGCACCGGAACGATTGTGGTCAGCGCCGCGAGCGTTGACTGCCAACCCGAGGGCCATCGATTGCAGCGTTCGCGGCTCGTAACCAGGGAGTTCCAAGCCCTTGACCTGTGGTGCGAAATCGATCGAATCGGAGCCGATCACGCCCGCAGCGTGTCGGGAGCCCTGGGCGAGGAGCTCGCCGAGACCGGGCTCTCTCGCACCGATTGCATTGAGCGCTCGAAGAACCGCAGCACCGTCGCCGAAGCGCAGCCACGGCTCGTCGATCAGTCCGCGCTCGACGCATTCCATCGCCCAGGCGATCGTTCCGCCGGCCGAGATGGTGTCGATGCCGAGTTCGTCGCAACGAGCACTGGCGGCAAACACGTCGTCGGGATCCGAGACCCCGCACAAGGGGCCGAGAGCGAAGACGTTCTCGTACTCCATGCGTTGGCTGCCTCCGCCCTTTCGGGCGTAGATGTGCTCACACCCGATCGAACACGAGGCGCAGCTGTTGCGGGCCACTTCGCGCATCTCTTGAAGTTCTTCCGCAGCGAGCCGAGGAGCTCCCTCGAACGTGGCGGCAGTGAAGTTGCGGGTCGGCAGGGTCGACACGGCATTGAACGCCAGCAAGTTGGCGAGGGTGCCGAGCTCGCGGTACTTCTTTGTCGCCGGACCAAAACTGCGAGCGCGAAGATCTTTGGCCGCGGCCAGCACCGCCGGTGCGTCGGCAACGGACACACGGGTGCCCGCCTTGACCATGACGGCCTTGATGTTCTTTGCACCGAGGACCGCGCCGAGACCTCCTCGGCCGGCGTGGCGGCCATCGTGGCTGATCGTTGCGTACCGCACCCCGGTCTCGCCGGCCGGGCCGATGGCCGCGGTGCGCCACCCCCGACCGTGCTGTTCGCGGACTCTTGCCTCGGCTTCCGCAGCGGCGAGGCCGGCGAGCTCCGGCGCTGGTACCAACCGCACTCCATCGGAGGAGATCATCAGCACGGAGAGCACGTCGGCGCGGCCGCGGATGACGAGGGCATCGTTGCCCGTGAGCTTGCCGGAGATTGCGAACTGGCTCGACGCCAAGGCGTCGGTGATCAGCCCGGTCAGTGGCGACTTGGCGACCACCGCGAACTTGGCACTGGTGGTCAGCGGCGTGCCGACCAACGGGGAGAAGACGAACGCCAACGGCGCATCGGGTGCGAGCGGGTCGACGAGAGGTGGAGCGAGGCGATGCAGCAGCCAGGTGCCCAGCCCGACGCCGCCGATGTATGCCCGCAGGACGCGTTCTTCCAGTTCGAGGTGGGCCGCCGTCGCAGTGTCGCCGCCGACCTCGACGATGAGCGCCCTTCCGAAGTATCCACCCAGCACCACGCCCGAATTGTACGCCCGGCTCAGCCGCCGGCGTCGGCCGACAGCAGTGCGATGGTGTCGCCGCTGACGAGCGGAAGCTGTGCGTCCCGGGTCATCAGATCACCGTTCAGAGCGGCCATCACGTAGTTGTCCAAGGAGATCCCCACGGCTGCGGCCGCATCGCCCAGGGTCGCCGCCCGAATCTCCTGCGGCCCCCTGCCGCCGTCGGCGGCGAGCGCGCCGAAGCACTGCACGGTGACGACGGCAGGCGGGCGCTGCCGGGCGGCCGCGTAGTCCTCCGGCGTGTTGAGGTTCGTCACTGAATCGAGATCGGCGTCGAATCGCGCCAGGCCCGAGTCGGCGAGCAGATCGAGATCGCTGATCTGATGGACACGGCAGTGCTCGAAGAGCATCGCCGGCCGCAGATTGCCCGTCGCGGCCAGTTCGCTGATCATGCCGACCAACGAGGTGCGGTAGGCAGCTGCGAGCGGCTGCCGGAAGCCGCGCGCGATGGGCAGCACAACGTCGGTGTCGGTCTCGGCGAACGCCCGCAAGACTCGCTGCACGAACGCGGGGTGCAGGAACGGCATGTCGGTGGAGCAGACGAACGCCACCGATGCATCGGCCTCTACGGAGGCCAGGCCCGTGGCGATGCCTTCCATCGGGCCGAGCCCTTCGATCGGATCCTCGACCACCCGGACGCCGGCCGGCAGCCCTGGAAGGTCTTGACCGGGGGCTGCCACGACGACGACCGGCCCGTTCACGGTGCGGGCGAGGAGAGCGGCCGTGCGATAGAGCAGCGTCGAGCCGTGCCATTCCAACTCCCCCTTCGGCGTACCCATCCGTGACGATCGGCCGCCGGCCAGGACCACACCCGCGGCGGGGTCGCTCGGTTGCACAGTGCGAAGCTAGCGGTGGATCAGCCCACCTGTCCCCGCGTCAGATCTCTTTGACTTTGCGGCCGGCCTCGATGGCGGCGTCGGGATAGCGATGCGGATCGCCGGGGACACCCAGCGAATCACGGAAGAGTGTGATGGCCCGCATCGCTGCGGCCTCGTGGAGGCCGGCATTCATGATGCGGTTCACCGATGGCGTGAGGTCGATCGACGCTGTGCGGATGGACTGGGCGACGCCTTCACTGGTGGTGAGGTCTTCGGCGAGCAGTGCTGCGGCCTTGGCACGCTTGGTGGCTGGACGAGGCTTGGCTGTAGGCATGTCGATCCTTCGTTGTCGATGATGTGCGCCCATTGTCGGACGTCAATGAGGACCGGCATGAGACCGTCCGCAATTCTAGCGCCGCCGCACGCCCCTTCTCTCGGCGGACCTCCCTCCGGTCAGTTCGGCCTCACGACACGGGCCTGTGCCATGGTCAGGGCCCGGTCGAGCCGGAGGCTTTGGGGAACCGTCGCACAGCGGCTTGTCGAACGATTCACCGCGGCGGTACAGGTCAAGAGGCGGACGTCATCCCTGAATCATCGGACCGGATTCGGGTCGGCCGGCAACGCCCTCGATCAGGTCGGCGGCGCGTCGGGTGCCGTCACGCGACCGGATGACCGCCGCGTTCGCAGCCATCCGGGTCCGAAGCGCATCGTCGGCGAGAAGGCGATCGACGGCGCCGGTGAGCTCGCGATCGTCGAAGGAATACGTCGACAACCGCACGCCGTAACCGGTCTCGTGTACGCGCTGGGCGTTGTCGTACTGATCCCAGAACAGCGGCAGCAGCACCATCGGCTTGCCGAAGTGGAACGCCTCGGTCGTGGTGTTGTTGCCGCCATGGGTGATGACCAGATCGACGTGCGGTAGCACGTTGGTCTGCGGAACCTGTTGCGCGCCCCACATGTTTCGCGGCAGATCCAGGCTTTCGTGCAACGGTCCTTTGGAGACGATGTAGCGGTGCGGCGTGCGGCCCAACACGTCGACGAGTCGCTGCATCAGCTCGATGTCGGCCGATCCCAACGATCCGAGCGACAGGTATATCAGCGCGCCCGCGGTGCCCAGTTCGGCAGGTACCTCGAACGGGGCATCGGTGGCCCGCACCGACGAGTCGAGGCGATGCCAGGTCGGCCGGAGTGGACGTCGATCGGTGTAGTCGATGACTTCGGGATAGGTGTAGAGGTTCAGCGCCGAACTCTCGTGGATGAACTCGAGATCCTCCAATGGCGCTGCGCCGCACGACTGCACCCATTCGTTGTAGGCCTGCCACATCGGCCGATGCGTGCGGTCGTATTCGGCGCGGAAAGCCTCCCATTCGCTGCGGTCGTCAGCGGGCAATCCGCCGAAGGTCGGCGGCACCTCGGCACCCTTCATCTCCAACGGTTGGCAGCTGACGATCCGCACGTATGGCACGCCGGCAGTCGTCAGCGCCGGGAAGCAGTTGACGTTGTCCTCGACGATCACGTCGGGGCGTCGACGGTCGATGATCTGCCTCAACTGCGGCTCGCAGTACATCGCCCCGTCGATCAACGCCTGCCACGTCGGCTGCACGAATCCGCTGAGCTGTTCGAAGGTCGAGGTGCGGAAGACAGGTTTCGTGTCGCGGATGAAGTCGGTCCAGAACTGCCCCGCAGCCTGTTCGGGAGCGTCGGCCGGCGGAGGCGGGGCGAGGTCGACGAGGTCTTCCACGAACCCGAGTGGTTCGAGCCGACCGGCCCACGAAGCCTCGGCAGCGAACACGACCGTGTGGCCGCGCTGCAAGAGGATGTTGCCGATACCGATGCAGTTGTTCGTCGGCCCGTACGCGCTCTCCGGCATGAACAAGAAGGTGGCCATGGCTACCGTTCTAGCGTGACACCGGGCGCCTCGATGGAACTGGGAACGCGCCTGCTCGGCCGGGCGTGCTCGGTCGAAAGGCCGATCACCGTCGATCAAACCAACTTCAGCGTCGTCGTCGACGAATCAGTGGTGGTGAAGTGGTTGCGACCACCCGTCCCGGCGCCCCATCCCGGTGTCGAGCTCATCCGGCATCTCGCTGCCGCAGGATTCGACGAGATGCCGGCGCTCGTCGGCGTCGACGAGCGGGATGGTGTGGTGCACGCCGTCGTGACCGCGTATCTCCGCGGAGCATCGGACGGGTGGGATTGGTACGTCGACGATGTCGAGGCATGGCTCGATGGCTCGAGGAGCTTCGGCGCGCTGATCGAAACCGCCCGCCGCATGGGATCGATGACGGCGCGGCTGCACACCGCGCTCGCGGATCTCGAACCGGCGATGGTCGATGCCGGCTCGGTCGCCGCACAGGCGATGCTCGATCTCCGATTGGCCGCCGGCCACCTCGACAACTTGACGTGGCTCGACGAGGACCGCGTCGCCGACGTGATGCGGCCGCTCGTGGACATCGGCGCGATTCACGGTCACCGAATCCACGGCGATCTGCATGCCGGTCAGTTCCTTCGCGCCGGCGCCACGATGTTGCTGACCGACTTCGACGGCAATCCGCTGCAGGACCTCGATGGCCGGGCGAAGCCACAGTCACCCTTGCGGGACGTGGCATCGATGGTCCAATCGATCGCCCACGTCGGCGCTGTCGTCGTCAAACGTCGACGACCGACGAGGCGTGACGACGTCGCTTTGTTCGAAACGGCCGCGATCGCTGCAGCGTTGGATCAGTACACGGCCATCCACGACATCGACGTGTCGTTGTTGCATGCGTTCCGTGTCGCCCAGGAACTGCACGAATATGCGTACTCGATCGAGCACTTGCCGCACTGGCGTTACGTCGCCGATGCCGCATTGCCGGGTCTGCTCGGGCTCGGCCGATAGGTTCGGCGGGTGGACCCGGCCGCCTTCCTCGCCGATCTCGAGGCGAAGCCGACGGCGTTGCTCGCCCTGCTCGACGACTTGCCGGCGTGGCCCGCCGCCGCGCCGGGCCCCGTCGTGCTGACCGGCATGGGTTCCTCTTGGTTCGCCGCCGACATCGCCGCCCGCCGATTGCGTCGGCACGGGATCGCGGCCGTGGCCGACCTCGCTTCGATCGAGGCCACGCTTCCACCGTCGCCGGGGCTCACCGTGATCGGTATCACCGCATCCGGCAGCAGCGCCGAGACCGTCGCGCTCCTCGAGGCACACGTCGGCATCAGCCGAACCATTGCGGTCACCAACGACGCCTCGGCATCGCTGCCCGCCGACCTCATCGTGCTGCTGCGCGCCGGTGTCGAAGCGGGAGGCGTCGCCTGCCGCAGCTATCTGCACACTCTCGTGGTCCTCCTGGCGTTGGAGGAGCAACTCGCGGGGGTGGATCTACGTCTCGGCGAACGAGTGCGACGGGCGGCCGCGGCGATCGCGTATCTGCTCGATCGACGCGATGGTTGGCTCGCGCCAGTGCTCGAGGCGGTCGAGGGCACGGAGGGCGTGTGGTTCCTGGCTCCGGCCGAGCGTCTCGGATCCGCTCTTCAAAGCGCGCTGATGGTCCGCGAAGGCCCACGTCGCTCGGCCGACGGTTGCGAGACGGGCGACTGGAATCACGTCGACGTCTACCTGACCAAGACACTCGACTATCGAGCGGTTCTCTTCAGTGGTTCGCGCTTCGATGCCGATGCGTTGACGTGGATGTCCGAGCGTCGCAGCCACGTCGTCACGGTCGGCGCCGAGACGGTGCAGGCTGACGCCGGCATTCGTTATCCCGGCGACGACGACCCCATCGTCGCCCTGCTCACCGAGGTGCTCGTCGCCGAGATTCTCGCCGCGCACTGGTGGCTGGCGTCGCCGGCGTGACCCATCGACGACCGCGGGGCCCGCCCCAACAGGTAGCGATCCGGCTTAAGGCCAGGTAATGATCGAAGGGTGCTCGGTACTTACGACTACCCCACGAGCCACCGAGTTTTCGAATTCATCTCGGTCGGCGCCTTCATCGGCTTCGCCGGTGCTCTGGCTTGGCGTGTCGTGGTGGAGGTCGGCGACCGGCTGTCGTGGCCCGTCGGAGCACTCATTCTCGGCCTCGTCGTCGTCGCGTACGCTGTTGCCGATCTGGCCTCCGGCATCGTCCACTTCCTGCTCGACAATTTCGGATCTCCGGAGACGCCGGTGATCGGTCAGAAGTTCGTCAAACCGTTCCGTGACCATCACGTCGACCCGATGGAGATGACCCGCGGCGACTTCATCGCCGTCAACGCCGACAACGTCTTCGTCTGCCTTCCGGTGATCATTCCAGCGTTCTTCTTCCTCGATGTCGGCCGTCACCCCTATGTGGGGGTGTTTCTCATCGGGCTGGTCGCCGGCGTGATCATGACGAACCAGCTGCACAAGTGGGCGCACATGCCGACGGTGCCGCGATTGGTCGCCGTCGCTCAGAAGCGGGGCATCGTGCTGTCGAAGGAGCATCACTCGGTGCATCACTCCGGTGCCTACGACAGCAACTACTGCATCACGTGGGGACACCTCGACGCGGTGCTGAATCGTCTCGTCGCGCTACGCAAGGGGTAGGCGAACGCTCGCGTCGATTCCACCGCCGGCGCGGTTCACCAGTGTGACGTCGCCTCCACTGGCCTCCGCCAACTGCCGTACGATCGCCAGGCCGAGCCCCGACCCGTCGTGGCCGGCGCTCGACGCCCGCCAGAACCGGTCGAAGGCGTGTTGCAGCTGATCAGTCGGCATGCCGGGACCACGATCGGCCACGTGGACGATCGCCCACCCGGCGTCGACAGAGGCCGACACCGTGATCTCGTTGCCCGGCCCGCCGGCGTTCAGCGCGTTGTCGATGTAGTTGTCGATGATCTGCTCGAGCACTCCGGGCACGGCGCGCGCGCTGATTCCGGCAACGGGTACTGCCGACAGCGCGACGCCGCGTTCGTCGGCCAGCGGCGCCCAGATGGCGGCACGCTCGACGACGATGGCGGCGACATCGATCATCGCGGTCGCCACGGTGCCGTGATCGGCGCGCGCAAGCATCAGCAGACCTTCGACCAGCCGCTGCAAGCGCTCGGTCTCCGCGTTGGCAGCCTCGATGTCGCCGCGTGCCGCCTCAGGGGCGGTGTCGATGTTGGCCGCGGCGCGTTCGAGCTGCAACCGCAGGGCTGTCAGCGGTGTGCGCAGCTGATGCGAGGCGTCACCGGCGAACGAACGCTGACGCTCGACCAGCGTCGATATCCGCTCGGTCATCGTGTTGAACGATGCGGCCAGGCCACGGATCTCGGGCCCACCCTCGTCGATGTCTGCGCGGCTGGCGAAGTCGCCGACGGCGACCAGCTCGGTGGCGCGTTGCAACCGGCGGAGAGGTCGAATGATCGTCGCCGCCATCAGCGCGGCCGCCAGTGCCGCGGTTCCCAGGGAGATCAACCCGACGACGAGGATTCCGCGCACCTTGGTCGACACGCGATCGTCGATGGTCGACGCCGGGTATGTCAGGCGCACGACTCCGACGGGTAGCGCGCCGCTGAGCACCGGCACGGCGACGAAGACGATCTCGTTGCCGAGTGTCTCCGACTCCCGCCGGCCCGAGCTCGGGCTGCCCTTGAGCGCCGTGGCGACCTCGGGCCGGGTGGAGTAATCGCTACCACGGCGGGCCGCGTCTCCCGAGACCGCAGAGGCGATCCCGGCGGCGTCGGTGATCACGACCTGTGCGTTCGTGCGGCCCGCGTAGACGTCGGCGGTTGCCTGCAACGCATCCGGATCCGTGGCGACCTCTCCCGACAATGCACCCTCGGACGACCCGGCGAGGATGAACGCGTCGCGCTCGATTCCGGCAGTGACCCGCTCGCCCTCGACGGTGCGCAAGTACCTGGACAGAGGGATGTCCTGCGCAGCCAGGATCACGATCGTGACGCCGACGAAGGCGGCGATCAGCCGCCATCTCACGACGGCGGCTCGAGTCGGAACCCGACGCCACGGACGGCCTCGATCCAACCGTGAGCGCCGAGCTTCTTGCGCAACGAGGCGACGTGGGCGTCGACGGTTTTGGTCGGGCCGTACCAATGCGCATCCCACACCGATTCGAGGATCTCCGTGCGTGTGCGCACCGCACCGACGTCGTTGGCCAGGAACGCCAGCAGATCGAATTCCTTGGCGGTCAGGGCAATCTCGTTGCCGTCGATCTTCACCCTGCGGGTGCGCCGATCCAGCTCCATCGGGCCCACCGCCTGCGCGCCCGCCGGCTCGACTTCATCGGTGCTCGGCTGGCCATCCGGAAGACGGCGACCGACAGCCCGGATCCGGGCAGCGAGCTCGCGCAGGCTGAACGGCTTCGTGACGTAGTCGTCGGCGCCGAGCTCGAGCCCGAGAACCCGGTCGAACTCCTCGCCGCGGGCGGTGAGCATGATGATGGGTGTCGCCGACGTCTGACGAATCTGGCGGCACACGTCGCGGCCGTCCATGTCGGGCAGGCCGAGGTCGAGCAGGACCAGTTCGTAGCCGATTGCAGCCAACGCCGCGGCGCCCGTGCCGACGTGAACCACCGTGTGCCCGGCCGCGATCAGGCCTTCGACCAATGTGTCGGCGATGGCCCTGTCGTCCTCCACGAGCAGCAACTTCACGGAGTCATTGTGACAAGACCACCGTCGCCTGGGGCCGTTCTTGGACAAATCTTGGATATTCGCGACCCATCCCTTGGAGCGCCTCCCCGTATCTTGCTGATGAAGGCGATCCCACATGATCGCCACGAAGGACGGAAGGTTGACCGACATGAAGACAAGGGTCGCAATGATGATCTCCATCGCCGGAGTGCTGGTGGCCGGCTCGGCCGCAGCCCTGGTGAACACACAAGTGCTCGGCGGCAGCTCGTCGCCGGCAGGTGCCGCCGCCGCTAACACGGTCGTCGCAGAAGCTCCTGTCGTGACCACACCGACGGTGCCGTCCGCGCCGTCGGTGTCGGTCGAATCTGTCGCGCCGGCCGCCGCCTCGCCTAGCCAGGCCTCATATTCTGTTGGAACCTCCGGGATGGTGACGCTGGATACCGCCGGCGATGTCTTGACGATCGTCAACGTGGTGCCGGCCGCGGGTTGGACAGTGTCGAAGTCGGAGACCGATGACGCGACCAACGTCGAGGTCAGGTTCCAGTCCGACGGTAGCGAGGTCGACTTCCACGCCAACCTGCTCTTCGGTGTCGTCACTACTTCGGTGGAATCCGACGACGGGTCGACGCCTACCGGTTCGATCGTCCAACACCAGACCGTCGTGCCCGTGGTAAACGACGACAACGGTCGAGGTGGCAGCGATGACTGACTCGGCGCAACCGCGAACCGAAGGGTCGACTGCAGCTGAGCGTTTGGCAGCATTGCGAGCCCCGTCGACGCAGAAGCGTGGCAACTCGGCCCACGCCTCCAAGATCCTCGCTGCCGGTCTGTCGACAACCGCGATGTTCGGAATGGTTGCAGCGCTGGGTTGGCAGAGCAGCACCACCACGGCTCAGAGCGCCGGCTCAGCAGCCGTGCCGACTTCCCCGTCGGCCACGGCGCCGGCCACAGTCCCGTCCGCCGTTTCTCCCGGAGTCACCACCACGACCGGTGCCGCCGCGGCAACGCCTGCGTGGATCCCTGTGGTCATACCCGTGGCCGTCCCGGCGGCGAAGACCGCGCCGTCCAACACGCCCCCTGGCAGGACACCCTCCAACGTCACCACCAAGTCCTCAGGCTGAGCCGGATGGTCGACGACGTTCATGCCGGGTCGTGGCTGGCCATGGGTTGCACCGTCGACGTGGTGATCGTCGGTGGTCACCCCGGCCTGCTCGACTCGGCGCGATCGTCGATCGATCATCTCGAACGATGCTGGAGTCGCTTCCTGCCCGATAGCGACATCAGTCGCCTGAACCACGCCGAGGGGTCGCCGGTCCAGGTCGAGCCGTCGACTGTGATCCTCCTGCGGGCGATGGTCGACGGCTGGCGAGCCACCGAGGGCGCATTCGATCCGACGCTGCTGGCTCCGTTGGTCGGCCTCGGTTACGAAGCGAGTTGGCACGATCCATCAGTGGTCACCTCGTTGCCTCACGCGGCGATGTCGCGGAGCGATCTCGACCAGCTCTCGATCGATGATGAGATAAGCGTCGTGACGATTCCCGGCGGCTCATGCCTCGACGCCGGCGGGATCGGAAAAGGTCTCGCCGCCGACATGGTCGTCGCCGAGCTGCTCGCTACGGGCGTCCGCGGCGCCTCGGTGTCGATCGGTGGCGATGTTGCCGTGGCCGGTGCCGCACCTCAGCCCGGTAGCTGGCTGATCGGCGTCGCCGATCCGACCGACCTCGACGTCGAGGCGAGTCAACTGGCCCTGGTCTGGGGCGGCGTCGCTACATCTGGCACGCTCCGGCGGCGTTGGCGAGATCGCGACGGCGCAATGGTGCACCACCTTCTCGACCCGGCGACCCGCCGGCCGGCGCACCACCATCGCGAGATCGTTGCGGCCACCGTGATCGCCGGAACGGCAGCGTGGGCCGAGGTGTGGACCAAAGCGGTGATGGTTCGCGGTGTGATGATGCTGCCGGTGCTCGATCGGTTCGCACTCGGCGCGCAGGTGACCTACGCCGATACGGCAACCACGGTCAACACGACGTGGTCGAACTTCGCCGTCTCGGGTCAGCGGGGCGATCCGGTCGGCGATGTAACCGGCATGGTCGAGGCCTGACGGGTCGACGTCTGACGGATCGCGGATCTGCATGTGGATGCGGTCTGACACGTCCCGATGTGACGACGGATCGTCACCGCGGTTCCTGCGCTGTGCATCGGTGGTCGTTCAGGTGATGATCGCCTGGTACACGAGTTGCTTGAGTTGGCTGCGGATCGGGTGGGCGCTGCTGGGCAGCAGCTGGGTGAAGAACTGCACGGTGAGATCCTGCGCCGGGTCGATCCAGAACGCAGTACTGGCCGCCCCACCCCACGCGTACTCGCCGACGGTGCCGGCGACGCGAGCCTTGACCGGATCGATGGTCACGCTGACTCCGAGCCCGAATCCGACTCCGTCGAACGTCGTCTCGGAGAACAGCGGGCGGGCGAATGCGGTGAGGTCGACCCCACCCGGCAGGTGGTTGCTCGACATGTACTTCACGGTGCCCGGCGCGAGGATGCGCACACCGTCGAGCTCGCCGCCGCGCAGCAGCATCTGGGTGAAGCGGTGGTAGTCGTGGGCCGTACTGACCAGGCCACCGCCCCCACCGTGAGCCTTCGGTTCGCGCCGCGTGCCGCGGTCCATCGCGTCCATCCGCACCGCTTTGCGCGTCTCGGGGTGGGCGGTGTACAAGCCGGCGAGGCGCGGCGCACGGGTCTCGTCGACGTACCAGTTCGTGTCGTCCATCCCCAGCGGCTCGAACAGCCGGGTGCGCATGAGGTGGTCGAGCCGCTGACCGGTGACGACCTCCAACACCCTGCCGAGCACGTCGAGCCCGACCGAGTAGTTCCATTCGGTGCCGGGTTGGAACAACAGCGGGAGGGATGCCCACCTGTCGACCACTCCTTCGAGGTCGAGGTCGCTCGGCATGCCCCACTCGAAGCCGGCTTGGCGATACAGCTCGTCGACGGGGTGGGCGAACATGAAGCCGTACGTCAGGCCGCTGGTGTGCGACATCAGGTGCCAGAGGCGCATCTTCTCGACGACCGGGTCGAGGATCGGTGCTCTGGAGCTGCCACTGCGCCACACCTTCTGATCCCTGAACGCGGGGATGTAGCGGTACACCGGATCGTTCAGCTCGAACGCTCCCTCCTCCCACAGTTGCAGGGCGAGCACTGCGGTGATCGGCTTCGTCATCGAGAAGATCCGCCACACTGTGTCGGTCTCGACCGGAGCGCCGGCCTCGACGTCGCGCTGTCCGTACGTCGACAGGTGCACGATCTTGCCGCGCCGGCTGATGCTGATCAGCCAGCCGGGCAGGCGCCCGTCGTCGACGTACTTGCGGAAGTGGTTGTCGATTCGCGCGAGCCGCTCGGCCGACATGCCGACGTCACCCGGTTCGCCTTCGAGTTGGAGCGTTGCCATGGATTGCGACGATACGGCGTTGGCGTGCGCGAGGTTGATCGCGTCTCGTTCACATTCCGGTGTCAGGTCCGAGCGCTTTCGTAGGGGCTCATATCGATGCCGGGATAGCGCACTTCCATGTCGGTGATCGTCTGTTCGGTCCAGTACTCGTGACCGGGTGGGGGGATGTCGAGCAACGTGCGCGTGTCCGGGTCGACGTTGGTGACGAACTCGATCATTTCCGGCTGTTGACCGAGGTGACCGAACGCGTGCTTGTTGGTCCAGCTGGCGTCGGCCGCTTTGTAGTCGGCCAGCACGGTGAAACGCGATGCGGTCGCGGATGTCATCGACGTGGCCCTGTGGAACACCTCGGTGGAATAGACCAGCGTCGTGCCGGCCTTGCCGCAGGCCAGCACCTCGCGGTCGCGCAGCTCGCCGGGTTCTGTCCGTCGTTGGCCGAGAGGGATGTTTCCGGAGTACCGCTTCGGGACCGCGGCGGTCGCGCCGTTGGTCTCGTCGACGTCGCACAGGTAGGTGAACGTGGTGACCTGCATCCATCGGCGCCGAGTACTGGGCACGACCAACGTGTGGTTGCCGAAGTCGCGATGGTGGTGTTGGTCGTAGTCGACGTCGCCCGCATATTTCGCCCATAGTTCGGCCTTGTACAGCCGGATGTCGTCGACGCCCAGGATCTGGCGGACGATCGACAGGATCCGCGGGTGGGCCACGATCCGGTTCAGGTCGGGCGAGATCCACGGGAAGTCGTTGAGGCCGGCGAACGGGGTGTTGGTGAGGTGGGAGTACTCCTCCGGGTCGGCGAAGTACTGCTCCGGGCACGGAACGTTCTGCCACACCCCTTCCTGCATCGTCGCCACCTCCTCCGGGGTCAGGACGTCGGGAACCAGCACGAAACCGTCGGTGTGGAAGCAGTCGAGTTGTTGCTCAGTCAGCACGTCGCCATTGTCGCACCTCGGTGACGAATGAGATGCAGACCAGAAGTTGAGTCATATTCACTCAAGTTTTCTCCTGTCGATGTTGCACCGGCAACGTATCAGGACCTAAACTTGCGTCAAGTTCACTCAACATCTGAACCTCACCGTTCAAACCTCACCGTTCATACCGAAGGAGCTACCCCCATGGCCAAGGCAGTCGGAATCGACCTCGGCACCACCAATTCCGTCGTCGCAGTGCTCGAGGGCGGCGACCCGGTCGTCATCCCCAACTCCGAGGGCGCCCGAACCACACCATCGGTCGTCGCCTTCTCGAAGGCGGGCGAGGTGTTGGTCGGCGAAGTCGCCAAGCGTCAGGCGATCACCAACAGCGACCGCACGTTCCGCAGCATCAAGCGGCACATGGGCGAGGGCTGGAAGAGCCCCGACATCGACGGCAAGCAGTACACGGCGCAAGAGATCAGCGCCCGCACCTTGATGAAGTTGAAGCGCGATGCGGAGGCGTACCTGGGTGACACTGTGACGCAAGCCGTCATCACCGTGCCCGCTTACTTCGACGACGCCCAGCGCACCGCCACCAAGGAAGCCGGCGCGATCGCCGGCCTCGAGGTGCTGCGGATCATCAACGAGCCGACCGCCGCAGCGTTGGCTTACGGACTCGACAAGGGCTCGGAAGACGAGAAGGTTTTGGTGTTCGATCTCGGCGGCGGCACGTTCGACGTGTCGGTTCTGGAGATCGGCGACGGCGTGTTCGAGGTCAAGAGCACCCACGGCGACACCCACCTGGGTGGCGACGACTGGGACCAGCGGATCATCGATTGGCTCGTCCAGCAGTTCAAGGCCGCGCACGGCGTCGACCTCGCCGCCGACCGGATGGCCGGCCAGCGGCTGAAGGAAGCCGCTGAGAAGGCCAAGATCGAGCTCAGTCAAGTGCAGCAGACACAGATCAACCTGCCGTTCATCACCGCCACAGCCGAGGGTCCGTTGCACCTCGACGAGATGCTCAGCAGGGCCAAGTTCCAAGAGATGACCGCCGACCTGATCGAGCGCTGCCGAATCCCGTTCGAGCAGGCTCTGAAGGATGCAGGCATCAGCAAAGGCGAGCTGAACCACGTCATCCTCGTCGGCGGTTCGACTCGCATGCCCGCCGTCGTCGACCTCGTCCTCAGCCTGACGGGCAAGGAGCCCAACAAGAGCGTCAACCCCGACGAAGTCGTCGCCGTCGGTGCGGCGGTCCAGGCGGGTGTGTTGCGTGGCGACGTGAAGGACGTGCTGCTGCTCGACGTCACGCCGTTGAGCCTCGGAATCGAGACCAAGGGTGGCGTGATGACCAAGCTCATCGAGCGCAACACCACCATCCCCACCAAGCGAACCGAGGTGTTCACGACTGCCGACGACATGCAGCCGAGCGTGGAGATCCACGTGCTGCAGGGCGAGCGCGAGATGGCCGGCTACAACAAGACGCTGGGCAAGTTCCAGCTCGTCGACCTCCCGCCGGCACCCCGCGGCGTGCCACAGATCGAGGTCACTTTCGACATCGACGCCAACGGAATCGTGCACGTCAGCGCCAAGGACCGCGCCACCGGTAAAGAGCAGTCGATGACCATCACCGGTCAGTCGACCCTCGACAAGCGTGACATCGATCAGATGATCAAGGACGCCGAGGCTCACGCCGAAGACGACCGCAAGCGTCGCGAAGAGGCCGAGGTTCGCAACAACGCCGACTCGCTGGTGTACCAGATGGAGAAAGTTCTCCGCGACAACGCCGAGAAGGTCGACGCCGCCGAAAAGGCCACGGTCGAGGGACCCCTCGCCGAGTTGAAGACGGCGCTCGCCGGCAACGACATCGAGGCCATCCGCAGCGCAAACGAGAAGCTGACCGCCGCAAGCCAGGCCTTCAGCCAGAAGCTGTACGAGTCCGCTGCCCGCGACGAGAACGCCGCAGGCACATCGGCATCCGGACAGGCCGACGGTGGTTCGAGCAACGACGACGACATCGTCGACGCCGAGATCGTCGACGAAGCGTGAGCGAAGTGACACCGCCGCCTTCGGGGGAACCTGTCGCCGAGTCAACGGAGACGGAGTCCGCCGAAGGCGGCGCTGCAACCGAACCTGAGACGGTCGAGCCGACCGAGCTCGAGGTCGTGACTGCCGATCGCGATGAGTGGATGGATCGGGCTCAGCGCATCGCTGCCGACTTCGAGAACTACCGCCGCCGCCTGACGACGCAGAAGGTCGACGACATCGACCGGGCCACCGGTCGGCTGGCCGAGGCGTTGCTGCCTGTGCTCGATGCATGCGAGGCCGCATTTCTGCAGCACCCCGCGGAGATCGAGCCGCTGTTCAACCTGATGCTCAGCGAGCTGAAGAAGCAGGGTCTCGAGTCGATGAACCTGCACGAGCAACCGTTCGACCCACACCTCGCCGACGCGGTGCTGCACGAGCCGGGCGACGGCGAGCCCGTCGTCAGCGAAGTGCTGCGGTCGGGCTACACGTGGAACGGCAAGGTCCTGCGACCGGCAATGGTCAAGGTCCGCGGCTGAACGTCGGCACAACGGTGCACGAGAACGCGAAGGAGGTGATGATCCGTGGCTGCTCAACGTGAGTGGTACGAGAAGGACTACTACAAGGTGCTCGGCGTCGCCGACGACGCGGTGCCGAAGGACATCACCAAGGCCTACCGAAAGTTGGCCCGCGGCAGCCATCCCGACACCCACCCGGGCGACGACGCCGCGGAGGAGCGGTTCAAAGAAGTCAGCGCCGCATACGACGTGCTGGGTGATGAGGCCAAGCGCAAGGAATATGACGAGGTCCGCAAACTCGGTCCGCTCGGCGGTTTCCAAGGCGGCGGCCCGGGCGGGCCCAGTGGATACAACTTCAACGTCGGCAGCGACGGGTTGGGCGACCTGCTTGGGCAGATGTTCGGTCGTGGCAGACGCGGCGGCGGCCCGTCGGCATCGGCGGGCCCGCAACGCGGTGCCGATGTCGAGGCGACCCTCAACCTCGACTTCGCGGACGCGGCGCACGGCCTCACCACCACGTTGCATCTCACCAGCGACGCCGAGTGCAGCACATGCCACGGCAGCGGGGCCAAGCCCGGTACCCAGCCGAAGGTCTGCTCGAACTGCGGGGGCCGTGGCGTGATCGACGACAACCAGGGCTTGTTCTCGTTCTCGACGCCGTGCCGGGTGTGTGGTGGGCGCGGAGTCGTCGTCACCGAGGCCTGCCCGACATGCCATGGCACAGGGACCGAGCGCCGGGCGCGCGAGGTTCAGGCCCGCATACCCGCCGGCGTTGCCGACGGTCAGAAGATCCGGTTGAAAGGCCGCGGCGCGCCCGGGCGAAACGGTGGGCCGGCCGGCGACCTGATCGTCGAATGCCACGTCGCCGGGCACCGGCTCTTCGGCCGCGACGGCAACAACCTCACCGTGAAGGTGCCGGTCTCGTTTGCCGAGGCGGCGCTCGGTGGCGACATCGATGTACCCACGCTCGAAGGCCCGCGGGTCATGCTGCGGCTGCGGCCGGGCACACCATCAGGCTCGCGTCATCGCGTGAAGGGCAAGGGCATCGTCAGCAAGAAGGCCGCCGGCGATCTCATAGTCACCGTCGATGTCGAGGTTCCCTCACAGCTCACCGACGAACAACGAACAGCCGTCGAGGCCCTCGCCGCGGCGACTACCGTCTCACCACGGACTCGATTGGAGTCATGACCATGCGTTCCCAACACCACGCCGTCTACGTCATCTCGGTTGCCGCCGAACTGGCCGGCATGCACCCACAGACGCTGCGCATCTACGAGCGACGCGGGCTCGTGCAACCGGCTCGGACCCAGGGCGGCAATCGTCGTTACAGCGACGTCGACATCGAATGCCTGCGCCGCATCAGTGAGCTGGCTGCGTCGGGGATGAACCTCGAGGGAATTCGCCGTGTCATGCAGCTCGAGACCGAGAACGATCAGTTGCGATCCGAGAACGCCGAACTTCGTCAGGTGGCGTCGTCGGCGCTCGCCGAGGCCGACCGGCGCTCGCCTCGGCGGGATCTCGTGCCGCTGCGGCAAGAGGTGTCGGTGTTCGGCGGCTCACGCCTCGGTCGGTCGAGCTAGTACCTGCGGCGGTGGCAGGTACGGGGCGAGCGGTAGATCGATCGTGAACACCGCACCCCCGGTCGGATGATTGTCGGCGCTCACCACGCCGCCGTTCGACTCGGCGATCGCCTGGACGATCGATAGGCCGAGGCCCGCCTTCGGACCCACTCCCGATGCGTCGGCCCGCCAGAAGCGATCGAACGAGTGAGCCAATGCCTCGTCCCCGAGGCCGTCGCCGTGATCGCGAACGATGACGAGAGCGCGGTGGGCGATCGCCAGAGTGGACACCTCGATCGGCGTGCCCGGCGGTGTGTAGGCGAGGGCATTGGCGATCAGTTTGGCGATGGCCTGCGCGAGTTGATCTGGCACACCAGAGACGATGACGGGGCGCGGGGCATCGAGTGTGATCGGCCGATCGGGCTGAACCGCACCGGCGTCGCTGCACGCATCGGCCGCTAGAACGGCGAGGTCGACGTCCGTCGGTTCGATGTCGCGTCTCTCGTCGAGCCGCGCCATCAGCAACAGGTCGTCCACCAGTTCGCGCATGCGCTGCGACGCCTCCCCGATGCGGTGCATGATGAGGTCGCTGTCGATGTGTTCGCGCTCGACTGCTACGCGGAACCGCTCGGCGAAGCCTTGGACCGAGGTCAACGGGGTGCGCAGCTCATCCGACGTGTCGGCCAGGAACCGACGGAGCTCGGCCTCCGACTCTTTCTGGGCGGCGAAAGATTCCTGCAGGTTGTCGAGCATCGAGTCGAGAGCGAGACCGAGTTGCCCGACCTCGCCACTGTCGTTGCCGGGTGACACGCGGGCTGACAGATCGCCGCCCTTGATCGAACCGGCTGCCGCGGCCGTCGTCTCGAGCGGACGCAACCCGCGGCGCAGGATCAACCATGAACCGGCCATCAACAATGCGAGCAGAGCGGCGGCTGCGATCGCTTCGATGAGGACCAGTCCGCGCAGCGCAGCGGCGACATCGTCGAGCGGGGTGGCGACCAGGATCGTGAGATTCGGGAACTGTGAGTCGACGGTGGCCGATGCCCGCCAGTCACCCGAACCGGTGACCGACCCGACGGTGAACGGATGGTCGAGCCGGCCGATCACCGTCGGCAAGGCTGGTGCGCCGCCGGAGGTGTCGTTGGGGAGATGACCGAGGACCGTGCCGCTTCCGTCGCGCAGTTCGGCGTACGAGCCGATCCCGAGGGACCGTCCACCGGCACGATTCGGGTCGCCGACGCCGCTGGGTGACAGACCGATCACATCATGGAGCTCGAGTTCCGCCGACGATGCGGAGTCACGCAAGCGGTCGTCGAGGCGACGGTGTTCGGCAGAAGAATATCGCGAATACGCCACGAGCCCGAACGCCAACAACCCCACCGCCGACAACGCGCCGAGCGCGGCGACCAGCCTGGCGCGCAAGCTCATTCGACGGGGCCTCGGGCGATCACGGGACCATCATGGCCCGCCGGCGGTCGGCTGACGCTCCCGAACCTGACCAGCCATCGTGCGAGATTGGCATCCTGGGGCCGTACATCGGCTGCCTCTGCCGCAGGATCGACCACCGCGCTACTCGCCGCCGTCGCGCTGTTCGTCACTGTCGCCGTCGGCGCTGAAACGATGTAGCGCCTGCCACGCCGAGCGGATCACCTCGGCGACGTCGGTGCGTTCGAGCTGCATCGTCGGCAGCACCAACGAATCCTTCGGCAGGTCGAACGTGGGGGTGGTGAGGCCGTCGCCGGCGAACGCATGCCACTCGGGCGTGTCGTACGGCGACGTCGGTGGAGCAGGCTGGACGAGGCGGAGGTGCCGATCGGGGCGGGCCCGCGAACCGACCTTGGTTCGCGGCCGGTCGTCAGCGTCGCCGCAGCGCCAGGCCACCAACAGCTCCGGCCTGGCGCCGAGCTCGCCGGCCAAGGCCAGTAACGCGGCCACACCGTGCTTGCACGGGTCGTCCCAATCCGGGCACGTGCACGAGAACAGCAGCTCGTCGGCCCGGGGGATGAGTCTGGCGACGTGAGCGCGCTCGGGAACCCGCCCGAGATCGTCCGGACGGGAGACCGTGTCGACCGTGATGGTCACGTGGTACGGGTCGGGGCGGCCACCCACGACCGTCGCCTGCAGCACACCCTCCGACAGTTCGAGCCGTGTGATGGCGTGCTCGGCGAGGTACACCTTGCCGCGCCGGAAGCGTTGCGGGTCGGCCATGCCGGCGACGGTGACGGAAAGCAGCGAGGCACCGAGGCGACCGGCCGGCGTCGGCTCGCGGCGCAGCTGGGGCGGACCCGGTGTGATGATGATGCTCATGCGCCGCGCACCGCGTTGTGGTCGAGGACGATCAGGTCGCGCAGCTCGTCGGTCGACAGCTCGCTGAGCCACGTCTCGCCGGTGGTGCCGACAACCGCGTCGGCCAACGCCCGCTTGTCGTTGATCATCGCATCGACCCGTTCCTCGATGGTGCCCTGGCAGACCAACTTGTGAACGAAAACCGAGCGCTGCTGACCGATGCGCCAGGCCCGGTCGGTGGCCTGATCTTCGACGGCCGGATTCCACCACCGGTCGTAGTGCACGACGCGCGACGCGGCCGTGAGATTGAGGCCTGTGCCGCCGGCGCGCAACGACACCAACAACAGCGGCGAACCCGACCGCGTCTGGAACTCGTCGACCATCCGGTCGCGACCGTTGCGCGTCACACCACCATGCAGGAACGGCGTCGGGAGTTCGAACCGCTCGACCAGATGGCGCTGCAGCAGCAGGCCCATTTCGCGGAACTGGGTGAAGATCAGCGCCTGCTCCTCGGCATCGAGCAGGTCGGTGATCAATTCGTCGAAACGGCTCAGCTTGCCCGACCGGCCGGCCAAGCGCGACCCATCGCCGAGAGCGTGTGCCGGGTGGTTGCAGATCTGCTTCAGCCTGGTCAGCGCGGCGAGGACCAGCCCGCGCCGGCGCATGCCTTCGGCCTGCTGGGCATCGGCCAGAAGTTGGTCGACGACGCCCTGGTACATCCCGGCCTGCTCGCGTGTCAGCGACGCCCACGCCAACTGCTCGACCTTGTCGGGCAAATCAGGTACGAGGGACTTGTCGGCCTTGGTGCGGCGCAGTAAGAACGGCGACGTCAACCGTCGCAGCGCCTCGGCAGCGGCAACGTCGCGATTGCGTTCGATCGGCGTGGCGAAGCGCCGCCGGAACTGGCTGAGGTTTCCCAACAAGCCGGGCGTGACCATCGACATGATCGACCACAGCTCGCTGAGCCGGTTCTCGACCGGTGTTCCGGTCAGTGCGATGTGCTGCGCCGCCGGCAAGGTGCGCAGCGCCTTGGCCGTCCGTGTCTCGGGGTTCTTCACGGCCTGCGCCTCGTCGAACACGACGGTGGTCCACTGCACCGCCTGCAACACCTCGATGTCGCGCGCCGCGACGTGGTAGGTGGTGATGACGAGATCGTGTTGGGCGGCCACGTTGGCGAAGGCACCGGCGCCACTTCGTCCGGTGCCGTGGTGAACTGCAACACGCATCAGCGGTGTGAACTTGGTGGCCTCCGCCTCCCAGTTGCGCACGACGGAGAGCGGGCAGATCACGAGATGCGGGCCAGGCAGCGATGAGATGTGGGCGAGTGTGGTGGGCGTCTTGCCGAGGCCCATGTCGTCGGCCAGACATCCACCGAGACCGAGTTGGTGGAGGAATTGCAACCACCCGAGGCCGCGGCGTTGATAGGGCCGGAGCGTGGCCATGAATCCTGGTGGCTCGATGCCCTCGGCGAGCGCGGCATCGGGGAGGCCCTGCAGCAGATCGCCGAGCCAGCCGGTGGCCGCGATCGACGATCTGTTGTCGGCGTCGGGATCGTCGATGCCCGGGCCCGAGGCAGCCGTCGTCTCTTCGTTTGCTGCAAGTTCGGCGGCGAGGCGCAGCAGGTCGAGGGTTGAAAGCTCGGCGTGGTCGCGCCGATGTTCGGCGAGGTTGGCCAGGGCGCGTCTGGCCTCGCTGCGGTCGAGCCGTATCCAGCGGCCGTTGATGTTGATGAGCCCGGCACCGGATGCCGCGGCGCGCTCGAGCAGGCCCTCATCGACCGGCGTGTCGTCGACGACGACCGTCCAATCGATGATCGCTGCTGCGCCGAAGCGGCTGGTGCCCGAGGCATCCTTCGGCTGGGCGACGCCCTTCGTGTTGGCCGTGCGGCGGGTGAGCCGCTGCGGCGTGAGCAGGTCGATGTCGACGGTTGCGAGGGCATCGACAGCCTCGAGCGTGGCCGCAGCGGTGTCGAGGTCGATGCCCTTCTTCGGATCGATGAGCCACGGCGACAGCCATGGAGCGAGCATGTCGATGTCGACGTGCGCGGTCGCGAGGCACTCGTCGAGCATCGTCAGGAATCGCTGTTCGCCGGCCAGGTTCTGCGCCGCCGGAGCGCGATCGACGATGTCGGCGGCGGTGCACCATCGACTGCGGTCATCCGGATCGACGAGCTCGAGCGACAACGGCCACTCGCCCTGTGGTTCGTCGGGAAGAGCCAGCCGTAGGCGGGCCCGCACGACCGGCTCGCCCTCGGCGCGGCGGAACGCCTGATCGAAGATCGTCGCCAGGTCGTCGAGTGCCTCGGCCAGTTCGGGGTCGGCACGGAACTCGCCGGCGGGGGCGCTGAGCGCCTTTGCCGCGGCACGCGTGGCGCGTGCTGTCATGCGGCGCGTGTCGGTGACAGGAGCGTGCCAACCGGCGCCCGCCAACAGCAGTCGGGCGGTCTGATCGACGAACGAATCGATGATGACGGTGGTCAACTCCTCCGCCGTGAAGCCCGGGCTGGCGACGGCGACGACCGGGGGTTGGTTGGCTGCGAGCTCGGCGACGGGCACGGCGAGGTCGGCGCGAAGTGGCCGCCAGCGGGCGACCCACCAGCCGAGGCCGGTGTCGGTCAACTGCGGCAGCACTCGCCCGGCAGTGACCAGCCGTATCGCTACGGAGTAGGCGGCACCGAGCCAGCCGACGGAGGCGCCGGCCTCGCTGCCGAGCGCGTCGAGTTGACCGAGCGCGGCCAGCGACGCGACCGTCAGTCGCTGGCACATCACCTGCTGCTCGCCGTCGGGTAACGCCATGCGCACGACGCGCATCGACCCACTCTGCGAACCGGGAGGCCGGCGGAAGGTCGAGCTGACGACAGCCTGCAGGTTTCCGCCGTACACCCCCCGCCCCGGCTGCCATGCCACCACCTCGCCGTCCAGCCAGGTCAGTTGCAGGCCCGGCGCGGGCGTGGCGTTGGGGCGAGTCGGCACGGTTCGAGTGTACGAGTGGGGTGTGCGCTGGTTTCGGCGCTGTCGTCGGCAAGACTGTGGCGAACATGTCGCACCTGTGGGATCCCCCAGATCCGGACCGCGAGCGCAACGCATTTCACGCCGGCCGATCCAACCGCAGCGTCGGCATCGTGTTGCTCGTCCTGATGGCACTCGTCGTCGGCGGTGCGGCCTCCTACGTGCTCTCGCAGTGGCAGGACTCGCGCGGTGACGCTGCAGAGCCACCCATCCCGCTGCCGACGTTCGCCGCGGCACCGACCTCGACCTCGACATCCACGACCACGACCACCATCGCACCGACGACCAGCACCTCGACGATTCCCCCGACCACCACCACCACCACCACGTTCGTTCCGGTCGTCGGCGATCACATGGTCTTCGCCGACGGGTATCCGCTCGGTCACATCGACCCGGCCGGATTCTCGGTGTACCAGGGCGATGCGGTGCCGCAACTACGGCAGGGACCGGCCGAGATGTCGTCGGTCGTCAACTTCATCGGGTCGCAGTTCAGTGTGCAGGTGCGTCCTCTCGACCCCGGTGAGATATCGGCGTCGTGCCCGGTGGCGGTGCAGCCGCGCGCGTCCGACAACGCCGAGCCGCTGGGCCTGTGGGTCGAGGCCCCGAACTGGCGACTGCAACCTCAGACAGCGACGCCGGTTGCGGTGACCGACCCTGCGGTCGCTGCCGTCATTCAATTGATCAACGCGAACAACGGGGTCTCACCGTCGCCGCCTCCGCAACGCGGCAGCGCAGTGCTCGTCGACCTGATCGGCGACGGCGTGCCCGACCTAATCGTCTCGGCGACGTACAGCGACGACTCGATCTACTACCGCCTGGTCGCGATAGCGCCTGATGCGAATCCCGAGGCGGCGACGACGGTGATGATCGAGTTCGGCGGATCGTTCCGCGAGGACGGCTCGCGCGATCCCCAGTCCCGCGGTGAGCTGCGGGTGGACGGAGTCGTCGAGATGACCGGCGCCCCGCCGTACGAGCTGTTCATCCGGCGCACGACGGCGAACACCAAAGGAGTCTCGATCCGCGACCTCAGCGGCGCGGAGCTGGCGAGTTGGAGCTGCCCGCGTTAGTGCGTGGGCACGATTGACCATCGATCAGAACTTGATAGACTATGACTCAACATTTGTGTTGTCAGGCAACTGAGACCTACTGAGAGGCATCCATCGTGGCGTTCGATCCCAAGAAGTGGACACTGAAGACGAACGAGGCGTTTGCCGCGGCAATCGACCAGGCCAAGGCGCTGAGCAACCCGGAGCTCACCCCCGACCACCTCATTGCGGCGATGATGCGCCAGGACGACACGATCGTGCCCGCCGTGCTCGCCAAGCTCGGGTTGGCCCCGCTGATGGTGCGCAACAAGGCCGACGAGGCCGTGCAGAAGTTGCCGAAGGCCTATGGCGGCGACGACCCACGGATGAACCGTGAGCTCAACAACATCGTGCAGAACGCCGAGCAGTACCAGAAGGACCTCAAGGACGATTTCTTGTCGGTCGAGCACCTGCTGCTGGCGATGAACCAGCGGCTGGGCATCGGCAGCGAGGAGTTGCTGCAGGCGTTGAAGGAGGTGCGCGGCAGCCACCGGGTGACCAGCCAGAACCCGGAGGAGAACTTCGCCGCGCTCGAGAAGTACGGCCAGGACCTGACGCAGCGGGCCCGCGACGGAAAGATCGATCCGGTCATCGGCCGCGACGACGAGATCCGCCGTGTCATCCAGGTGCTCAGCCGGCGTACCAAGAACAATCCGGTGCTGATCGGTGAGCCGGGCGTCGGCAAGACCGCGATCGTCGAAGGGCTTGCCCGCCGTATCGCCGATGGCGACGTGCCCGAAGGGTTGAAGAGCAAACGGCTGATCTCGCTCGACATCGGGTCGATGTTGGCCGGCGCCAAGTACCGGGGCGAGTTCGAGGAGCGCCTGCAGGCGGTCTTGAAAGAGATCACCGATGCAGCGGGTGAAGTGATCACGTTCGTCGACGAGCTCCACACCATCGTCGGCGCCGGCGCGGCAGAGGGCGCCATGGATGCCGGCAACATGATCAAGCCGATGTTGGCCCGCGGTGAACTGCGCATGATCGGTGCGACCACCCTCGACGAATATCGAAAGCATGTCGAGAAGGACCCTGCGCTCGAGCGCCGCTTCCAGCAGGTCTACGTCGGCGAGCCCAGTGTCGAGGACACCATCGGGATCCTGCGCGGATTGAAGGAGCGCTACGAGGTGCACCACGGGGTTCGCATCCAGGACTCGGCGCTGGTCAGCGCGGCCGTCCTGTCGAACCGCTACCTGACCAATCGCTTCCTTCCCGACAAGGCCATCGACCTCATCGACGAGGCCGCCAGCAAGCTGCGCATCGAGATCGATTCGCTACCCACCGAGATCGACGTCGTGCAGCGTCGCATCCTGCAGTTGGAGATCGAGCAGGTCGCTCTCAGCAAGGAGTCGGACGCGGCATCGAAGGAGCGACTCGACAACCTCGTCGACGAGTTGGCGTCGCTCAACGCCCAGGTGCACATCATGAAGGAGCATTGGGAAGGCGAGAAGCAGGCCATCGACGCCATTCGCTCGTTGAAGGAGGAGCTCGGTCAGTTGGGCCAGCAGCTGGAGCGTGAGACCGATCTGGCCGTCGCCGCCGAGATCCGCTACGGGCGCATGCCCGAGCTCGAGAGGCGCATCGCCGAGGCCACCGAGCACCTCGACACGCTGCAATCCGGCACGCGCATGCTGAAGGAAGAGGTCGACGCCGAGGACATCGCCGAGGTGGTCAGCAAGTGGACGGGCGTTCCGGTCAGCCGGTTGATGGAAGGCGAGATGGCCAAGCTCGTGCAGCTCGAAGATCTGCTGCACCAGCGCGTCATCGGCCAAGACGACGCGGTCACTGCTGTTGCAAATGCAATTAGAAGGTCGCGAGCCGGCCTCAGCGACCCGAACCGCCCGATCGGCTCGTTCATGTTCCTCGGGCCGACCGGTGTCGGCAAGACCGAGCTCGCACGAGCTGTCGCCGAGTACCTGTTCGACGACGATCATGCGATGGTCCGCATCGACATGGGCGAGTACATGGAGAAGTTCTCCGTCAGCCGCCTCATCGGTGCACCTCCCGGATACGTGGGCTATGACGAGGGTGGGCAACTGACCGAAGCTGTCCGCCGCCGGCCGTACAGCGTCGTGCTTCTCGACGAGATCGAGAAGGCGCATCCCGATGTCTTCAACGTCCTGCTGCAGGTTCTCGACGATGGTCGGCTCACCGATGGCCAGGGTCGCACCGTCAACTTCACCAACGTCGTGTTGGTGATGACCAGCAACCTGCCCGGCGATCCTTCGTCGTTCTTCAAGCCGGAGTTCATCAACCGGGTCGATGACATCATCCGGTTCCGGGCGCTGACGGAGGACGACCTGTCGCGGATCGTGACGATCCAGTTGGCTCACCTCCGCAAGCGGATGGCCGACCGGCGACTGTCGCTCGAAGTCACGCCTGCCGCCCTGGCGCAACTGTCGCACGATGGATACGACCCGTCGTTCGGTGCTCGTCCCCTGAAGCGAGTGATCCAACGCGAGATCAGCGACCCTGCGGCACTGTTGATCCTCGAGGGCAAGGCCGTCGAGGGCGACATCGTGACCGTCGACTCGATCGAGGGTCACATCACCGTCACCGTTTGACCCGGTCTTTGCGCTCGGGTATCCCCGATCGGCTAGAGAGGGGTGGTGATCACCTCCGACGGCAAGCGCCTGATCGCGACACGCGGTCTGCGCGGTTACGCCGACGGTCTGGTTGCCGCCTCGCTTGCCGGGTACCTCGGCGACCAACTGGGCTACAGCGCGACGCGCATCGGCGTGATCGTGACAGGCATGCTGCTCGGCTCGGCGGTGCTGACGATGTTCACCGGGACATGGGGATGGCGGTTCGAGCGCCGGCTGCTGCTGCGCGCCGGCGCGCTGTTGATGATCGTCACCGGCGTGGTCTACGCCACGTCGGCGACGTTCATCGTCCTGTTGCTCCTCGGTGTGATCGGAACGATGAACCCCAGCGGCAGCGACGTCAGCGTGGTGCAGCCGATCGAGCAATCGTTGCTGCCGGTGACGACGTCGGCCGACAGCCGCTCGCATGTGTTCGCCAGGTACACGTTCATCGGCGGGTCATTGGCGGCGTTGGGCGCTTTGTCCGCCGGTCTGCCTGCCAGGTTCCACTGGCGACCGGAGTCCGTTTTCCTGGTCTACGCGGTTGCGGGCGTGGCGATGCTGGCCGTCTATGCCGCGATGTCGGATCAGGTCGAGGCTGCTGCGCAGGCGACGCCACCGACGCCGCTGGGACCGTCGAAGCGCACCGTGTACCGCCTCGCCGCGTTGTTCAGCCTCGACTCGTTCGGAGGTGGCTTCGCCGTCCAGTCGTTGTTGGTGCTCTGGTTGTTGCGCCGTCACCACTTCTCCGTCGGTAGGGCGGGTGTCGTGTTGGGCATCATGCAGATCCTCTCGGCGGCATCGGGCTTCATCGCCGTTCGGATCGAGCGGCGGCTGGGCCCACTGCGGACGATGGCGTTCACCCATCTCCCGGGTCAGATCCTGCTGATCGCCGCGGCACTGATGCCCAACGCCCCACTGGCGGTCGCCTGCCTGATCGGGCGCAGCCTGCTGTCGAGCATGGACGTGCCCGTCCGCAACGCGTACGTGATGTCGGTGGTGACGCCCGCCGAGCGCGCCGCAGCGGCCAGCGTGACCAACGTGCCGCGCAGCCTGGCCTCCGCTTTGCCGCCGATCGGGGCTGGTTGGATGCTCGATCATTCAGCGTTCGGCTGGCCGTTGATCATCGCCGGTTCCTTGAAGATCGTCTACGACCTGCTGCTCCTGCGGATGGCCCGCCAAACCCGCTGAGTGGAGTGTCACGGGTTCACCCGGGTGCCGTGTCGCACTCCACGGAGGCTTGGGGCTGCCCGGCGCGCCCGCTCCGGTCTGCGGTGCATGAAAGCGACGCTACCGGTGGGCACGAAGCCAGATCAGGAACGCCGCTGCCCACAGCTGTTCGTAGGGAACGTCGTACCCGAACTCGTCGGCAAGGTCGAGGCGGAGCTCGCTGAGCGCCAGATCGAGCTCGACCGGGATGGTCGCCTGGATCAGCCGCGGACCGACGGTGGCCTGGTCGGCCAACCGGCGGACGTCGCTGAGCCGCCGGGCCAGATCGGAGCGCTGGGCCAACAACAGCTCGACCGCCTCCACTGCCACGTCGTCCCACGTGACCCGTTGCCCACGGCGTGCCTGTTGGGCCACTTTCAGACGACGTGCATCGGCGTGCAACGAGTGCGGCACGAGATGACCGCGCAGCCGTCCACCGACTGCGCCACGCCCGAGCGACCGCACACGCCCCTGCGATGGATGAGTCGACGTCGCCCGCCGCGGCGGCACGAGGGGTGTGTCGTCGACGGTTGCGCCGCGGACTGGCGGAGCCGGCTGCAGCCGATCGGCAGACCGCTTGGCCGGCTCGTCGTGGTTCGATGGGGCCATCGGGACTCAGACCAACTCGGGGACAGGGAAGCGCCAACCTCGCCTTTGGATCAACTCGTAGGCGACGTGACGGTACGCGGTGGCCGATCTGGCGCTGTGGTGATACACGCCGACGGGCAGGCCGACGAGATGGGCCTCGCCGAACTTGGCGTCCTCCGGGATCTTGTTGCGAAAGAGTGGGACCTCGAAGCGATCGGCGATCTCGCGGATCTGCTCCTCGGCGACGCGCCGATAGACGCTGGCCCCCCAGATCCGCATCTTGATGATGCCGTACACCTCAGGCCTGGCGTGGGTGTCGGCGGTCGTCCGGATGGTGTTGAGGATCGTCGGCAACTCGGTGACGGGACCGGCCTCGGGAACCATCGGCACGAGCGCGCCGGACGAGCCGCTGAGCGCCGCGGCGACCACGGCCGATTGGTGTCCGGGTGTATCCACGAGCACGATGTCCCACTGCTCGCGCGCCGCATCGAGGACGTCGAGCAACCGGCTTCGCACCCACGGGTCGGTGAGCTGCCGACCGGCATGTGCCATCGACACCTCGTCGGCAGGAAGCACATCGAGGTTGGGGTGGACTCCGCGGACCAGTGCGTCTTCTAGAGCGGCCCGGCCGAGCAGCACCGCGCCGATATCGGCGACGCTGCGCGCCCCGGGCGCGCGCCGCGGCGAGGCTTCGCCGAGGAAGATCGACTGGCCCGTCTGTTGGTCGAGGTCGATCACCAGGATTCGTGCACCGCACGTCGACAGCGCATAGGCGAGGTTGAACGTGAGCGAGGTCTTGCCTGCCCCGCCCTTGGTGTGGGCGACCGTGATGACCTCACCGAGCGGGGCGGGGAGTGGCGGCGGCGGCAGATTGCTCATCGGCTCGCCAATGTCACACGTCGCGTCCGCAAACCCATGAGCAGGGAACCTAGCAGATCCTGCAGATATGCATATATGCACAGGCGTGGTGCTGTTGATATGCGGCCGGCGCTGAGCCGCTTCAGTCGGTTCTGATCAACGCCGCATTGGCGTGCGCCGCGAAGCCCTCGTGGTTGCTCATCGC
>JBDTYA010000270.1:0-1630 GCA_040005915.1 Ilumatobacteraceae bacterium
GGATGAAGTCGAGGTCGCCCAAACCCATGAGGCGGCCCGGCAGCGGTTCAGCAACGAGCTCCACGAGGCGCTGGAGATGGCCGACAACGAGGCCGCCATCGGCCGCGTCGTCGAATACGAACTGGCCAGCATCGTGCCGACCAACCCCGCAGAACTGCTGTTGGCCGACTCGAGCGACGCCCATCTCGACGCCAGGGTGATCCACCCCACAGCCGGTGCTCCCGGCTGCGACGTCGGTGTCCCGTTCGAGTGTCCCGCCGTCAAGCGAGCCAGCGCCCAGACCTTCCCGACCTCGACGGCGATCAACGCCTGCCCGCATCTACGCGACCGTGACGGCGAACCGCGTGCCGCGACGTGCGTGCCGGTGGCGTTCATGGGACGGTCGTTGGGTGTGCTGCACGTCACCGGTCCCGACGGTCAACCGCTCGCAGGTGATGCCGCCGAGCGGATCATCGTGCTCGCCGGCCAGGTCGGCACCGCGATCGGCACCGTCCGTGCCTTTGGCACGGCCCAGCTGCAGGCCAACACCGACAGCCTCACCGGCCTGCTCAACCGCCGGTCCGCCGAAGACCAGCTCTCCCGGCGACTTGCCGGTGGTGAGCCGTTTGCGATCGTGATGGCCGACCTCGACCACTTCAAGCTGCTCAACGACACCTACGGTCACGAGGCTGGTGACCGGGCACTGCGGTTGTTCGCCGACACCGTGCGGCGTGCCTTGCGGACCGAAGACATCTTCGCTCGATGGGGCGGTGAGGAATTCGTGATCGCTCTCCCCAACACCGACTGCCATTCTGCGACGAACAGCGTCGATCGGGTACGTGCGCTGCTCGTCGAAACCTGCGAGCGGGCCGAGACGTCGACGGTCACGGCCTCGTTCGGGATCGCCGACACGACGATGAGCACAGAACTGAACGAGCTGCTCCGCTTCGCGGACCGTGCACTGCTCTCCGCGAAGACTCGCGGCCGCAACCGGGTCGAGAGTGCCCGCCCGATCGCCACGATCGCCGACAACGACACACGCGAGTTGACCGCCGAGACGTAGCCAGCAGGCGAGTGGACGGGCGCACAGGTCCGGCGAAGGGTTGATGGTCGGCATCCCGCTCGCTGCGTCGCCGCGTGGTGAGTCGGGCCTGGGGATCTCAGGGCGACCGGTCGCCAAGCCCGTCTTCGACATCCAGGAGGTCGCACGCGGTGGCGGCCAACACAACAACATCAGCGCCACCAAGGCCATCCTCGACAACAACCCGAACGCGGCGAACCCGGGCCAGAAGGCCAAGGTCTTGAAGGCACAAGGGGTCAGCGCTTTGGGCAAGGTCGACACCGGGCTGAAGGAGTTCGACGTCGCTGACAAGATCTCCGACCCTTCGGTCCACCGGTACCTGCACGACACGGAGCGAACCGGCAACATCGCGCCCGCAGATCGAACTGACAACGCCCGTCTGGCGCACCAGCTGGCGCACTCCACGCCCTCGAAGTGATGGGCGACGCCACCGGCGGTGATGGGCCCTCGGGCGGCGCCGGGCCAACAGCATCATCCGCAGGCCCAAGAGGGCAGGGATCGAGAACCAGATCGTCGTGGTCGCGGTCGCCGGCACCACCGACGCCGTCACCGTCCAGGCCGCGCCACCTG
>JBDTYA010000271.1:0-13308 GCA_040005915.1 Ilumatobacteraceae bacterium
CGATGTGAATGTCGGGAGCCTGCCGAGTCCACCGACGGCTCGGCCTCGGTCGCCACGACACCCTGACCGAGCAACTGTGCAGGCACAGAAGGCTACGTATGGGTCTGTGACTTCACGGTTCGTCACTGAGGCGAAGGGGTGAGGGCCTCGTTGATCGACAAGATCATCGTCGGTGATTCGCCGGCGACGTCGACGTAGGTGAACTGCAGCGGATGAAAGCCATCGAGGATCATCCGGTTCATCCGCTCAGCGTCGTTCTGCATGTCGATGGGCGTGCGGTGGAAGCGATACCCGAGGAGTTCGACCACGACATCGGTGCCGGGGAACCGGCAGTCCACGCGGATCAGGTGCTTCTTGCGGACACCGACAACGGCCTGTGTCTGCGGTCGCGGAAGGCCGGCCTCGGCCAGCAAGACCAGGAATCGACGTTCAAGCCACGAATGCCCACCCCTCGACATCTCGTTGCCTTCCAGCACCGACACGAGTTCGGCGAGCCCGGCGCGGCCGCGGCACCGCAACTCGACGATCCGCCGGTGAAGAAAGTCTTCACTCGTGAGGCGGTCGCGCAGCGCGCTGTCGATGGCCGCCGCCAGTCGTTGAGGAGTCTCGGTCGCTGCGAGATCGATGATCGTGCGCGTGGCTGAGATCGTCGGGATCCCGTCGACATCGCTGGTATCGAGGCGTGTGATCTCTCGACGGCGGTGGACAAAATGACCGATACGGCTCACCGAGCGATCGTTGGGAACGACGATGTGAAAGGGCGGCCCGAGATGAAACCCGTCGAACCCCAGAAGGGCCGCGGCCGTCGATTCACACGCCCAACTCGGCGGTCCCACCGAGGCAAGGAGCTCCCCCAGAGTCAACATATGGCGGGCGTAGATCAGGGGGCTGCCAGCCCGACTGCGGATGCCGCTCAGGTCTCGGCTTCGAAGCGGCACGTTGTGTCGCTGACCATCTATGGTCGCCACACGGCGACTGGTGCTGGTCACGCGTCGGAGTCAATCGATCCGACCTACAAAGCGCAACCTGTGAGCAGATTGTGCAGCCACGGAACGGTACGTAGGGTTCTTTGGCTGCACAGAACGGACGTGTCTTGCGATGTAGGCGGACCCGAGGGGACTGGGCGAGGGCCAATCCTCAGGCGCTGACCTTCTTGTTGGCCTTGCGGCGCTCCTCCAGCGGGAGGAAGCGCTTGCGGATCCGGATGGCCTTTGGGGTGACCTCGACGAGCTCGTCCTCGACGATCCACTCGATCGCGGTCTCCAGGGTGTGGATCTTGGGGGTCGGCAGCTTGACGGCATCGTCGTGGCTGTGGGTTCGGATGTTGTTCTTCTCTTTCGGTCGAACAGCATTGACCACCATCTCGTCGTCGCGGGCGCATTCTCCGACGACCATGCCCTCGTAGACCTGCTCGCCAGGTGCGACGAAGAACTGGCCGCTGAGCTGGAGTTTGTCGAGGGCGTAACCGGTGGTCTGACCGACACGATCCGACACCATGGCGCCGCCGCGCGAATCCGGCATGTCGCCCGCCCAAGGCATCCACCCCATGTGGTGCTGGTGCAGAAGGGCCGTGCCGCGTGTGGTCGTCATCAGCAGTGAGCGGAACCCGATGAGACCTCGACTGGGGCACTCGAACGTGACGATGGTGCGACCGGCGTCGCCGGTACGCAGGTCGGTGATGCGCCCTTTGCGAGGGGCGAGCTCCTGAGTGACGGTACCGACGTGCTCGTCGGGAACGTCGCAGACGCCCCGCTCCTGGGGCTCGAAACGCTTGCCGTTGACTTCCTTGGTGATGACCTCGGGGCGGCTGACCTGCAGCTCGTAGCCCTCGCGGCGCATCGACTCGATCAGCACTGCCAGCTGCAGCTCGCCACGCCCGGCGACCTCGATGACATCGGGCGATCCGGTCTCGAACAGCTTGATCGAGACATTGCCGAGCAGTTCCTTGTTGAGCCGGTCGATGAGGTGGCGGCTGGTGACGTACTTGCCGTCGCGCCCTGCGAAGGGAGAGGTGTTGACGCCGAACGTCATGCGCAGGACCGGCTCGTCGACCGTCAGGCGGGTCAGGGCGATGGGCGTCTCGGAGGATGCGATCGTGTCGCCGATCTCGACCTCGGGGAACCCGGCGACGACGAACAGGTCGCCCGCCGACAACGACTCGACCTCGTTGCGGCTGACACCCTCGAAGGCCATCAGCTGGGTCAGGCGGCGCTTCAGCGGCGGCTGCCCCTCGGAGAACTCCTCCTCGAGCAAAGCAACGGTCTCTCCACGGCGCATGACACCGTTGACGACGCGGCCGATGGCCAGGCGGCCGAGGTACTCGCTGGCGTCGAGGGTGGTGACCATGGCCTGCAGCGGGGCGGCGGGATCGCCGGCCGGGGCGGGGATGGCCTCGATGATGGTGTCGAGCAGTGGCGCCAGATCGGCGTCGTCGCCCGGCATGCCGATGCCGCGGATCGCCTTGCCCTCACGGGCGACGGCGGAGATGATCTCGAAGTCGATGTGGTGGTCACCGGCGTCGAGGTCGATGAACAGCTGGTAGATCTCGTCGAGCACTTCCTCTGCCCGGGCATCGCCGCGGTCGACCTTGTTGATGATGACGATGGCCGGAAGATCCAGCGCCAGCGCCTTCTGCAACACGTAGCGGGTCTGTGGCAGGGGGCCCTCGGCGGCATCGACGAGCAGGAGGACGCCGTCGACCATGGTCAACGCCCGCTCGACCTCGCCACCGAAGTCGGCGTGACCGGGGGTGTCGACGAGGTTGATCTTGACGCCCTTCCAGGTGACCGAAGCAGCCTTGGCCAAGATCGTGATGCCGCGCTCACGCTCCTGGTCGTTCGAGTCCATGACACGATCGACCACCGCTTGGTGGGCAGCGAAAGTGCCGGTGGCGCGCAACAGCGCGTCGACGAGTGTTGTCTTGCCGTGGTCGACATGTGCGACCAGAGCAACGTTACGAAGAGAAGTAGACATGACCTATCAGGGGGGTGTTGAGGCGGACAATGCCAGCTGCCTGAGGTTCAGTCTTCGGACTCGTCTTCTTCATCGTCATCAAACGTGACGCCGTACTTCTCCGCAAGCGCGGCGTACTCGTCGTCTTGTGTTGGCTGACGATGATCGTTGCTCCCGAATCCCAGATCTAATGCACTGGGACCAGCTTGCTTAAGCTTTCGCGCTTCTTCGAAGCGGCGATGACGACCCTTCTTCACGGTAGGGCTCCCGAACCTAGAGAGTTGACATTGGGTGCCACTCTATCCCCTCGGCGGGGCAACGTGCGGCATCCTCCCAGGTAGCGGGTGTCACGTCGGCTCTGGCATGTGACACGATGGCCCCAATGGGCCGAATTGCAGCTCTCCTGAACCAAAAAGGTGGTGTCGGCAAGACCACGGTCACCCTCGGCCTGGCCTCCGCGGCCGCCCACGCCGGTCATCGGGTGCTGGTCGTCGACCTCGATCCTCAGGGCTCCAGCACCTGGGTGCTCGGCCACGACCCCGGCGCCGACCAGCCATCGGTCGCCGACGTGATGGGCCCGGATCGGGCGCCCATCAACATCGTGATGTCGCAGTGGGGGCTCGAGGTCGACCTGATCCCCTCCTCACCGAAGCTGCAGGACTACGAGTCCGGCAAGCCCAAGCGACTGCGCCGGGCCCTACGGCAGATAGCGGGCGACTACGACGTCGTGCTGATCGACTGCCCGCCGTCGCTCGGCAATCTGACGTCGAGCGGCTTGATCGCGGCCGAACTGGCGCTGATCGTCGTCGAACCGGCGGCACTGAGCCTGCGCGGGATCGGGGCCGTTGCCGATGTCATCGACGACGTCTGGAACACCCACAACGACGATCTCGAGCTGGCCGGGGTGATCGTCAACAAGGTCCCGGCCGTCAGCGGCGAGGCCGAGCGCCGCTACGACGAGTTGGCCCGGATAGTCGGCCGCAAGACAATCTGGCAGCCGCCGGTGCCGCAGAGGGTGATCGTCAACCAGGCGATCGCCGAACGCCGCCCGATCCATTCCTACGGCGCACGCGCGGCCGATGTCAGCGCGGCGTTCGACACGCTGTGGTCGACGCTGCGGCACTTCTCGCTGGACTAGTAACGCTTACCCGGCGGCGATGACGTCGATGAGGCGCAGCCCGCCGCGGCCGTCGAACGTCAGGCCGGCCTTGCCCTGGACCAACCGTTGCACGCCATCGCCGACCAGTTCTGCCCGCCAGCCCTGCAGCAACCGTGCATCGGAGTCGCCGCGGAGCAACGCCACGAGGTCGGCCCTGGTGGCAAGCAACGTCGTATCGACGCGCTGCTTGCGAGCCAGATCGGCGATCCACGCCGAGACCAGCGACACCGCCGGGCGCAGCTGGCGATCGAGCTCCTCGCCGTCGGGGGCCGGCAGATCGATGTCGCTGCGTTGCCCGATGGCCACGGCCTCGAGGATCTCCTTGCCGAGATTGCCTTTGCCGTGGCGTTCGTCGACCCCTCTGGCCTGCACCAGGTCGACAACGGTCTTCGGCTGTCGCTGAGCGATCCCGAGGACCGCCAGGTCGGGAAGGATCTGGCGAACCGGCACATCGACCGACATCGCCCGGCGTTCGCGCCATTCGCAGATGGCCTGGGCCACACTGCGCGCCCGTGGCTTCAGCATCCGCACGTCCTTGATCCGCAGCCACGCCTGACTGGGATCGGTGCCCGACGTCGGCCGGCGGCGCAGTTCCTCGCACGCCTCGACCACCCACTGGGTGCGGCCGAGCTCGGCGATCTGCTCGTCGAGCTGGTCCTGCAGGGCCAGCAGGTGGTCGACATCGGCGGCGGCGTATGAGAGCTGGTCTGGTGTCAACGGGCGACGCAACCAGTCCGTCAACCGGTCGCCCTTCGCCGCGGAGACCTTGAGCTCGGCCATCAGGAGCGAGACGAGCGACGGCGTGCTGTAGCCGAGGAAGCCCGAGGCCAGCTGGGTGTCGTACATGTGCGCCGGCACGGCACCGCAGGCGTGGGTGAGCACGTCGAGGTCCTGCTGGGCAGCGTGCAGCACGGCGATCGACTCGCTGCCGAAGAGTCGCTGCAACGCCGAGAGATCGACTGCCAGCGGATCGACGAGCGTCGTCTCGGTATCGACGGCGAACTGCATCAGTGCGAGCTTGGGGAAGTAGGTCCGCTCGCGATGGAACTCGGTGTCGAGGGCGTAACGCGGCTCTGCACACAGCCGGTCGATCAGCGCCTCGAACTCGGACTGCGAATCGACCCAGCTATACGTCACGCAGGCTGATCCCCGCCGACGGTGGGACGCCCGCTGATGATCCAGGCCATCGTGCCGCCCTCGATGTTGATCACCTCGAGACCCTGATCGGCCAGGAACTCGCAGGCCCGGTAGCTGCGTGCGCCGCTCCTGCAGATGACGTACGTCGGCCCCTCGGTGGCGAAGTGCTTCAACGAGTCGGGGACCGCCGCCAGCGGAACCAGCACGGCACCTGCCACATGACCGGCCTGGTACTCGTCGGGTTCGCGTACGTCGACGAGCGGTGCGCCCGCCTGCAGCGCTGCCTCGAGCTCATCGACGTTTGCTTCCGAAATACTCATGCCAGAGCAGATTAGAGGTTTCCAGGTCAGTGCGCGTGGTGATGTTGCGCAGATCGGTCGCCGCGGCGGGCACCGGACTGGATTTGGCCCCGCGCGATCAGCCTTCGGCGGGAAGACCGCTGGGATCGAGTTGCTGGATGAACACGGCGATGCGGGTGGCCTCGTCCTGCTCGCCGATCGATTGGGCCATGCCCTGAAGGCCACGGAGACAACGAAGGAAGCCGCGGTTGGTCTCGTCGGCCCAGCGAACGTATCCGGAACCCCGCCAACCATTGGCGCGCAGGGTGTCGAGCCCGCGGTGGTAGCCGACCCTGAACGCCGCGTATCGCTCGATGTCGTCGCGGCCGAGGCTGCCGAGCGCAGCCCACGCGTCGAGCGACCGCGGGTTGGCCGCAGCGACCTTGGCGATCTCGTCACGCCGGCTCTCGACCGGTGCGTCCAAGCCTCGACGAATCGCCTCGCCGATCGCTGCGGACTCTGCCGGCAGAACGGTGCGCGGCGGACCGGACGGATGCATCGAGATCGAGTGCTCACTCACGAGATCACCCTACGGCGTATGGTTCGCCCATGACCGCAATGACGTTGGAGTCGGCGAAGAACATCGCGATCGCCGTAGCCGTCGCCCTCGTGGCTCTGATGCTGGTGCTGGCAGTAGTGGTCAAGAACATCACTGCCAAGCTGATCAGCATCGTGATCGTCGGCGGCCTCGCGTTCGGCGTGTGGACGCAGCGCGCGTCGCTGCAGGACTGCGCCGACAGGGTGCGCGCCCGCACGACATTGGGCGACACCAGCGATGTCACCTGTTCGTTCCTCGGATCCGACGTCAACATCGCCGTGCCCTAGTGCCGCCGTGACAGGCGGCAGACCACGGCCGACCGACGATCTGCAACAAGGGATCGATGACCGCCGTCCTGAACAGCTCGGCGTGGCTGAACGGAGCGTCATGCCGACAGTCGGCCAACTCGACAACAGGGCACTGCAGTTCGGCGGCGGCGTGCCGCATTCCGCGCTGGTGATGAGCCGCGCCACGGCTCCCGAACGAGGTGATCGCCGGCATCGTGATGTGTTCGGCAACCCACGGACGATTGCGTCGCAGGTCGCCCAGTTCTTCGACCATCGCCGGGCCTTCCGAACGACGCATCTCGCGTGTGCGCTCCGGCAGCGCCTCCCACCGCGCATCGCCCAGGATTCGGCGCATGAAGTGTTCGGCGGCGACCTGGGCGTTGCGCGACTCGCCGACCGCGATCGAACCGGCTGTCGTGCGCGGCCACCATGGCTCCCACGACATCGGGGTCTCGTAGACGCCGACGCCGGCCACGAGGTCTCGGTGGCGGTCGGCGGCGGCAAGCGCGATGTCGCCGCCATAGCTGTGCCCGATCAACACGGCCCGCCGCCCGGCGAGGAGCTCGACGAGATCGTCGACCTGATGACCCATCGTGAACGGGCCGGGATGCGGGAAGGATCGCCCATACCCGCGGCGGTCGTAGCGCAACACGAGGAACTCGGTGTCGAGCCGGCGGCTGAGCTTCAACATCCCCGCGGACCGATCCATCGAACCGTGGATCAACACGATCAACGGATGCGTCGGATCGCCGGCCTCCTCCGACCAGAGAGAGCTCACGTTGCAGCGCTCACGAGACACGGACGATCCGCAGGACGTCTGTCGACGCGCCACTGGCGCCATCGGGCGCGCCGGCGAGCACCAGCACTGTCTGCCCTGTGCTGACCAGCCCGTGCTGCACTGCCGACTCGACGGCGAACCACACGAGTTGATCGGTGGACGTGTACGTCTCGACCTGCAGGGCGATCACACCCCATGACAGTGCCATCGCCCGGACTGTCACCGGGTCTGGCGACAGCCCGATCAAACGGGCAGCGGGCCGGAATCGGGCCATCGCAAGCGCTGTTCGCCCCGACCGGGTACAACACAGGATCGCGTCCGCGCCGGCGTCGATCGCGGCGAGCCCGGCGGCATGGGTGATTGCCTTGGTGATGCGGTCGGGCCCCTCCGACGTCGCGGCGCGTTGCAGGCGGCCGAGGTGATCCGCCCAGTGCGCGTAGTCGGCGTCTCGCTCAGCCCGCTCGGCAACCCTGGCCATCGTGCGGATGACGTTGACCGGGTCGATGCCGATCGCCGTCTCGCCCGACAGCATCAACGCGTCGGTGCCATCGAACACCGCGTTGGCCACGTCGCTGACCTCTGCTCGTGTCGGCGACGGAGCGATGATCATGCTCTCCATCATCTGCGTCGCGGTGATCACCGGCACTCCTGCCTCGACACACATCCGCACGATGCGCTTCTGCATGTGGGGTACGTCCTCCAGCGGACACTCGATGCCGAGGTCTCCGCGGGCGACCATCACCGCGTCCGACGCGGCGATGATCTCGTCGAGGTGATCGACGGCCGACATCGTCTCGATCTTGGCAACCAGCCGGGTCGTCATCGGCGCGATCGCCTCGCGCACCTTGTGCATGTCGTCAGCTCCGCGGACGAACGAGACCGCCAGGAAGTCGGCGCCCTCTGCAGCCATCGTCGCTGCCATCGCGAGATCGAGGGGTGTCGGCGTCTGGATCCGCAGGCGTTCGGACGGCAGGTGCACGCCCGGCCGGCCCTGGGCGTGGCCGCCACTACGAACCTCGCACTCCGCCCCGGCCGCGCTGATCCGCTCGACCTTCAACGTGATGGCCCCATCGCCGATGACGATTCGATCACCGATGTGCAGGTCCTCCAGCAGCGTGTCGTAGTCGACCCCGATGGTGGTGCTGGAACTGGTCTCCGCGTCGATCACCATCGTGACCTCGGACCCCGCCGCGAGGTGCAGACCGCCATCGGGAAATGGCGCGGCCCGCACTTTTGGCCCCGGCAGGTCGGCCAGAACCGCGACTACAGAGTCGGTCCGCACCGCGGCCGCGCGCACCGAATGCAGCCGCGCCACATGGTCGGTCAGCGAACCATGGCTGAGGTTGAGGCGCACGACGTCTACGCCGGCCACCAGCATCGCATCGAGAACGTCGGGCGAGTCGGTGGCTGGGCCGAGCGTCGCCACGATCTTCGTCCGGGCGCTCATGGCTGATTAGCTTGCGACGCATGGAGTTGTTGCTGGTACGCCACGCGTTGCCCGTTCGGCGCGAATTGCTCGGTGCGCCGGCAGACCCTGAACTGTCGGCCGACGGGCGGGCTCAGGCCGAGCATCTGGCAACGTACCTGTCGTCCGAGCATCTCGACGCAATCTACGCCAGTCCACTGCAACGCGCCTACGAAACCGCGGAGGCGATCGCTGCAGCGCACCCGCTGGAGGTCGACGTCTGCGACGGCGTCGCCGAATACGACCGCCTGTCACCCGACTACATCCCCACCGAGGAACTGAAGGCGGCCAACGACCCTCGGTACCACGCCATCATCAACGGTGAGTGGACGTCGGACGACGAGACCGCGGTCGAGTTCCGCACACGGGTGGTGCTCGCCATCGATGGCCTCGTTGCACGTCACCCGGCGCAGCGAATCGTAGTCGTGTGCCACGGTGGCGTGATCAACGGCTACCTGTGTCACGTGCTGGGCCTGCCCAATCCCAAGGGGTTCTTCTATCCCAACTACACCAGCATCAACCGCGTCGCCGCGGCACGCGACGGCACGCGTAGTGTCGTCACCATCAACGAAACGTCGCACCTCCGCGGCACCGGTTTACCGATGGGCCTCTTTCAGGGGACGTGATGACACAGCTCGACGATCTCATCGAATTCCTTTCCGCCTCGCCATCGCCGTGGCACGTCGTGTCATCAGCTGCCGAACGATTGGCGGCGGCCGGATTCGAGTCGACCGACCTCGCTGCCGCCTGGGACGACGCGCCCGACCGCGGCTTCGTGACGCGCGGCGGCGCGCTCCTCGCCTGGGCACGAGGGGCATCGGCGGGCAGGCGATCGCCGATACGGCTCGTCGGCGCACACACCGACTCCCCCGGCTTGCGGATCAAGCCGCGACCCGATACGGGTGGCGTCGGATGGAAGCAACTCGGCGTCGAGGTGTACGGCGGAGCCCTGATCAACTCGTGGCTCGACCGTGATCTCGGCGTCGCAGGCCGTGTCGTGATGGCCGACGGCTCGACCGCCGACGTGTTGATCGACGAGGCGATCTGTCGTGTTCCGCAACTGGCGATCCACTTGGACAGAGATGTGAACGAGCGCGGCCTCGTCCTCGACAAGCAGCAACATCTCACTCCGGTGTGGGGATCAGGTGCGACGTACGCCGATGAATTCGCCGAGTGGCTGGCCGGTCGGCTCGACGTTGCGATGGCCGACCTGGCGGCGTGGGAGCTGTGCCTGTTCGATCGCACACCGCCTGCGATCCTGGGCGGCGACCAGTCACTGCTCGCCGCCGGCCGCCTCGACAACCAGTTGTCGTGTTGGGCCGCAGTCGACGCTCTCGTCACCGCGTCGGGCGCGGACGACTCGACGTCGGTCATCGCGCTCTTCGATCACGAGGAGGTCGGCTCCGAGAGCGTCACGGGCGCGGCCGGCCCGCTGCTCGAACACGTCCTCGAACGCCTGGCCTCGGCCAAGGGTGCGACACGCGCCGACTTCCTGACGCAGTTGGCCAACAGCACGTGCGTGTCGGCCGACAACGCCCACGCCGTACATCCCAACTATCGCGAACGCCACGATCCCGACCATCAGCCGATCGTCAACCGCGGGCCGGCGATCAAGCTCAACAGCAATCAGCGGTACGCGACCTCGGCACGTTCGGCGGCGATGTTGAAGCGCGTGTTCGACGAGGCCGGGGTGCCCTCGCAGGTGTTCGTCAGCCGCAACAACATGCCGTGCGGCACGACGATCGGCCCCATCACCGCAACCCGACTTGGCATCGAAACAGTCGACGTCGGCGTGCCGCAGTTGTCGATGCACTCGGCTCGCGAGTTGTGCGGGATCGACGACCCGATCTCGCTCGCCATCGGGTTGCGGCACTACCTCAGCTGAGCGTCAGCCGGAGCGGGCCTGCGCCAGGTCGAACACGCGCTGCATCTCGTGTTGCAGCTCGACGGTCAGTTGACGCGCCGCATCGCGTTGTTCCTTCGGAGTCTTGGCGTCCGTCGAGATGCAAATCGGCTTGCCGACGACGACATGGAGCTTGCTGGGGCGGATGAACTTGGCGCCCTTCGGCATGGCCCGCTCCGAGCCGCCGATGCCTACGGGCACGATGGGTGCACCGGTCTTCGCGGCGATGTACGTGGCGCCGTCGAACAGCGGGTGCACGATGGGTCCGCTCTTGCGCTCGCCCTCCGGGAACAGCACCAACGGTTCGTTGCCTTCTAGCACGGCTATCGACCGCTTCAGGGCCTCTCGGTCGGCCGTGCCGCGGCTGACGGGAAACCCGCCGAGAGCCGTCAGCAACCTGCCGAACGCCTTGTTCTTCCAATACTTGTCGGCGCCCATGAATCGCATCCGGCGGTGGGTCACGCCCGAGGCGATGGGGGTGTCGAGAATGCTGCGATGCGTCGGCGCGAGGATGAAGATCCCTTCAGCGGGCACGTTCTCGGTGCCCTCCACGGTCAGCCGGCACCACACCCGGCAGAACGAGGTGACGATGAACCGCACCGTTTGATAGGCAGCACGATCCGCTCGGGAGTTGCCGACGAGTTGGGTCGAGATCTTGGTCATTGCCGAGCCGTCATTCCTGCTCCAGAAGTCGTTCGATCCGTTCGAGCACCTGCTCGATGCTGAGACCGGTGGTATCTACCACGATCGCACCGTGCGCCTCGACGAGCGGACCGTCACTGCGAGAACTGTCGAGCTGATCGCGGCGCTCGATGGCCGCGGCGATCTCGTCCACATCGCCGCCGGCTTCGGCAACCCGTCGCTCGGCGCGCACCCTCGGCGCAGCCGTGAGGTAGAGCTTCAGGTCGGCCTCGGGGAACACGACCGATCCGATGTCCCGACCCTCCAGCACCCCACCACCGCGTTCGCCCGCCCAGGCGCGCTGGCGGCGCACCATTTCGGAGCGCACGGCACTGTTGGCCGCCACGGCGCTGACCGCCGATGTGACGGCAGGGCTACGGATCTCGGTCGTCGCATCGATCCCGTCGACGAGCACGCCGTGTTCGCCCACCTCCAACGCGACCGCCTCTGCCAACGCCGTCACCCTGTCGGTGTCGGAGGTGTCGATACCTCGGCGCATTGCTGCAAACGTCACCGCCCGATACATCGCACCGGTGTCCAGGTACTCCAGGCCGAGGCGCGCCGCAAGCGCCCGCGCGACAGTGCTCTTGCCGGCGCCGGCCGGACCATCGATCGCAATGACTCGCACCTACCAGCTCGTCCCCTGCGGCAGACCTTCGCTGTAACCGGCTGCGCTCTGCACGCCGACGACAGCGCGTTCGTGGAACTCGGCAATGGTCGCCGCGCCGGCGTACGTGCACGCCGAGCGCACACCCGCCACGATCTCGTCGATGATGTCCTCGACCCCCGGTCGCTCGGGATCGAGGTACATACGCGAGGTGCTGATGCCTTCCTCGAACAGTTCCTTGCGGGCCCGTTCGAACGCCGTCTCGGAGCGGTTGCGGATCTTGACGGCTCGGTTGCTGGCCATCCCGAAGCTCTCCTTGAAGAGGCGGCCGTCGGGATCGCGCAACGTATCGGCAGCCGACTCGTACGTACCGGCGAGCCAAGAACCGAACATCACGTTGGCCGCGCCGGCGGCAAGGGCCAGCGCCACGTCACGGGGATAGCGGACCCCGCCGTCGGCCCATATGTGCTTACCCTGCGATGCCGCTTCGGCGGCGCATTCCAGCACCGCACTGAACTGCGGGCGTCCGACGCCGGTCATCATCCGCGTCGTGCACATCGCGCCAGGCCCGACGCCGACCTTGACCACATCAGCGCCTGCGTTGATGAGGTCGCGAGTGCCCTCCGCAGTGACGACGTTGCCGGCGACGATCGGCGCATCGGGGGCAACGCATCGCACCTCTTCGATGGCCCGCAGCGTCCGCGTCTGGTGGCCGTGCGCGGTGTCGATGACCAGTACGTCGGCCCCCATCGCCAACAGCGATTTGGCCTTCGTCGCCGGATCGCCGTTGATTCCGACGGCGACCGCGATGCGCAGCCGGCCCTCGGCGTCGATTGCCGGCTGGTAGATCGTCGAGCGCAGTGCGCCCTTGCGCGTGACACAACCGATCAGCCGACCGGAATCGTCGACGACCGGCGCGACCGACAACCGTTGGCCGCTGAGCCGCTCGTAGATCTGGTCGGGTGGGGTGCCATCCTCGATCACCATCAGGTCACTGCTCATCACGTTCTTCAACTGGCTGAAACGGTCGAAGCCGACAGCGTCGTGCTCGGTGAATATCCCCGCCGGTGCGCCGTCGTCACCCACCACGACGAGAGCGCCGTGGGCCCGCTTGTGGATGAGGCCGAGTGCATCGCCGACGGTGTGCGTCGGGCTGAGCGTGATGGGCGTGTCGTAGACGATGTGGCGGGACTTGACGTAGTCGATGACGCGCTCGACGACATCGAGCGGGATGTCCTGGGGCAGCACCGTGAGGCCGCCGCGTCGGGCAACGGTCTCGGCCATCCGACGCCCGGCGACGGCGGTCATGTTGCTGACCACGACCGGGATGGTGGTGCCCAACGAGTCGGGGGTGCTGAGGTCGACTGCGAACCTCGACGACACCGACGACAGGCTGGGGACCATGAACACGTCGCTGTAGGTCAGGTCGTACGGCGGGCTTTCGTTCAGCAGGCGCATAGCAG
>JBDTYA010000272.1:0-2821 GCA_040005915.1 Ilumatobacteraceae bacterium
ACCTGTAGTCAACTGTCTCTCATCTCATGAAAATTGCCCGCCAGATTCAGCGGGCCCGGCAAACGCTATCGGCATGGGGATCGGAACGTGCTTTCCGGTGACGCGAGCGGCTCATCGGTAGAGATCGGGTGTGTCGACTGTCGTGACCTCGACGGGTTGCCTTGTGGCCAGGGACTCGATCGCCGACTGCACGACCCGCTCGGCGACCAGGCCATCCCAGGCCGACGGGCCGACGGTTGCCCCTTCGGCGACCGACTGCAACCACACCGCGTCCTCGACCCGGTAAGCATCCGCAAACCGACCGAACCAATCGGTCCCGATGTTGACGCCCTCCGAACCATCGCGCCGAACTCTCGTGCGCATCACCGGAGCCATGATCGCGCTGCCCAGCTCGGCGTCTACCTCCACGGCGACCTCGTAGGCGAAGGCGTGCTCGCTGAACTCCACCGCGGCATGCCCGCCCCCGTCGAACTCCGCCGTCACCAGAAGGTGCTCGACGTGATCGGGGTCGGGCGTGGCCAGTGTCGTCACGCGCACGATGTCGCGGCCGACGATCCAACGAAGAGAGTGGATGTCGTGGACGAGCGACTGGTTGAGGATCAACTGCGCCGTGCGGCGGACCTCGTGCACATTGCGATGCACGCAGCGGACGTGGTGCACCGTGCCCAGCTCGGCGACCTCGGCCGCGAACTGCACGTGCGCCGGGTCATAGACCCGCATCAGACCGAGCTGCAGCAGGCGGTGGCCGAGGTCGATCTCGGCGTCGACGATTCGCCGGCAAGCGTCGATGCCGACGGCCAACGGCTTCTCGCACAAGACCCTCGTCCCCTGGGCGAACGCCGCCATGGCCAGAGCCTCGTGAGAGTCCTCGGGCGAGGCGATGATCAGACCATCGAGGTCGGCCATCGCGGCGACCGCCATACCGTCGGTCGTTGGCGTACCGCCCACTGCTTCGCACAGCAGACGGGCGGATGCTTCGCGAATGTCGGCGATCGCGACGATCTCGACATCGGGCAGGGTGGCCAACGATCGAGCGTGAAAGGAGCCCATCCCACCGGCCCCGACGATTGCCAGTCTCATCGGCTGGAACCTTACCGATGCCCCTCGGGCCGGCCAAAGCTGCGTCACAGGCAGCACGCACCCGTTCATCGCTATCCGCGAGTGGCAGTCCGGATCGCGCAGCGTGGGATCGCTGCAATCAGATTGTGGAGATGTCGGGGACGCACGTCACAACCAGTTAGTTAGGTGAACGAACTAATTCACGGTATTCTGCGTGCGTGCCAACGCTGCAGAAGCTCAGTCGTCATGATGAAAAATCACTCGACCTGGCCAATGCCCTCCGCCCGACGATCACTCGCCTCGCTCGCCGGCTGCGCCAGCAAGACCACACCGGCCTCGGCCCGACCATGACGGCGGCGCTCGGCTCGATCAACAAGCACGGCGGCCTCACCCACGGCGAACTCGCCGCCATCGAACAGGTTTCACCGCCCACCATCACCGCTGTCGTCGGCAAGCTCGAGAGCCTCGGGCTGGTGACGCGTGAGACAGGCACCGAAGACCGCCGGGTCACCCGGATTCGCATGACCCCAGCAGGCATCGATCAACTCGACGAGGTCCGCAACCGGCGTACGTCATGGTTGGCCTTTCAGCTCAATGCCTTGAACGACGACGAGCGGCGCCGGTTGGCCGACGCCGCCGGGGTGTTGGCCAAACTGGTCGAGGCCGCCGAGGAGCTCAGCTGATGGCGGCGGCCCCGATCGCGACCTACGAGATCGAGCGTGTCCGCACCTTCGAGTCGCTGCGCGTCCGCAACTTCCGGCTCTTCTTCAGCGGGCAACTGATCTCGCAGATCGGCAACTGGCTCACCCTCATCGCCCAGGCGTTGTTGGTGTTGAAGCTGACCGACAGCGGCTTTGCACTCGGGCTGTTGGCCGCCTGCCAGTTCGGGCCTGTGCTGTTCATCGGCGCCTGGGCGGGCCTGGTCGCCGACCGCAGCGACAAGCGGAAGCTGCTGATCATCGTGCAGACCTTCGCGATGTTCCAGTCCTTCGCTCTGGCGTTTCTCGCTTTCATGCACCATCCTCCGGTGTTCGGCATCTACATGGTCGCAGTCCTCGGCGGAATCGCCACGGCATTCGACAACCCCGCACGCCGTGCCTATGTGGTCGAGATGGTGCCCGAGGCCAATGTGCAGAACGCAGTCAGCCTCAACAGCGCGCTGATGACCGGTTCACGAGTCGTCGGGCCCGCCCTGGCCGGTCTGCTGATCACCACGGTCGGCTACGGCTGGACGTTCGCCGCGGATGGCGTGTCGTACCTGGCCGTGATCGTCGGGCTGCTGATGATGCGCACCGGCGAGAACCGGCCGCACGTCATCACGCCTCGCGGCAAGGGCCAGGTGCGCGAAGGCTTGCGCTATGTGCGCACGATGCCCGAGCTGTTCGTACCGCTGGTGATGATGGCCATCGTCGGTACGTTCGCCTTCAACTTCCAAACTGTGATGCCGCTGCTGGTGAAGCGCACGCTGCACGGCAATGACACCACGTTCACCCTGATCTACAGCGTGATCAGCGTCGGCTCTCTCGTCGGTGCACTGCTGTCGGCACGGCGATCATCGGTCAACATTCGCAACATCGTGTGGGCGTCGTACGGCTTCGGTGCGTCGATGTTGCTGCTCGCCCTCACTCCCAACATCGCGTTCACGTATCCCATCGGGATCCTCGTCGGCTTCACGAGCATCGCCTTCATGACGACCTCGACCGCGATCGTGCAACTCCGCTCGGACCCGTCGATGCGCGGCCGGGTGCTGGCGTTGCAGGCG
>JBDTYA010000273.1:0-33955 GCA_040005915.1 Ilumatobacteraceae bacterium
CGAGCCGGGTGAACTCGCGCGCCGAACCGACCAGTTCGCCGAGGTTCTCGATGCGACCTGCGGCCTCGACCGAACCATCCGCCTCGAGCTCGGCGAGGTACCCGCTGTCGGTCAACGCGGCCTGCAGCAGATCGCCGGGCCCGTCGTCGAGCTTCAGTGCGAGGTCGTCGAGCAGTCGAACGAACGACTCGACGCCACGAGCCGCCGAACCGGTGAGGCCGGCGTCTTGGGCGTGTCGCATGGCCTCGACGAAGTTGACGCCCATGCCGGCCGCCAGGGCGTCGAGCTTGGCGACACTGGACTCGCCGACGCCACGCTTCGGCACACCGAGCACCCGCTTGACGCTGACTTCGTCGGCCGGGTTGGCGACGGCGCGGAGGTACGACATCGCGTCCTTGACCTCGCGGCGGTCGTAGAACCGGGTGCCACCGACCACCTTGTAGGGAATCCCGAACCGCATCAACGATTCTTCGAGCACACGGCTCTGAGCGTTGGTTCGGTAGAAGGTGGCCATCTCCTTCCACATGAAGGTCGCGTCGCTCTGCAGCGTCTGCATGGTGCGGGCAACCCACGTTGCCTCGTCGCCCTCGTCTTCGGCGTGGTAGCGGGTGATGCGTTCGCCGGTTCCGAGCTCGCTCCACAACTGCTTGTCCTTGCGATCGGGGTTGTTCGTGATCACCGCGTTTGCGGCGTCGAGGATGGCTTGGGTGCTGCGGTAGTTCTGATCGAGAACGATGGTGGTGACGTTGTCGAACGCCTCCTCGAACTGCGAGATGTTGCGCAGGTCGGCACCGCGGAAGCGATAGACGCTCTGGTCGTGATCGCCGACGATCGTGATCTGCTCGTGCTGCGCGGCGAGCGCCAATGCGATCTCGTTCTGAGCCATGTTGGTGTCTTGGTACTCGTCGATCAGCACGTGCTGGAACCGCTGTTGATAGTGCGCCAGCACATCGGGGTGGTCGCGGAACAGCTCGACCGTCTTCATCAACAGGTCATCGAAATCCATCGCCCCGGCCTTCAACAGCCGGGCCTGGTAGTCGGTGTAGATGTCGGCGTGCTTGCGCTCGAAGATGTTGGAGGCGCGCTCGATCGCCTGCGGTGGACTGATGAGCTCGTTCTTCCACAAGCTGATCTGGCCGTGCGCGGCACGCGGCGGGAACCGCTTGGCGTCGAGGTTGAGATCGCGGACGACATAACCGGTCAGCCGTTGGGCGTCGGCCTGGTCGTAGATGCTGAACGTGCGGGGGTAGCCGAGGCGATCGCCGTGGGCGCGCAGGATGCGAACGCATGCCGCGTGGAAGGTGCAGACCCACATCGCCCGAGTGACCGGCCCGACCAGATGGGCGACTCGGTGGCGCATCTCCTCGGCGGCCTTGTTGGTGAACGTGATGGCCAGGATCGCGGACGGCGGCATGCCCTCGTCGATGAGGTGGGCGATGCGGTGCGTCAGCACCCTGGTCTTTCCGGAACCGGCGCCGGCGACGACCAGCAACGGGCCGCCGCGGTGCACCACGGCGTCGAGTTGGTCGGGGTTGAGCAGATCGAGGTCGAGCGATGCACGCTGAGTCTCTGCGTGCTCCGTCGGCAAATTCATGGTTCATGCATTCTACGGAAGGGGTGTCACGTTGAAGTAACAGCCCGCCCAATATGGTGGCCGTGTGAACGGCAAACGGGTGATTCGTCTCGCTCGGTTGCTGGCTTTGGCGGCGGTCAGCGGGGTCTTGGCCGGGGTCGCCTCCTACGCCTTTCTGCGTTCGCTCACCTGGGCGACGGATACCCGCACAGACCACCGGTGGCTGCTGTGGTTGCTTCCCCTCGCCGGCCTGATCGTCGGCGTGATCTACACCTACCTGGCCGGCACCGCGGCGCGTGGAACACGTCTGGCCATCCGCGAAGGGCGCCGAGTGCACGTCGGTGTCCCGGCCCGAATGGCCCCGCTGGTCTTCGCCTGCGCAGCGGTCTCCCACCTGTTCGGGGCATCGGTCGGCCGCGAGGGCGTCGCCGTGCAGATGTCGGCCTCGCTGACCGATTCAGGGGCGCGGCTGTTGAGGTTGCGCCACGACGAGCGTCAGATCCTGCTCGGCGCGTCGCTGGCCGGAGGGTTCAGCGCGATCATCGGCACACCGTTCGCCGGCTTCCTGTTCGCCGTCCAGCTGACGAAGCGGCGCAACATCTCCGCCCTGCTGGCGTGCGCTGTCGCTGCAGAGTTCGGCCATCTCACGGTCGACGCGCTCGGCCACGTCACCTCCGACTATCCGCGTCTCCCCGGACCGGATTGGACGCTGCTGCTGCCGGTCAAGTTGCTGATCGCAGGTGCGGTGTTCGGCCTCGTCGGACGGTTGTACATGTGGGCGGGCGATCATCTCAGCGAGCGCATCAGCAGACACTTCACCTGGCCGCCATTGCGGCCCGCCATCGGTGGCCTTGCCACCGCCGGTCTCGCCGCGTTGTTCGGCCGCGACTACCTCGGCCTGTCACTGCCACTGCTGGGCAAGGCGGTGGACGGGATCCACATAGCCTGGTGGGTGCCCCTCCTCAAACTGTTGTTCACCGTCGTGGCCCTGGGCTCCGGCTTCGTCGGTGGCGAGGTCATCCCGTTGTTCGTCATCGGCGCAACGCTCGGCGCAGTATTGGCCGGGCCCCTCAACATGTCGCCGGCACTGCTGGCGGCATGCGGGTTGGCAACGCTGTTCACGATCGCGGCACAGGTCGGCCTGACCGGGATCGCCATCGCCACCGAGCTGTTCGGGTGGCACGCAACCATCCCGGTCGCGATCGTGATGGTGGCCGCTCGCATGGCCAAGGGCCGCGAGGGTCTCTACATCAGCCGGGGCGAAAACGTAGACCCGCCCGTCGGCGCACGAGCGCCCAGTCATTGACGACGATTCGACGCTTCCCGGTCTCGAGGATTCCTTCGAGCCGAGCCTCGTTGAGCACCCGGTTCGTGATCCGCAGGCCGACACCCGTCATCGACGCCAACTGCTGCTGGCTGATCGGTAGCTCTGCGCCCGCACGACGCTTCTCGTACACTTCGCCGAGTCGCCACAGCTGACGGTAGAGCCGGGTCGAACTGTCGAGCTCCGACAGTTCGCTGACCTGTGTCGTGAGCCGTTGCACGAGACGTAGCAGCGCTTCGATGAACACGTCGGATATCCGCGGGAAGCGACGCCGTAGCTCCTCGATGTCGGCTCGCAGGATCTGGATCACCTCGACTTTCGACAACGCCTGTGTCGTCGCGGTTCGCACGCGCTCGTTCGACAGGATCGCCATCTCGCCGAACATCTCCCCTGGTCCGAGTATCGCGAGCAGCACGGGATCACCGCGCTCGCCTCCACTCCAGATGCCGACGCGCCCGCTGACCAATACGTACACCGCGTCGCCGGTCTGGCCCTCGTGGTACAGGTAGGCCTGCGCCGGGATGGTCAGGTGGCGGCACCGTGCCTCCAACGCGGTGCGCTCGCGTTGGGGAAGCGACTCGAAGAGGGAGATGTTCGTTGCAATGGCCGCGAACGTACACCAACACGCAATAATGCGTGTTGCAACACGCACAAGAACGTGGCTCCGAGGTGACCACTCGTGGTTAGTTTCATCCATGAGGACGAACGCAACACCTGAAGAAGTAGCAGTTCTGGTTCAGCGCCACTTCGACGGCGACTCGAAGGCGTTGGTCGAGCTCATCGAAATCTTCGAGTCCTTGGTAAAGGCCGCGGCGCGCCGGGTTCTGCGTTGCTCCACCGATGTGGACGATGCCGTGCAGGACACATGGCTCAACTTCGTCCGCTTCGGTGATCGCATCTCCGATCCAGAGCGAGTGGGCGCGTGGCTCTGGACGGTTGCGCTCAACTCGGCGCGCCGCATTCGACGCCGCGACAGTCGTTGCATCGTTGCCGACAATGTTGTCGACCTCGCCGATGCAAAGGCCGACGAGGTGCCTGATCCCGATCAGGCACTGCAACGCTGCGAACGGGCGACAGTGGTGCACCGGGCGGCGGCGGAGATGCGCGAGAACGACCAGCGCGTGTTGAGCCTGATGATGGACGATCGGGCATATGACTACCGCCAGATCAGCCGGCTCAGCGGCCGCCCCATCGGCAGCCTCGGGCCGACCCGCGACCGCATCATCCGCAAGCTGCGCACCAACCCTCGAGTCGCGGAGTTGATGGCCGCGGTCTGAGCGACTCGCTCGTCATGCATTGACGTAGGGTCGCCGCAGTGGAAGTGATGTCGGCGGCCGATCTCGAGCGCCGCACCGCTCTGCGAACGATGAAGATGCTGGCCACCGGTCTGCTGGTCGTCGTCACGGCTGTCTTCTTCATCGCCCGGTGGCTCGAGGAAACGCATGGCTGGGTGGGTTACATCCGGGCGTTCGCCGAGGCGGCGATGGTCGGTGCACTCGCCGACTGGTTCGCCGTCTCTGCGTTGTTCCGGCACCCACTCGGATTGCCGATCCCGCACACGGCGATCATCCCGCACCGAAAGGACCAGATCGGTCGCTCGCTCGGCGACTTCGTGCAGACCAACTTCCTGACCCGCGAGGTACTCGACGAGCGCCTGGCCGGAGCTCACGTCGGCAAGCGCTTGGGCGACTGGATGGCCGACGAGCACAACGCCTCCAAGGCGGGCGGAGGCGTGAGCGACCTGTTGCGCGGTGCGCTGGAAGTGCTCGACGATCGAGATGTGGCCTCGGCGTTGGAGACGCTGATCGAGCGCAGGGTTCGCTCCACCCCGGTCGCACCGCTGCTGTCGAAGGCGATGGACCTGGCGATCGAGGGAGGCCACCACCAACGGCTGCTCGACGCCGTGCTGAAGGGCCTCGACGGTTTCCTCGACGACAACAGGGCCACGTTCAGGACACGTCTCGAACACGAGTCACCGTGGTGGATCCCTGATGCGATCGACGACAAGCTGTTCGCAAAGATCGACGGTGCGGTGCACAGCTTCCTTGCCGACGTCGCCGCCGATCCCGACCACGAGGTGCGTCACTCGATCGAGGACCGCGTGGTCGCGTTCTCACAACGGCTGCGCCAGGATCCGCAACTTCTCGCGAAGGGCGAGGAGCTGAAGACCGAACTGCTGGCCCACCCCGATGTGCGTGCCTGGCTCGGTTCGTTGTGGGGCGAGCTGAAACGCAACACGGTCAACGCGCTCGACGACCCGAGCAGCGAGCTGCGCAAACGGCTCGACCTGTCACTGACCAGTCTCGGTCGTCGCCTGGCCACGGAGGTCGAGCTGCAGGCCAAGGTCGACGACTGGGTCATGCGCGCCGCCGGTCACGTGGTCGATCACTATCGCGGCGAGGTCGCCGATCTGATCGCCGGCACCGTCGCCAAATGGGATGGGAAGGCCACCAGCGAGCGAATGGAGCTGCAGGTCGGCCGCGATCTTCAGTTCATCCGAATCAACGGAACGGTCGTCGGCGGCCTGGCCGGCTTGGTGATCTACTCGGTCAGTCAACTGCTTTTCTGAACGCTCCGAGCGGCTCAGGCCCAGTCGCGCCGCGTCGCCGGCATGCCGGCCTTGCCCGTGTCCGTCGGCACCACCCCGAGCACTTGGTGGATGGCGATGCCGCCGTCCTCGAAGCCGACTGCCGAACCGGCCATGTACAGACGCCAGATCTTCGCCCGCGGCTCGCCGACCATCTTCACGGCCTCGTCCCAGTTCGATTCGAGGTTCGACACCCAGCAACGCAACGTGCGGGCGTAGTGCTCGCGTAGCGATTCGACGTCGCGCACTTCGAAACCGGCACGCTCCATCGCCAGCACCACACCGCCGACATCGATCAGTTCTCCGTCGGGGAAGACGTAGCGGCCGATGAAAGATCTCGAGCCGAGCGTCGATCCACCGACCGACGAGATGGCATGGTTCAACAGACGGCCCTGCGGCGCGAGGACCGACCGCAACGTCGTGAAGTACGTACCCAACTTGCCGTTGCCGACGTGCTCCGACATCCCGATCGAGGAGATTGCATCGAACTGCTCGTCTGCAAGATCGCGATAATCCTGCAACCGGATCTCGACCCGGTCGGCGACCCCCGCATCCTCGACCCGATGGCGGGCCAACTCGGCCTGCGCCTTGCTGATCGTGATGCCGACTGCGGTCGCGTCGTAGTGCAGCGCCGCATGGATGGCCATCGAGCCCCAGCCACATCCGACGTCGAGCAGGCGCGCCCCGGGATGTTCGTGGAGCCCGAGCTTGCGACAGACGAGATCGTGCTTGGCGTTCTGCGCATCCTCGAGCGTGGACTCCGGCTGCGTGAACCGCGCACACGAGTACGTCATCACGGGTCCGAGCACCAGCCGATAGAAATCGTTGCCGACGTCGTAGTGGTGAGTGATTGCGCTGGCGTCGCGGCGCAGCGAGTGGCGCCAGCCGTGCAACCGAGCTTCCTCCGGCGGCGGTTGGACGGGGCCACCGAGTGCCCCGACGCGCGCCGCCGCCACCACCGCAGTCGGCAGGGCGCGCCACGCTCTGCCGGATCTGGCGACGTCGGGCCGGGCATCGCGAAATGCGAGGATGATGTCGAACAGGTCGCCTTCGAGATCGATGTCACCGGCGACGTACGCCCGCCCGAGGCCGAGTTCGTTGGGCATCCACAACAGCCGACGGATGGCATCGGGCGAGGCGAACCGCAGCGTGGCCACCGTCTGGTCGGGTGGAAGCAGCTCCGATCCGTCCCAGAACTCGAAGCGGATCGGGATCTTGGTCCCGAAGCTGCCCGCGATGACCGGTCTCATGGCATCGGCTACCGGACCACCGGTGTGGCGTTGCTGAGCGGCGGTCATGACATCTTCTGACAGCGTGGTCTGGGCTGGCGGAACCATCTCGTCCCCTGTGCGTTCGGTTTCGGCCACGTTAGAACGCTCGCACTCCGCGCTGGCAACCGACGCGTCAACTGGGCGGGGCGGACGACTTGCCCAGCTCGGCGAGCGCCGAAACGGCAGTGAGCGACAGCATGTCGACGATCGCGACGACCGGCCTGCCGGGTCCGGTGACGGCCGCAAGTGCCTTGCCACCCGACGCGGCTGTCGGCTGGTCGACGGTCAGGATCGCGAAGCCGGCCGACGGGTCGACCTCGCGGAGAATCGCGCCCTTGGCGATGGCCCGCCACAACAGATCGAGGCGTTGCGCGCCGGGCCGGTTGGATGTGCGGCCGCCCACGACTTCGAACCACCACGTTCGACCGTTCGGGTCGATCGCCCGCAGGGTCGGTACGACTGCGGGCATCACGACAGCCCCGTCGTCGACCTGGGAGAACCCGGCGTCGGTCAGCAACTGCTTGGCGATCTCCTTCGACGACCACCCACCCCGCAGCCGGTCGGTCTTGCGACCATCGTTGGCCAACAGGCCGACCGCGTCGACGTGCTCCGCAGCGCGCCCAACGTCGTCCGCAAGGCGTCGCTGGGCCGCCTCGATGTACCCGGAGTCGGTGTCGTAGCCGATGTAGCTCCGGCCGGTGCGAGCCGCGGCGACGGCGGTCGTGCCGGACCCGACGAACGGATCGAGGACGAGATCGCCGACGTAGGTGTTCATGTGGATGAGGCGCTCGGGCAGGCCGACCGGGAACGGTGCCGGATGCCCGACCCGGTTGGCGCGCTCTGGCGGGATCTCCCACACGTCGACCGTGGCCTCCATGAACTCGTCTCGGGTCATCGAACTGATCGACGGCAGGCCGATCTTGGCGCGATCCTTGGCAGTGATAGCCCGATCGAACCGACCTTTCGAGGCGATGATCACGCGCTCGCTGAGGTCGCGCAACACCGGGTTGCCCGGCCGTTGGAAGCTGCCCCACGCGCAGTTGCCCGCCGCGCCGCGCTGCTTGACCCACAGCACCTCTCCACGCATCAGCAATCGCAGGTCATCCTGCAGGATCGCCGTGACATCGGCCGACAGCGAGCGGTACGGGCGCCGGCCGAGGTTGGCAACGTTGACTGCGAGGCGCCCACCCGGCTCGAGAACCCGCACGCACTCGGCGAACACGTCACACAGCTGTTGCAAGTAGTCGATGTACGTCGCCGGGATGTGGCCATGGCCGAGGGCCTCCTCGTATTCCTTGCCGGCGAAGTAGGGCGGCGACGTGACGACCAGGGCGACGCTGTTGTCGGCGACATCGACCATGTGGCGGGCGTCGCCGACGATCAGCCGATCGACGCACTTCGGAGGGGCGACATGATCGTCGGCACTGATCTCGGGTGCTTGGAACCGCTCGTAGAACGCGGTCGAGTCGTGGCCTTCACGACGACCGACGCCGAACGACGACGTTCGGGTACCGCGCCGCTTTGCCGATGCCTCACCGGCCACATCCTCCACGCGCCAACGTTACGCGCCCCAGCCGGCCGGCCCGGCGATACGCGCCTCGTTAGTGTGAGCGTCGATGGCGTACCGGTACCTGTGGACACCGTTGGCACTCGGCCCCGTCACCACCCGCAACCGCATCGTGTTCAGCGCCCACCTCACGAACTACGCACGTGACGGCCTGCCGACCGAGCAGCACGCTGCGTACTATGCGGCGCGCGCTGCAGGCGGCGCCGGCCTGATCATCACCGAGGAGCACTCGACCCATCCGACCGATTGGCCCTATGAGAAGTTGATCCACGGTTACCGCCGCGAGGTGATTCCTGGTTACCGCGTGATCACCGATGCTGTTCACCGATACCGAGTACCGATCTTCGCCCAGATAAACCACAACGGCGGGCAGGCCGGCTCGATGTATTCGCGCCTGCCGGTGTGGGCTCCGTCGGCGGTCGCCGACCCGTTGTTCCGCGAGGTACCGAAAGCGGTCACGACTGCGGACATCGACGAGATCGTCGCCGGCTACGTACAGGTCGCCGAACACTGCGCGGAGGGCGGCTTCGACGGCATCGAACTTCAGTGCAGCCACTCGTCGATCGTGCGCGGTTTCCTGTCGCCGGCCACCAACAAGCGCACCGATGACTACGGTGGCTCGTTGCCGAACCGCGCCCGCCTGATGGTCGAGATCGTCTGCGCCGTTCGAGGTGCCATCGGCGCAAGACTGGCCCTCGGCGTGCGCATTTGTGGCGACGAGCTGATCGAAGGCGGCACGACCATCGACGATGCGGTCGAGATCGCCGAGCTCGTCGAAGCCACCGGACACGTCGACTACATCAACACCTCGATCGGGGTTGCCACCGCCAGCCTCTTCATGATCGAGGCGAGCATGCACATCCCCCCCGACTACGCGATGTTCATCCCTTCCGCGATCCGCAAGGGGGTCGAGTTGCCGGTCGTCGGCGTCGGTCGATTCAAGGATCCGCTACAGGCCGAACGAGCCCTGGCCGAGGGGCACTGCGATCTGGTCGGGATCGTTCGCGGTCAGATCGCCGACGCCGACTTCGCCGCAAAGGCGAAGGCCGGGGCGACCGACGACATCCGCCTGTGCCTGTCGTGCAACCAGGAGTGCGTCGGCCGGATGGGCCTCAACCGATGGCTCGGGTGCATCGAGAACCCCAAGACCGGCCAAGAAGCGACCGCTGCGAGAGATGTGCGCGGCCGGGCGGCTCATCTCTCATCGCTGGTCGTGGTGGTCGGGGCTGGGCCCGGGGGGTTGCAGGCGGCGATCGCGGCGGCCACCGGTGGGCATCGCGTCACCGTGTTGGAGAAGGAGCGTCATGCCGGGGGGCAGGTTCGGCTGGCGGCTTCCGTTCCGAATCGGGCGGAGTTCGGCGACATGGTGCGCAACCAGTTGACCGAGTGCCGGCGGCTGGGCGTGACGATCGAATATGGCATCAGCGCGTGGGCCGGCCTGATCGCCGAACGACAGCCGGATCATGTGATCATCGCGATGGGCGCTGATCCACAGCGACCTTGGTGGGTCCCCATCGACGCCGATCAGGTCGTCGACGTGCGCGCAGTGCTCGACGGGTCGGCAAGCCCGTTCGGCGACGTCGTCGTGATCGACGAGCTCGGCTTCCACCACGCCACCTCCGTGGGAGAGCTGCTCGCCGACCGTGGCTGCAGCGTGGAGATCATCACCAACGGCATGGTCGTCGGGCAGGACTTGGGCATCACGCTCGACATGGAGAACTGGTGGATGCGGGCCGGCGCCAAGGGCATCGTGCAGACGACGGATCTCGTGGCGATGGGGATGGGTGAGCCGTCGCCGCGTCGCACGCTCGAACTGCTGCACCATCCCACCGGCACCAGCGTCACGCGCACCCCGGACTGGGTCGTCCTCGCGGTCCCGCCAAGCCCCGTCGAGTGGCTGTACCACGAGCTGAGAGCGGCGGGCGTCAGCGTCGAACGCGTCGGAGACTGCGTCGCACCGCGGCGAGCCCACGCAGCCGTCATCGAAGGCGATCGCGCCGGCTCGGCGATTCCGCCACCGGTCGGCCGTCGACGCCCCGATGCCATACTGAGCCGGTGAACGAGAGCGCGCTGGTCGCAGTCGTGATGGGGTCGACCAGCGATTGGCCGACCATGAGCAAGTCCGTCGACGTGCTGCGGCACTTCGCTGTAGCTCACGAAGTGAAGGTGCTGTCGGCGCATCGCATGCCCGACGAGATGTTCGCATTCGCCGAATCGGCGAGGTCACGTGGGTTGCGGGCGATCATCGCCGGTGCCGGCGGGGCGGCTCACCTGCCCGGAATGTTGGCTGCCAAGACGACGGTTCCCGTGCTGGGCGTGCCGGCACCCACTCGGCACCTCGGCGGCCAGGATTCGCTGTACTCGATCGTGCAGATGCCGGCCGGGGTGCCGGTCGCCACCTTCGCCATCGGCGAGGCCGGCGCAACCAACGCCGCCCTCTTCGCAGTGGCTCTGTTGGCCGGCGGTGACGACGAGTTGGCCGGCGCACTCGACGCGTACCGGCGGGAACGTCACGACGACGCTGCCGCATCCATCCTGCCTGCCACATGAAGCCCGTCACGCCGCCCGCCACGCTCGGCATCCTCGGCGGTGGTCAACTGGGCCGCTACTTCGTCGTCGCGGCGCGGGCGATGGGCTACGGCACGGTGGTGCTCGAACCGGATCCCAACGCTCCAGCCGGGAGAGTCGCCGACGAGCACATCGTCGCCGCGTTCGACGACGAGGCCGCCCTCCGGCACCTCGCCTCGCGTTGTGCCGTGGTGACGATCGAGTTCGAGAACCCCCCGGCCTCGGCCATGGAACTGCTCGGCAAGCACACGTTGATCCATCCGGCTGCTGCGGTCGTCGCAATTGCACAGGACCGCCGAACGGAGAAAGCCTTCCTCCGCGACGCCGGTGTACCCGTCGCCCCATTCCTGGTGATCGAGACCGACGAGCACGCCGGCTCGGCCGTCACACACTTCGACTTCCCGGCGATCCTCAAGACGGCGCGCATGGGTTACGACGGGAAAGGCCAGATCGTCGTGGCGTCGGCCGACGAACTCCTCGCCGCATGGCATCGGCTGGCCCGCCAACCGTGCGTGCTCGAGCAGCGCCTTCCGCTCGACAGCGAGGTCTCCGTGGTGCTGGCCCGTAGCGCCAACGGCGCGACGGCGGCATATCCCACCGTCCACAACACCCACATCGACGGGATCCTCGATTGCACGGTCGTTCCCCACCGATCGACCGGAGCGACCGAGCCGGCAATCGAGTTGGCGATGCTGATAGCCGAGTCGCTCGACTACGTCGGTGTGTTGGCGGTCGAGATGTTCGTCGTCGGCGATCGCTTGTTGGTCAACGAGTTGGCCCCGCGCCCGCACAACAGCGGCCACTGGACGCTCGACGCGGCGCGCACCAGCCAGTTCGAACAACAGGTTCGCGCCGTCTGCGGCGTCGGGCTAGGTGACACGTCGCCGACCGCGGCGGGCGCAGCGATGGTCAACCTGCTGGGCGACCTGTGGTCGGACGGCGAACCCGACTGGTCGGTCGCGCTGGCCGACCCCGACGCATCGCTGCACCTGTACGGCAAGACGGCGGCGCGCCCCGGCCGCAAGATGGGCCACATCACAGTGACGGCCGCGAATCCCGCCGAGGCGGAGCGACGGGCGCGGGCACTGCGGGCCGGTCTGACCGCTCGATAGTCTTCTCGGACCATGATCGCCGGAATCGTCACCGACCTCTCGGATTGGCTCGACCGAACATCCGGACACAAGTGGTTCCTGCTGGTGATCCTGGTGATCGCGTTCCTCGATTCGGTGATACCGATCGTGCCCAGCGAGACGTGCGTGATCATCGGCGGCGTCGCTGCCGGCCTTGGCACACAGAACCTGTTCGCCGTGATCGCCGCCGGCGCCATCGGCGCGTTCCTGGGCGACAACGGCGCCTACATGATCGGGTTCAAGGCCAGTGACTGGTTCAGGCGCCGTGCCGAGCGAAGGCCCAAGTTCGCCCGAAAGCTCGCCTGGGCGCAGTCGCAGATATTGCAACGCGGTGGGCTGCTCTTGATCACCGCCCGCTTCATCCCGGGTGGGCGAACCGCGTTGACCCTGTCGTCGGGCATCACCCGCCAGAGTCGCTGGTGGTTCATCCGCTGGGTTGCCCTCGCGACCGTCATCTGGGCGACGTATTCGGCTCTGCTCGGCCGCATCGGCGGCGAGGCGTTCGAGAACGATCACACCAAGGCGTTTCTCCTCGCATTCGGCATGGCCATCGGGACCAACGTGTTGATCGAGATCATCAGGCACCGACGCAAGAAGCGCGGCGAGGCCACATCGGCCACCGCGACCGCCGGCTGAGCGAACGATGAAGCGACATCTGGCCCAACTGAACATCGCCGCCCTTCGCCACCCGATCGACGATCCACGCACCGCCGACTTCACCGACGCATTGCCCGCGGTCAACGGCGCCGGCGAGCGGTCGCCCGGCTACGTGTGGCGCCTGCAATCCGACGGCGGCGACGCCACCGACATCCAGGTGTTCGACGATCCGTTGTTGATCGTCAACCTCACGGTATGGGAGTCCCTCGATGCGTTGAAGGCCTTCGCGTACCGCGGCATCCACCGCGATTTCCTCCGAAGACGTGCCGAGTGGTTCGTCGAGGGTTCGACGCGCACCGCGTTGTGGTGGATGCCGGCAGGCTCACTGCCGACCACCGACGATGCCAAGCGTCGGCTCGATTTCGTCGACGTGTTCGGTACCTCGCCGTACGCCTTCGAGATGGGGCAGAACCATCCGGCACTCGTGATCGCACCTGTGGATCGCGACGACGAACGGGCCGCCCGGGTGATCGCCGAGTTCGGCGATGATCCCGACCAATGCCTGGTGGACGGCCACGGTTTCGTCGTGGCCGAGATGGACGACGTGGCCGTTGCCTGCGGCGCCTATCGCAAGGTCGACACCACGACCGCCGAGATCATGCGGATGTACGTCGCTCGGTCGGCTCGGCGAATGCGCATCGGCGCAGCGATGGCCTCCGAGCTCGAATCGCTGGCAGCGACCGCCGGCGCGCATCGATTGCTGCTCGAAACAGGTGACCAGATGCGGCCGTTGTACGAGAAGTTCGGCTTCAGGGCCCACGCCCGGCGAAACCACCGCGTGCACTCCCCCGGTTCGGTCCGCATGGAGAAAGCACTGACTCCGGAGGTCGGCCGTTTAGCCTGACGGCGATGCTTGCAGTGATCGTTGTGCGCGACGGGCAATTGCCCGCTGGTGCCGACGAGACCATCTCGGAATGCGGCGGCAGGGCCCTGTTGGTCGGATCCGGCACATCGTCGGCGGCCGCCGAGTTGCAGCACATCGCCCACGACGTGTCCACGATCGAGGCAGGCGACTATCGCCCTGCAGCGTGGAGCGAGATGCTGTTGCTCCATCTCACCGCCGAGCACATCGTCGTCCTGCCCGCATCACCCGACGGCCGCGACCTTGCCCCACGACTCGCGGCTGCGCTGAACCGGCAACTGTTCGCGACGTGCATGGCGACATCGCCGACGCGGGTCGATCTCATTCGTGGCGGCAGTACCGAGCTGCACTCGCTGACCCCTCCGGCATCGTTCGTGGCGACATTGCAACCGGGCGTACGCGGTGTCGATCACATCGCCCGGACGATGACCGTTCGACGTATCGATGCGGTCTCGTCGACGACAGATGACGCGACCATCGAAGAGGTGTTGCCGCCCGACGCGGCGACGATCGACCTGTCGGAGGCGCGCCGGATCGTGTCGGGCGGCGCCGGGCTCGACTCACCCCGGCGCTTCGAGCAGTTGGCCACACTCGGCGCCGTGTTGGGCGCCAGCGTCGGCGCGACTCGAGTGATCACCGATCGCGGCTGGATCGCTCGCGAACGCCAGATCGGTACCACTGGCGTGATCGTGGATCCGCAGCTGTACGTCGCATTCGGGATCAGCGGCGCGGTGCAACACACCACCGGGCTCGGTCGGCCCGAACACATCATCAGCGTCAACACCGATCCGCACTGCCCCATGATGCAGCTGGCCGATCTCGCGGTCGTCGCCGACGCCAATGAAGTGCTCGACCAACTGCTCCGCGAGATCGGTGAAGCGAGTGGCTGAGACCGACTTCGATGTCGTGATCGTCGGCGCCGGCCCGGCAGGCTCGTGCGCGGCGATCGAATCTGCACGAGGCGGACTGCGAACGCTGCTGCTCGAGCGTGGCCCGTTCCCCGGCAGCAAGAACATGTACGGGGGCGTGATCTACCCACGCATCCTCGACGACCTGATACCCGAGTGGTGGAACGAGGCCCCGATCCAGCGATGGGTCACACGCCGGTCGACGATGGTCCTCACCGATACCCAAGCCGTATCGGTCGACTTCCGCAACGACGCGTGGGCGGCGCCTCCGTACAACGGGGCAACCGCGTACCGGCCTGAGTTCGACCGTTGGCTCGCAGATCACGCTGTCGCCGCCGGCGCGACGTTGCTGTGCAACACGACGGTCACCGGACTGCTGCGTGGCCCATCGCGCCGCTCGAAGAACTCTGTCACCGGCGTACGCACCGACCGGCCGGACGGCGACGTGACCGCCTCGGTGGTGATCGCCTGTGACGGCGTCAACTCCTTCGTGGCGAAGGAGGCCGGCCTGTACGGCACGCCGAACCCGAAGAACTTCACGCTGGGGGTCAAGGAGACCTTGTCGTTGCCGAAGGCGGTCATCGACGAGCGCTTCGGTGTGCGCGATCGCGAGGGGGTCGACATCGAGGTGATCGGCTGCACCAGTGGCATCAACGGTGGCGGCTTCGTGTACACCAACCTCGACACGGTCGCCGTCGGTGTCGTGCTGAAGCTCACCAAGCTCGCCGCACAGAAGACCCGCCCGGAAGACATCATCGCGGCGATGAAGCGCCACTCGGCGATCGCCCCGCTCGTGGAGGGCGGCGAGCTGCACGAGTACTCGGCGCACCTGATCCCGGAGGCAGGCCTGTCGATGATGCCCGAGATGACCGGCCACGGGCTGTTGATCGCCGGCGACGCGGCCGCGCTCTGCCTCGCTGCTGGGATCTGGCTGGAGGGCGTGAACTTCGCGATGGCCAGCGGGATGTACGCCGGCCAGACCGCGATCGAGGCCATCGCCGACGGCGACGTCAGCCAGCGCGGTCTCGGCGGGTACGCACGTCGGCTCAGCGACACCTTCGTGCTGCGCGATCACCGCAAGCTGCGACGCGCACCGCAACTGGTGTTGAGCGATCGTGTGCAGCACATGTATCCGTCGATGGTGACGGGAATCGCCGAACGGATGTTCCGCGTCGACAATCCCTCGGCCAAGCCCGGGCTGCGACGGATCGTCCGCGAGGAACGCAAGCGTGCCGGGGTCAGCGTCCGCGGCCTGCTGCGCGACGGCCACGACGCGTTCAGGAGCTTCGGATGATCCAGCCTGATCCGACATGGCCCGACATCTCCTTCCCCGACCGGATGGAGACGACGGAGTTCAACGTGCACGAACGCCCGCACATCGTCGTCGACGGAAAGGCGTGCGCCGACTGCAGCACTCGCGAGTGCATCGTCGCGTGCCCGGCAGATCTGTTCGTGCCGACGAGCGACGGCGGCTTGCTGTTCAACTACGAGCAGTGCTTCGAGTGCGGCACCTGTTACCTCGTCTGCAACAAGGAAGGCGCCATCAGCTGGTCGTATCCCGAGGGTGGGTTCGGCGTCATCTTCCGGAGCAGTTGATGATCGCGGTGTGCATCAAGTGGATCGGTACGTTGTCGACGTCGGGTCTCTCGGCTGCCGACAACGCGGCCCTCGAGACGGCGCTTCGTCACGGCGAGGCCACCCATACCTCGGTCATCGCCGTCACGGTTGCGGGTCCGTCCGCCGACAGGGTGTTGCGCGACGCCCTGGCATGCGGTGTCACCACTGCCATCCGCGTCGAAGCGGCGGACGACTTGGACAGCGCCGCGGTCGCGGCCGCCCTGGCGCCGGTCGTGGCTCACAGTGCGGCGGTGTGGTGCGGCGATTGCTCCGCTGACCGCGGCACAGGCAGCGTCCCGGCCTTCCTCGCCGCACAGTTGCGTCGGCAGCAGGCACTCGGTCTTGTCGGCGTCGACTTCATCGATCCATTGCGCGTCACCCGCCGCCTCGACGGGGGGCGACGCGAGGTGTTGCAGATCACGGGACCCGCCGTGCTGTCGGTCGAGGGTTCGGTCGCACGCCTGCGCCGCGCCTCGCTGCACTCCGCATTGACCGCGCAGAAGGCCGAGGTGTTGCACTACGGCATCGCAAACGCGCCGCCCGGAACACCATCGGCGGTCGTCGCTCACCCCTACCGCCCGCGGGCCAGAGTGCTGGCGGCCCCGCTCGGCGCGACAACGCTCGATCGGTTGCGGGAGCTGACGGACGCCTCCGCTGCGCCACAGCCGGGCGAGACCGTTGAAGCAGTCCCTGCGGATGCGGCGCGGCGGATCCTCGAAGTACTAGGCGACTGGGGCTACCTCACGCATCTCCGGTAGCCGCACGGAGTGGGGCTCCACTCCATCCGCTGCCCGACTGGGCAGCCACCGCAGGGCGATCACCGCACCGACGAACACGACTACGGCGGACACCCAGGCGCCGACACGGAAGCCGTCGATGAACGCAGCATCGACGGCAGCTTTGACTGCCGCGCCCGCCTGCGGCCCGGCTTGGTCGCCGGCGCGACGGGCAACCTCGACACCGGCACCGACCGAATCGCGGGCGACCTGCTGTGCGGCGGCGGGCACCGGCGAACCGGTCAACAACTCACCCAGCCGCCTCGAGTAGACCGAGGCGAACAGGCTGCCGATGATGGCAACGCCCAGGGTTCCGCCGAGCTCGCGGGCCGTGTCGTTGACAGCGGATCCGACGCCGGCCTTGGCGGGCGGCAGAGCACCCATGATCGCCTCGGTCGCCGGAGCGTTGACCAGGCCGAGACCGCCGCCCATGAAGAACATCTGCCCGACGACCGACAAGTACGACGATGTCGCCGTATCGCGTGTCGTCCAGGCGAATCCGACGGCCATCGAGATCAAACCTGCGGAGACGATCGCCTTCGTCCCGAACCGTTCGGCGAGCTTGGCGCTGACGGGCGCTGCCATACCTGTGAAGAGAGCGAACGGAACCGTGCGGACACCCGCCTCGAGCGTGCTGTAGCCACGCACGAACTGGAAGTACTGGGTGACCATGAAGATGAAACCGAACAGGGCGAAGAATGCGAAGGCGACGGAGACGCTGCCGGCCGTGAAGCGCATGTTGGTGAAGACCGACACGTCGAGCATGGGATGATCGCTACGGCGCTCCCAACGGATGAACGAGGTCAGCAACGTCGCTGCGAGAGCGAATGCGACGAGGCTCGTCGTCGATGTCCAACCGTGCTGCGGGCCTTCGATCACTGCCCACACCAGCACGCTGACACCGGCGATGGACAGCGCTATCCCGAGTGGATCGAAGCGACGGATGGTGTCGTCGCGTGATGTCGGTACGACCGTCCAGATCGCAACCATGGCGACCACGATCACAGGGACGTTGACCAGGAACACCGAACCCCAGAAGAAGTGCTCGAGCAGGAACCCGCCGGTCACCGGACCGAGTGCGACGGCCAGACCACTGGTCGCCGCCCAGATCGAGATGGCGATCGCTCGCTGGCGGGCGTCGGTGAAGACGTTGACGAGCAGCGCCAGGGTTGCCGGGAAGATCAGGGCGGCGCCGATACCCATCGCCGCTCGCCATCCGATCAGCTGCGCCGGCGTCGTCGACATCGCCGCCATCACCGACGTCGCTCCGAATGCGGCCATGCCGATCAGCAGGATGCCCTTGCGGCCGAACCGGTCGCCGATGGAGCCTGCGGCCATCAACAGACCTGCGAACACCAGCACGTACGCGTCGACGATCCACTGCAACTGGCTCGTCGTGGCGCCGAGTTCGCGGACGAACGTCGGCAGGGCAACGTTCACGATGGTGCCGTCGACCACGATGATGAAGACCGAGGCGCAGAGCACCGCGAGGATCAGCCACGGCGATCGCCGGCGGGTGCGGGGCTCGATCGCGCTTGCGATCGGCGGAGTGATGTTCATCGCAATTCCCTTCTCAGGTCGTTGGCTGCTGTCGTCGGGGAAACGACGTCATAACATTGTTATCACGGCGTCATCGTCAGGTACACATGACATTCGACACAGTCCGCCCCACTAGCCTGCGCCCATGGCGCAGCTCGATTCGGTGGGTTCCTCGCTGCTGAAGTCGGCCGGCGACCTGTTGGCCACCGAGGGCCCCGGCGCTCTGACAGTGCGCCGAATCGCAAGCGCCGCTGGCGTCAGCACCATGAACGTGTACTCACGCTTCGGTGGCAAGGACGGGGTCGTCGAGCAACTGTTCGTCGAGGGGTTCAGCCGGCTGGGCATCGGCATGAGCTCGGTGACGGAGACCGACGACCCCATCGCCGACGTCCTGGCGTGCGGACTGTCGTATCGCAAGTTCGCGATCGACAACCCGACGCTCTATTCGGTGATGTTCGATCGTGTCGTCCCCGATTTCGTGCCGACGATCGAGGCCCAGGCGTTGGCCGGCTCGACGCTGCAGCTCCTCGCCAAACGGCTCGAGCGGGCCATGAAGGCAGGCAGGTTGCGCGTCGCCGACCCGCTCCCGACCGCCGCATTGGTCTGGGCCACGTGCCATGGCGTCGTCAGCCTCGAGTTGAAGGAGGTCGGACCGACGATGATCGATTGGTCCGACGTCTATGACCGGGCGATGCACATGATCGTCCAGGGGCTCTCATGACACTTGTCGTGATACAGCGCACGACGCGGCCGTGATGTGGGTTCCGGTATGAGCGCGCGGCTCGGCGACGTGACGTGGTCAGACCTGTGGAACCTCGCGCCGCGGCCAATCATCGCCGTGCCGGTCGGCTCGTTCGAGCAACACGGCCCGCACCTGCCGCTCGACACCGACACCCGTATCGCCGAGGCCCTCGCCGAGGGTTTGGTCGCGGCGTTCGAGCCCGGCGATGTGCTGATCGGGCCGGCGCTGACCACGACGTCCAGTGGCGAGCACGCCGGGTTCCCCGGCACGTTGTCGGTGGGTGCGATGGTCGTCGAGCAGATGATCGTCGAGCTGGTTCGCAGTGCCGATTGGTCTGCCGGTGTCGTGTTGGTCAACGGCCACGCCGGCAACGCCCGACCGGTGCAGCGCGCCACCGAAGTGCTGTGCGGCGAAGGCCGCCGTGTGCTGGCCTGGTGGCCGCACATCCTCGGCGGCGACGCCCATGCCGGTCGGTCGGAGACGTCGATGATGCTGGCCCTCGCACCCGAGGTCGTGCGGATGACCCGCGCCGAAGCGGGCCGATCCGAACCGATCGTCGAACTCATCGAGGAGCTGCGTGCGAACGGCGTGCGCGCGGTCAGCCCCAACGGCATCCTCGGCGATCCCCGGCGGGCGACGGCCAGCCACGGCAAGACGCTGTTGACGCGGCTGACCATCGACCTCGTCGCCGCGGTCGACGAGTGGCGGGCATGACACAGTCGTTCGTGCTCGACGGCTCGTACCGGCGACACGAGACGGTCGTCATCGCAGGTTCGCCACTGCGACTGTTCCGGCTGTCGCCCGCAGGTTGCCGCATCATCGAGGCGATCGAACGCGATCAGCCGTTGCCGAACGGTCATGCCAAGTTGACCGATCGCCTGGTCGCGGCCGGTGCACTTCATCCACGACCGGCGGGCTCGGCGTTCACCGCCGCCGACGTGACATACGTGATCCCTGCGTTCAACGCCTCGCCCGGCACGATCCCACACGACGCAAACGTGATCGTGGTCGACGACGCGAGCGAACCACCACTGCCCGACGCAGACGAGTGGCGCACGATCCACCTCACCCACAACCGCGGGCCTGCCGCGGCGCGCAACACCGGCCTCGCCGAAGTGACGACCCCGTTCGTCGCCTTCGTCGACACCGACGTCGATCTACACGACGACTGGCTCGATGCGCTGCTGCCACATTTCGACGACCCGCTCGTCGCGCTGGTGGCCCCGCGGATCGCGTCGAAGGCCGGGGCCACGCCACTCGATGCATACGAGGCTGTTCGCTCGCCCCTGGATCTCGGCAACGAGCCGGCGCGCATCGCTGCCGGCAGTCGCGTCAGCTATGTGCCGGCGGCGGCGATGGTCGCCCGCACCGACGATCTGCGGGCGATCGGTGGCTTCGACGAGACGATGCGTACCGGCGAGGACGTCGACCTTGTTTGGCGATTGATCGAATCCGGCCGGCGCTGCCGGTACGAACCTGCCGCCACCGTCCACCATCGGCCGCGCCGATCGATCGCGGCCTGGGCCCAGCAGCGTCTGTCGTACGGACGATCGGCCGCGGTGCTCGGCCGCAAGCATCCCGGCGATGTGGCCCCACTGCGGATGAGTGGTTGGAGCGCAGCGGTGTGGGCACTCGTGCTGGCCCGCCGGCCGGTCGCCGGCGTCGGCGTCGCCATCGGAACGACCGTCGCCTTGCGCCGCAAGCTCGCTGACCTGCCCGCGCAGGAGTCCATCCGTCTCGCCGGGCTCGGCCATCTGTACGCCGGGCGTCAAGTGGCCAGCGCCATCACCCGCGTGTGGTGGCCGATTGCAGTGATCGTCGCGATGTTGGTGCCGCGAGCCCGGCTACCCCTGCTCGGAGCGACGATCGTCCCATCGCTGCTCGACTGGTACGGCAACCGCGGGCCGGGCACCCCGACGCGGTACGTCGCCATGCGTCTCGCGGACGACGTGGCGTACGGAACCGGAGTGTGGATCGGCGCCATCGAGCAGCGCCGATCCGGCGCCTTGACGCCGAAGTTCACGAGTTGGCCCGGACGTACCGCCGGCTGAGGTCGACGCACCCGAGGCAGATGACGAACACGGACTCGAGCGATGCCCCGACCATCAACCCGGCGATCAGCACATACGTCGGCGGGCACGCTCCGTTTGACCTGCGAGAGCAACTACCGTTCACTCGGCATGACCTTGCGACTCACCGTTCAGCGCGCCGCTTGGGAAGCCCACGTCGACTCGGTTTCCGCCACCGTCGACGGACTGGTCCCAGTGGTCAAGGGCAACGGCTACGGCTTCGGCAGGGCGACGCTGCACCCGCTGGTCAAGGGGCTCAGCGACTACGTCTGCGTCGGCACGATCTTCGAGCTCGACGGCGTCGGCGACAGGGTGGCGCCGGTGGTGTTGACACCGGCGCCGCACCCACCGTCGCACACCACGGCACAGCCCATCCTGACGATCGGGTCGCTGCACGACGTCGATGCGCTACGCGGCTGGCGCGGCCGTGTCGTCGTCAAGCTGCAATCGTCAATGCACCGATTCGGGGCAACGCCCGAGGAACTGCCGTCCGTCCTCGCTGCGGCGAGCGCCGCCGGGCTCGAGGTCGTCGGCAACGCCCTGCACCTGCCACAGGCCGGCTCCGACGCCGACCGGCTCGCCGAGGTCGGCGTGTGGCTGACCCTGACCGACCCCCTGCAACCTGTATGGCTCAGCCACTTGCAGCCACAGTCGTTTGCGACGCTGCGCGCCGCGCATTCCGATCGGCAGTTCCGATTGCGCGTCGGCACGGCCTTGTGGCACGGCGACAAGTCGTTCCTGCAACTGAATGCCGACGTGTTGGCAGTGCACCACGTACACGCCGGCGACACGGCCGGCTACCGCCTGACAGCGGTGCCGGGCGACGGACACCTCGCCCTGATCAGTGCCGGGTCCGCGCATGGTGTTGCGCCATTGCCCGATGGCTCCAGCCCGTTCCACTTCGCGCGGACGCGGCTGGCGTTGTTCGAGCCACCGCACATGCACACCTCGATGGTCTTCGTGCCGACCGGTTCGCCATACCCGGCCGTTGGCGAGCGCGTCGACGTGCAGCGACCTCTGATCTCGACGATGGTCGACGAGGTCGAGTGGATGTGAGCACACCGGCAGCCGACCGTGTGATCGATCTCGACGTCACTCGGTCCATCGCGTTGATCGGTGTGGCCGTGCTGAACTACCACGGCTACCTCATCCTGCACGGCGGGTCGATCGGCGAGTCAGCGGTCAACCAGTTCTTCGACCCGTGGATGGGTCCGTTGTCCACTCGGTTCGCGGCGACGTTCGTGTTGATCGCCGGCATGGGAATCACCTTGATGACCAACCGCGGGCGACTCAGCGGAGATCGCATACGCCGCAGCAACGATCGGTGGACGCTGATCCGCCGCGGCTTCCTGCTCTATTGCTTCGGCTTCTTCTTCGAATGGATCTGGAACGGCACGATCCTGTTCTTCTACGGTGCGTTCTTCATGGTCGGCGCGATGCTGTTCCTGTTGCGGACACGGTGGCTGATTCTCGTCGGTGCTGTCGCCGCCATCGGCGCTGCAGCGTTGCAGTGGTGGGCGTTCGAGAGCGACCACGACACCAGTTGGCTGTTCCAGGGCTGGTACTCGCAAGCCCCCTACCGGTCGCCGCGTCGTCTCCTGTTCGACACGTTCCTCACCGGGACCCATCCGCTGCTGCCCTGGTTGGCTTTCCTGTGCGCGGGAATGGTGATCGGTCGCTACCTGCCGTTGCGATCGACATTGCGACGCGTGCTCGCCTCCCTCGGTGTGGTGATGGTCGCAGGCACATACCTCGCCGAGCAGGTCTTCGGCGACACGGCATTGCGCGCCCAGCTGCTCGCCACCGATCCGTTCAGCCGCAGCCTCAACTACACCGTCTGCGCGCTCGGCTCCGCCGTCACCACGTTCTGTGTGATCGGCTGGATTGCCAATGCAACGCGAGCGAGCCTCGTGACCCGCAGCTTCGCAGCTGCAGGCCGGACGACATTGACGCTGTACGTCCTGCACGCGCTGGTGTTCAACGCTGTCGTCATCCGCTGGAAACTCATCCGCCCGACCGGTCTCGACGTTGCCCTGGTGTTCGCCGGGGGGTTCTGGCTGGTCGGGATCGTATTGGCGGCCGGTTGGCAGAGCCGGTTCCGGATCGGACCTGTCGAGTGGGTCTACCGCAAGTTCGGCGGCGGCGCGCTGCCGGTCGTGCCTACAGAACTTCGCTGAACGTGTCGCACTGCTTGGGGTCGCCAGAGTTGTAGCCGCGGGTGAACCACGTCTGACGCTGCTCGGCCGAACCGTGTGTCCACGACTCCTTGTCGATCCGCCCCTGGGTCTTCTGCTGAATGCGATCGTCACCGACGCCGGCCGCAGCGTTGAGCGCTTCCTTCACCTCGCCGGCCGAGTCGAGTTGGCCACGCGACGCCACGTCGCCCACCCACATCCCTGCGAAGCAGTCGGCCTGCAGTTCCAGAGCTACCGAATACTGGTTGGCCCGCCCCGGATCGCTCTGCTGGGCCTTCTGTACCTGTGCGTTGATTCCGACCAGGTTCTGGATGTGATGCCCGTACTCGTGGGCGACGATGTACTGCTCGGCAAGGTCGGTGGTGGTGCCGACGAGCTGTTGTTCGAGCGCTTGCATGAAGCTGAGGTCGATGTAGACGAGGTGATCGACAGGGCAGTAGAACGGCCCGGTCTGCGACGTCGCCTGCCCGCAACCGGTGTCGGTGCTGTCGGTGAAGAACACGGTCTTGGTGTTCTCGTAGGTCACGCCATAGAACGTCGGCAGGTTGGCCCCCCAATACGCCTGCACATCCTCTGTCGCGCCGCACACGATCTTTTCGAGATCGCTGCTGCACGTGTCGGCCGTCGAAGCGCCCGACCTGTCGGCCGGCGACGGCACCGACGCCGCGCCCTGCGTGCCCAACAGCTTCGGCAGCAACAACGACGCGAGTAGCACGATGATGCCCAGCACGCCGCCGCCGGCCTTGATCGGGAACGGAAACCCTCCGCCGCCTCCGAGGCCGCCGAGCACACCGCCACCACCACCGCTCCCGCGACGATCGTCGATCATCGAGGAGTCGCTGCTGCGAATCTTTGTCATCCCGAAACCTCCAGAGGGTCGACCGCGGCGGCCGTGGTCGGCAATGTTACGAACAACGAATCACTCACGGTGTCGACTCGCCCGGTGGAGCCCGCGTAGACCGATCGCGCCGGCACCGAGCAACGGTCCACGACCGCCGAGGCGGGCGGGGATGACACGGGCGCTGCGGCTGAACGAAAGCTGCGCGTGCTCGTCGAGCGTCTCCTGCGCGGAGTTGAAGAACGTCGCCCCGAAGCCGTCCGCGACAGCGCCGCCGACGACGGCCAGATCGATGTCGAGGAGATTGCAAGTGGTAGCGACGGCGCGGCCGACGAGGCGACCGGTGCGCTGCATGATCTCGTACGTCGGCTCGCGCGGCGAGCGCCCGGTGATCGCCTCGATCGAGGGGCCGGAAGCCTCGGCGTCGAGGCAGCCACGCGAACCACACAGGCACCGCCGGCCGTTGGGCTCTACGACGATGTGGCCGACGTGGCCGGCGTTGCCAGTCGCCCCGTCGAGCAACTGGCCGTTCAACACGATCCCACCCTCGACCGTCGAGGCGACGACCATCGCCAGGAAGCTCTGTCTGCCTTGGGCTGCGCCGAGCCAGCCCTCGGCGAGGGCAAGGGCCTTGGCGCCGAGATCGCCGTAGACGTTGAGGGTGGTCGCGCTGGCCAGCTTGGACCGCAGCGGGAAGGATCGCCAAGCGTGGATGTTGGTCGGCGACACGGCGACGACATCGGGCCGCACAGGGCCGACACAGCCCACACCGACCGCTGCCGGTCGGGCGTTGTGGTGGGTACGCGCCCGTTCCAGCTGGGCCTGCACGATGATGTTCAGCGAAGCGAACAAGGCCTCGGCATTGAGGCCGAAGTCGATGTCGACATCGTCGCGATCGAGGAGCTCGCCCTTCATGGTCATCAGCCCTGCCGCGAGCCTGGCGTCGCCGACATCGATCGCCAGGATGACATCGCGTGTCTCACTCATCAAGGCCGCACGGTACCCGCACCCAGCGCGGACTAACCGACTCTTCGAGCAGTCTCGATGAGGTTGATCTCGTAAAGCACCATGTCGAGCGCATCGGCGCTGACCATCGCCGAATGCCGCTGTGGATGCTCGTCGGTGATGCAGCTCGCCAGCGGCGTCAGAAGCGTCCAGGGCGTCGGGTGGCAGAACTGCACGACGCTGTAGCGCTCGCCGGCGAAACCGGGCGCGGCCACGACTCGGTGGACCCCCGTCGGCAGCACGCCGTTGGTGAGCCGCTCGAGCATCATGCCGGTGTTGATGATGACCTGACCCTCCGGCGCGACCGCGTCGACCCAGCCGTCGCCGACCTTCACCTGCAGGCCCGGAGCGGTCGACCGCGGCAGTGCGGTGATGAGGTTGATGTCGCCGTGAGCACCGGCCCACACATGGGTCCCCCCCGGCGACTCGGTCATCGGTGGATAACGGATCGCCCGGGTCAGCGTCGCCCCGTTCCTGGTCATCTCGTCGAACAGAGACTCGTGGCAACCGATGGCCTCGGCGATGACTCGCAGGAACCGCCGCTGAATGTCCTCGATGCGGTCGTGGAACAGCGCCAGCAACGTCTCGCAACCGGGGATGACGGACTCCGGCAGCACTTGGGCGCCATACCGGTGCGGGTAGCGCTGGCGCAGCGGATGGCCGGGGGGAAGCTCCCTGCCCCAGTTGAGCATCTCCTTCCAATCCGGCACATCGCTGGCCGCTGCGGTCTCGACCAGCAGCCCGGTGTACCCGGTCTGACCATGACTTTCGGGAGCGACAAATCGCTGCTTGACCTCTTGGGGCATCGAGAAGAACTCGGCCAACATCCCGTACGCGCTGTCGAGCAGATCCTCCGACAGGTCGTGGCGGGTGTACACGAATCCTGTGGCCAAACTGCGCCGCACGCCGTCCACCACAGCCGCTCGCTGAGCGGCCGTCCCGCGCTCGAACGCCAGCAGATCGACATCGAGAATGTCATCCATCCGACGAGCGTAGCCCGGCACGTTCCCCCAGCTAGAGCGGTGGTTTCTTGGCAAGCAACGAAACCTCGGTCACACTTACGGCGTGTCAGTTCCGTGGCGTGCACAGTTTCCACGATGAGCGAGATGTCGGAGGTCAAGGTTGTTGCGACCATTGACTCGCTGTTTCGCGCTCATTATGGGCGCTTGGTACGTGCGCTCACACTGGCCTGCGGCGATCGTGAAGTCGCAGCCGACGCGGTGCAAGAGGCCTTCGTGAAAGCCCACGTGCACTGGCGTCGGATCGAGAAGTACGACGACCCGGTCGGATGGATCCGTCGTGTCGCCATCAACCGCCTGCACGACGATCACCGCCGGCAGAACCGGAAGGGCCTCGCCATGCAACGCCTCGCCGGCGAGCCACAGGTCGAGTCCGTCGAGCAGCACGGCTTCGATTCGGACTTGCCGATGATCTTGGCTCAGCTACCGAAGCAGCAGCGGATCGCGATGGCGTTGTTCTACGTCGACGAGCTCTCGATCGCCGAGGTTGCCGCCGCCCTCAAGGTCAGCGAGGGCGCCGTGAAGTCGTATCTACATCAAGGCCGCGCTCGCCTTCGCAGCGTGGTAGCCAGCGGGGAGGAGGTGCATTCGGATGACTGAGTTCCATGATCCCGAGCTGCGCCAAGAGTTGGGCCGCCTCAGCGGCCCATATCCAGACGACAACATCGCTTTCACGGCGTGGCAACGCCGTGTCGGTCAGGTCCGACGCCGGCGGGTGGTGGCCTGGTCGGCAGCTGCTGCCCTGTCGCTGATCATCGGCACGGTGGCCGTAGCCGCGTTGCAGACCGCCGGCCACAGCACGCTCGTGCCCGGCAAGTCGGCCGACACCAGTGCGGATGTCAGCAGTTCCGTTGCGACGACCGAGAGCGAACCCGAGGAGTCGTCGACCACCTCGTCGACCCTGCCGGAGGCCATCGCGGCAACGACGCCCGTCGTCGAGACGACACCGATCACCGAAGTAGTCGAGACGGCTGCGCCCGAGACCGAAGCACCCGTGGGCGAGGCCCCGGCAAGTGGTTCGAACACGAAGCCCCATGCCCCGCCCACGCCGACCACGCGGCCGCCGCAGGTCACGCCGGCGGCCACCACGACCTTCAGCTCGATCGGGGGCAGCATCACTTTGCGCATCGACGGCGACCACCTCGACGTCGTGGCAACCAAGCCGGCACCGGGCTTCCGCGTCGACCAGAACACCCGACCCGGCCACAAGATCGAGGTCACCTTCAAGTCGGGCCAGCACGAGTCGGAGATCATGGTCGAACTGGAGAACGGTGTCATGAAGCCGATCGTCACCGAGAAGTCCGGCAGCCCCGACAAGCCGGCCGACACGGTGCCCGCCGATTCTTTCGGCCACCACGGCGGTGGCGGTGGCGGTAACGGCTGAGGTCGTTGCCAGCGGGTCTGCTCGAATGGACGGTCGGTGAAGACCGACTGGAATCCGGTGCTGCGAGACGAGTTCGACAAGCCGTACTGGCAGGAGCTGCAGCGGTTCGTCGCCGACGAGCGCGCCCGTCACACCGTCTTCCCTCCGGCGGATCAGGTTTTCGCCGCGCTGCACCTGACCTCGTACGAATCGACCCGGGTCGTGTTGCTGGGCCAGGATCCGTACCACGGTCCTTCGCAGGCGCACGGCCTGTGCTTCTCGGTGCAGAGCAGCGTGCAACTCCCCCCGTCGCTCGTCAACATCTACACCGAACTGCGCGACGATCTCGGGATCGAAACACCGGCCCACGGCAACCTGGAATCGTGGGCCCGCCAAGGTGTGCTGATGCTCAACACCAGCCTCACCGTGCGGTCCGGCGCCGCGGCTTCTCATCAGGGCAAGGGTTGGGAGACGTTCACCGACGAGGTGCTGCGCACCGTCAACGCCAAGCCGCACCGCGTCGTCTTCATCCTGTGGGGCGCTCATGCCCGGAAGAAGAAGGCCCTGATCGATCTTTCCCGCCACACCGTGATCGAATCTGCGCACCCCTCGCCGCTGAGCGCACGCAACGGCTTCTTCGGCAGCAAGCCCTTCAGCCGCACCAACACCGCCCTCGTCGAGGCCGGCCTGCCCCCCATCGACTGGCGCCTCGCCGTCACCCCCTAGAGAAACCCCGTGGAGTGCGAGAAGGCACCCAGGTGGGCGCGAAACACTCCACATCGGCGGAGCGATCGGCGGCAGAATCCTGCGGTGCCCGATGCCATCTTCGACGACCCGCGACTTGCCCAGGTCTACGATCCGCTCGACCCGGATCGCGGTGACCTCGACGTGTACGCCGACATCGTGCTGGAGTTGGCCGCCGCCTCGGTGCTCGATGTCGGGTGCGGCACGGGAACGTTCGCCTGCATGCTCGCCGGACGTGGCATTCGTGTCACCGCTGTCGACCCTGCTGCAGCTTCGCTCGATGTTGCTCGCACGAAGGCACACGCGGAGGCCGTCGGCTGGCTGCTGGGCGATGCGACGGCACTGCCTCCGCTGCAGGTGGACGCAGCGTTCATGACCGCCAACGTCGCCCAGGTCTTCCTGACCGACGACGAGTGGGCGGCGACGTTGCTTGGGATCCGCGGCGCGTTGCGCCCCGGTGGCACGCTGGTGTTCGAGACGCGCGATCCGGCACGTCGGGCATGGGAGCAGTGGACGCCGGAGCTGACGCTGGTTGCCGTCGACGTGCCGGGGATCGGTGTCGTCGAGTCCTGGGATGAGGTCACCGCGGTGGACGGCCCTCTCGTGACCTTCCGATCGATGACCGTGTTCCGACGCGACGACGTCGCGCTCGAGTCGATGTCGACGCTTCGCTTTCGCGGACGCGCCCAGGTCGAGGAGTCATTGGGCGACGCTGGCTTCGAGTTGACGGAGGTGCGCGACGCGCCGGACCGGCCGGGGCGGGAGTTCGTCTTCATAACCCGTCGCCCGGTCTGATCCGACGCGGATACCGGCAGCGCCGCAGCCCGCAGTCGTACTCGACATCGCTGTGCTGTTACGCCATCGGCCGATCTGACACAAGGCAGTCCTGACTGAACACGTTCACCCATCGGCCCGCGCGACGTGACCACAGCGAGCTGACGTACATCGATTCCGGCGGACCGTCGTCGGCACCGACGCCATGCCAGTCGGCCCGGTAAGCGAGCATGACGTCGTTGTCGGAAACCACCAGCAGTCTGGCCTCGCTCAAGCCGTAGTCGACCACCGTTGGGCCGTTCGACAGCTGTGCGGCGTGGCCGGATCGATCCGAGAACCCGCTGGGGTACACGCCGAGGAAGTCTTCCGACAGCAGGCGGGTGTCCTCGGCTGCGTCGCCGCGGCGCAAGGCCTCCCAGACCTGCTTCTCGAGTTCGATGAACTGTTCGATCTCCACGCCGTCGGCGACGTTCAGCCCGCTGGGCTCGGGTAGTTGCCCGGGGCCTCGCCGGGCGGCGGGGTCGGGTACAGCGCGACGGCGCCGGTAGGGTCGAACATCTTGTCGGTGGTCGGCCATTGACCGGGCAGGTACCGCTGACCGCCGTCGACGAACTCGTACATCCCCACGCCGTCCTTGCGGATCTCGTCGGGCCCGGCGACGGTGGGGTCCCACCAGATCGCGGTTGCGTCGTCGACGCCGAGGTAATCCTTGTCGGGCCAGTAACCCTTGTCGCCGTACGACAGGTAGGGCTGGCTGACGGCCAACGCCTGAGACGTGCCCGCGGCGGCGAACGCCGCGTCACGGAACGTCTCCGGGGTGAGGTTTGGACCGACGCCTTGGATCACGGCGAAGAAGAACGCGGGGTTCGGTGCGAAAACGCCGATCGAGCCGGCGGCCGGCGGTTCGACACCTGTGAACCACTTGTAGAGGTGGAAGTAGCCGATCTGGTCGGAGGGCGTGCGCGCCGCGAGTTGTGTCACGCCGAAAGCGTGGCTCCACTGCTGCTGGTCGTACGTGCGGGCGAAGGCGTCGACATCGACCAGGGTGCTGGCGGAGATGACCCACTCCGGGAAGTACTCCTGCGCCGTTGCCTCCTTGGTGAAGTCTCGGGGCGCGACGGGATCGCCGTTGAACACGATTGTCGTGACGCCGGCGGCCTTCATCTTCGTGATCACCTGCGTGGCTGTCGCCTGAATCGTCGTCGGATCGAGTTGGTAGGCCACGACCTCGGCGAAGGGGGAACCGGCAGCGGTCATGTCGGCCGCGAACTGGTCGGCCAGCGTCTTCGCCGCGCCGCTGTTCTCGAGATACAGCAGACCGAGCTTGCGTGGCTGATCCTTCACGGCGTCGCCGCCATGCGTCGCGTTCTTGCCGATGATCTGCTTGGTCAGGAACTCGACGACATGTTGTTGCTTTTGCAACGGGCTGCCATCGAGACCCCACACATACGGATCGCGATCGCTGTAGAACGACGCCGGTTGTCCGGGTGTGCATCCGATGCAGACCACCTTGTGGGCGGCCAACTCGTCGGCAAACGCGCTGGTCAGCGCCGGCCCGCCGAGCACTGCGAACGGCTTGTACTGCAGGGCGATCTGCGCTGCATCGGCGCGCGCCGCGACCTCGTCGGTGGCGTTGCCCGTGCCCTCGAACGTGACGAGGTTGACCTTGCGGCCGTACATCTCGAAGTACGTCTCGTAGTAACGGACGAGCTCCTTCATCGTCGCGAACTGATCACCGTTGGTGTCGTCGACCTTCACCGCGTCGGTGATGTAGGCGATGATCGGATCCGTCTCCTGGCCCTCGTAGTACACGATCGTGATCGCGTCGCCGGTGACTCCGGGCGTGGTGACGCCACCGTTGTCTCCGGCGAAGGGCGCGTAGCACTCCGGTGCGAAGAAGTCGGGCACGGCGAGCTTGCCGGTCGTCTTGTCGCAGCGCGTGCCCCAATCGACCGAGTCCGCGAGACCTTGTTGAGTTGCCTGCGAGAACGACAACGGATATGTGACCTCTGCCGGCGCCGCGCTGGTCGGTGCCGAAGTGACCGCGCTTCCCGCGCTGGTCGACCCGCCGGCGGCGACCGATGTTGTCGTGGTGATCGTCGGGCTGCTGGCGGCCACCTCACTGGTTGCGGGTGCGGCGGAACCGTCGCCGCTGCCGCGGGTCACGACCACCAATCCGATGACGACGGCTACGGCCACGACCACTCCTGCAATCGGCCCCCACCGGCGTAACTGTCGGCTGCGATCGGCACCCGTCGAGCTGGCTGGCTGCATGTGGCTACCCCCTGAGGCCGGAGCGCTGGCGCGCCGCTGCGTTGTTCCCCAGGTAGCTCTCTACCACGTCCGGATGGGTCAACACGTCAGCCGGGGAACCCATCGCGATCACCTCGCCCTGATCGAGCGCGATCAATCGATCGGAGATCGAGGAGATCAACGGCAGGTCGTGTTCGATCACCAGCAGGCTCGCTCCCATCTCGTCGCGCAGTCTTCGCAGCACAGGAGCCAACGCCTCGACTTCGCGTTGGGCGATCCCGCTCGATGGCTCGTCGAGCAACACGACGGTCGGGCGGTGGCCGACGAGGCAGGCGAGGTCGACGATGCGCCGCGTGCCGGTCGACAGTTCGCGGATGAATGCATTGCGATATGCGCCGAGGTTCATCACCTCGATCAATTGGTCGACGCGCGCCGAGGTGCGCTCTTCGTCGTCGAAAACGGTTGGGAATCGCAATGCGGCGGCCAACACGCTGCGTTGAGTCGTCCACCGTTCAAGGGCGACGGCCAAGGCCTCGGTGACGGTCATGTCGGGGAACAGCCGCGCATCTTGGAAGCTGCGCCCCAACCCGCGGCGGGCACGCACCGCTGTCGATGCGCCGGTGACGTCCTCGCATTCGAGGATCACCCGACCGCTGTCCAACGTCACGTACCCGCTGATGAGATCGAACAGCGTGGTCTTGCCGGCGCCGTTCGGGCCGATCATGCCGACGATCTCTCCCTTGCGCACGACGAAAGACACGTCGTTGACGGCCCGGTTGCCGCCGAACGATCTGGTCAGTCCACAAACCTCGAGCGCGGCGTGCTCGGCGAGCGGGACATCCCCGGTGTGTGCTCCTGCAGCGACCACGGCCGGCTCTGTCGGGGTCGCGCCGATGTCGGTGAGGAAGACGGACCGCAACAGGTCGGGCCGGTTCAACAGATCGGCGGTGGGGCCCGAGAAGCGAATCGTGCCACGCTCCATGAAGTAGGCGCGTTCGGCCAAGGTCAGCGCGACGTTGACGCTCTGCTCGACCAGGATCACGGCGACCCCGTCGTCGGCCAACCGGCGCACGAGGGGCAGCAGTTGACCGACCACGACGGGCGCCAAGCCCAGCGACAGCTCGTCGATCAACAACACACGCGGCTTGGCGACGAATGCCATGCCCAGCGCAAGCATCTGCTGTTGGCCACCGCTGAGATCCGCAGCCGAAGTGTCGAGCCGCTCACGGAGGACAGGAAAGGTGTTGAGCACATCCTCGACGGCTGACGCCGCCTCCGCGCGAGCGCGCGTCCATCCGGCCAGACGCAGGTTCTCGGCGACCGACAGCGATCCGAAGACACCTTGTCCACCCGGCATCTGGCTGACCCCGAGCGTTGCGATCTCGTTGGGCGGCGCGTGGGTGATGTCGCGGCCGTCGAGGACGACCGCGCCCCGATCCGCCTCGACGACTCCGCTGATCGCCTTCAGCAGCGTGCTCTTGCCCGCGCCGTTGGTGCCGAGCAGAGCCACGATCTCGCCCTCCTTGATGTCGATGTCGACACCGAACAACACCTGCCGACCGACGTACCCGGCATCGACGCCGCGCACCAGAAGCAGGTCGCTCTGGCCCTGGCGACGTTGGTACAACGCCTCACTGCGCGCCGCTGCAGCGCGCCACACCTGGGCGATATCCGCGTCGATCACCGAGCCGGCGCTGCCCAGCACGAAGCTGCCGATGATGAAGAGCGGCACCAGCACGAGCAACCCCCAACGGATCCCGACATGGCCCGAGATCCAACCGATGATCGGAAGCACGATCAGTCCGGGGATCACCCACAGCGATGCCACCGAGAATCCGGTGGCGCGGGCCCGCGGCGGGATGGCGAGCGACAGGGCGACGAGGATTCCGGGGCCGAGCATCGCCAGCGACGCCGAGATCACACAGTTGACCGCGACGGCAACGACGATGTTGGGAGCAAGCGCAAACGCGATGGCGGCGAGCGACGTGGCGATGGCGATCTTGGCGAGGAAGCGGATGAGCCCGCGCATGTTGCCCAGGAATCGCCGGGTCACGATCCGCGAACCGAGCACCAGACCGACGAGCTGGAACGGTTCGGCGATCGCCGAGGCGAAACCGCGGGCGCGTTCGTCGAGGCCGAACTCCTGCTCGTAGAGCAGCGATGCCAGAGCCACGAAGCCGATCAGCGCCGTCGCCAGGAAGGGGAGACTCCACCAGATTCGCTTCAGGCTCTCGATCTTCTGCACCGTCCGCCAGCTCTCGGCGTACGACGGCACAGTCTCCTCCGTCGCAATCACCTCGTCGCTCGCCCCCATCGCCTGTCGTTCCCAGCGTCCACGGATGGGCTCGTGCAGCCGGAGTGCCATCACCGCAAAGATCATCGTCGGGATCACGAACACGAGGAACGGCGCACGCCACCCCCACGCGTACGCCATGAGGCCGGCGGCGAGCGGGCCGACGAACGCGCCGACCGCGTTGGCGGCGCGGTGTGTGCTGAACACCTTGCTGCGCGAGTTGATGGGGTAGTAGTCGGCGATCAACGAGTTGTGCGTCGGGTCGATCACGGCCTTGCCGA
>JBDTYA010000274.1:0-17517 GCA_040005915.1 Ilumatobacteraceae bacterium
TCGTCACCGCAGGCGGCCAGGAACGCCAACGCACCGGCGCCGGCAAGGAGGTGGCGCCGCGACATCGACATCGAGGCAGTGTAGAAGTTGTCCCTGCGAAGTGGGAGTCGCGCGTACGATGCAGGTCATGAGCAAACCTCTCGGCCCGTACACCCCCGTCGTTCGAGCGGGCGACTGGATCATCGTCAGCGGCCAGCTCGGGCTGCAGGATGGAGCGCTGGTCGACGGAGGCGTCGCCGGCCAGACCGCGCAGGCGGTGGCCAACCTGCAGTCGCAGCTCGCCAGCGTCGGAGCCTCGCTGACCGACATCGCCAAGACGCTGTGCTTCCTGACCGACATGGATACGTTCGCGACGTTCAACGAGGCCTACATCGCCGGGTTCGGCGACCACCGCCCGGCGCGCAGCACCATCGGCGTCGCCGCCCTCCCGGTCGGCGGGTTGGTCGAGATCGAGGCCTGGGCTTACAAGCCGGCGTGACGAGCCAGTAGGGTGACCGCTGTGCCTGGCGCAATCGCAATCGTGCTCGTGCTGTTGGCCCTGCCGCTTTTGGTGTGCATGGGCAGTGCGGTCGTTGCGGTGGTGCTCGGTGTCGTGTTGAACCACGACTCCGAGGTGCGCCACGAGGGCAGCGAGCTGCTCGACCTCAACGTGTGAGCATGCACCGCCACGATCGGTCGACCGAGGTGTTGACGCAGGCCGTCGTGCGGTACGCGGTCGAGCGCATGCGCCTGGACCCGCCCCCACTCGACAAGGCCCGTCCTGCGGCCGAGCTGCGCGCCATGGTCGGTCAGACGGTGACCGCGAACGGCATCGGCGGCCTCGAGGCGCTACGGATCTTCGCCGAGGTCTTGGGTCCGGCGAGCATCTCCATCGATCATCCGCGGTTCCTGTCGTTCGTACCGGCGGCACCGACCGAGGCTTCGGTCCTGTTCGACCTCGTCGTCGGCGCATCGAGCATCTACGGCGGGTCGTGGCTCGAGGGTGGCGGCGCCGTCTTCGCCGAGAACGAGGCGCTGCGTTACATCTCGGATCTGGTCGGCTTCCCGGCAACAGCGGGCGGGGTCTTCGTCACCGGCGGGACGGCGGGCAATCTCAGTGCGTTGGTCGCAGCGCGATACCGGTGGCGTCACCGCGCCGGCGGCGCGCACGACCGGACGCGTGGGTTGCTGCTGGCCGGCCAAGGCGCTCATTCCAGCGTCGTCTCGGCGGCGCGGGCCATGGACGCCGATGTCGTTCTCGTGCCGGCCGACGACCACGGCCGGATGTGGGGCGCGGCGTTGCGCGAGACCATCGCCGGTCTTGCCGAGGAAGATCGTGATCGTGCCTTCGCCATCGTGGCGACTGCGGGCACGACCAATGCAGGAGTGATCGACGACCTCGCCGGTGTCGCCGCTGTCTGCGCCGACACCGACATCTGGATGCACGTCGACGGTGCGTACGGTGGCGCAGGGCTCGCCGCGCCAAGCGTGCGAGATCGCTACGACGGCATCGAGCATGCCGATAGCTTCATCGTCGATCCGCACAAGTGGTTGTTCGCCCCGTTCGACTGCTGCGCGCTGGTGTACCGCGAGCCCAACCTCGCTCGTGCCGCCCACACCCAGCACGCCGAGTACCTCGATGTGTTGCACGGGGGCACCGACGACAGCCCCGATGGGCACGAGTGGAACCCCAGCGACTTCGCCCATCACCTCTCCCGTCGGGCCCGTGGCCTGCCCTTCTGGTTCAGCCTTGCCACTCATGGAACCGAGGCGTATCGCGATGCCGTCGAGACGGCACTCACGGTCACTCGTCAGGGGGCCCGCCTGATCGACGACGCCGCCCATCTCGAACTGATCATGGAGCCGGAGCTCAGCATCCTGCTGTTCCGCCGCGTCGGTTGGAACGCGACCGACTACCAGGCGTGGAGCGATCGACTGCTCGACGAGGGCACGGCCTTCGTGACACCGACGTCGTGGAACGGCGAGGTCGTGCTGCGATTGTGCATCATCAACCCGTTGACGTCGATCGAAGACCTGGCGATCATCGTCGACTCATTGGCCTGACCCCGCGACGTGGCCGACCTGCTGATCCGTAACGCCCGCATGCTGGCGACGATGGATGCTCATCGGCGCGAACTGGCCGGGGGTTGGGTGGCGATCGACGGCGGATCGATCACGGCGGTCGGCAGTTCGACCGATCCCGAGCCGACCTCTACCGTCACGGTCGACGCATCCGAATGCCTGGTGACCCCGGGCCTGGTCAACGCCCACCATCACATCTTCCAGAACCTCACCCGGGCCTACCCAGCGATGACCGACAAGCCGTTGTTCGGCTGGCTGCAGTCGCTGTACCCACTGTGGCGGTCGATCGACACCGAGGCGGTCTACGCGAGTGCGTTCGTGGGCCTCGCCGAACTGGCCCTCAACGGATGCACGACGTCGACCGACCATCTCTACCTGCACCCGCGCGGCGCCGGCGATCTGCTCTCCGCCGAGATCGCCGCGGCAACCGAGCTCGGCATGCGCTTCCATCCGACGCGCGGGTCGATGTCGCTCAGCGAGAAGGACGGTGGGCTTCCTCCCGACGACGTCGTCGGTGACGACGACGAGATCCTCGCGGCATGCGAGCAGGCCGTTGCCCGCCATCACGATCGCGGGCACGGTGCGATGGTGCGGATCGCCTTGGCGCCGTGCAGTCCGTTCAGCGTCACCGAGTCGTTGATGGTCCGTTCGGCCGAGCTTGCCGAACGGCTCGACGTGCGGCTGCACACACACTTCGCCGAGAACGCCGAGGACGACGAGTTCTCGCTCAGCCGGTTCGGCTGCCGTCCGATGGAGTACCTCGAGCGAACGGGATGGAGCACCGATCGCACGTGGGTTGCCCACTGCGTCATGCCCAACGACGACGAGATCGTCCGGCTCGGCGCCGCCGGCGTGGGCGTGGCCCACTGCCCCAGCAGCAACATGATCCTGTCCTCGGGGATCGCCCCGGTCGTGAAACTACGCGGCGCGGGAGTACCGGTCGGGCTCGGTGTAGACGGATCGTCGTCGGCCGACAGTGCGTCGTTGTGGATGGAAGCCCGCCAGGCGATGCTGCTGGCCAAGCTGCGCGATGGGGCACAGGCCGGCACGGCGCGCATTGCGTTGGAATGCGCGACCCTGGGCGGTGCTGCGTGCCTCGGCCGCGTCGGCGAGATCGGCATCATCGAACCGGGTGCAGTCGCCGACGTAGCTGTCTGGAAGCTGACCGGGCCGACGTTCGCCGGGGCGATCGCCGACCCGATCGAAGCCTGGCTGCGGTGTGGGCCCGTGTCGGCATGGCACACGATCGTCAACGGCCGCTTCGTCGTCAGCGAGGGCAACGTCCTCCACAACGACCTCGGGCACGTGTTGCGCACTCACGCCCAGAACGCCGCCCGGATCCAGCGACTCGGCGCCTGATCCGATGCCTCTCGTACTGCAGGCGTTCCTCGTCGCGTTCGGTGTCGTCTTCTTGGCGGAGCTTCCCGACAAGACGATGTTCGCCACCATCGTGCTGTCGACGCGCTACCGCCGTCCGCTGGCTGTCGTGCTGGGCGTGACGATCGCGATGGCGGTCCACTCCGTGCTGGCCGTCGCAGTCGGCGAGGCCCTGCGGCACCTCCCTCGCGCGCCGACGCAGTTCGGGGTCGCGATCTTGTTCGTCGTCGGCGGCGTCTTGCTGCTGCGCGGTGGCCCTGGCCGGCAGGACGTCGATACCGAGCCGGTTCACAGCGCCTGGGGTGTGGTGGGGCGTACCGCGGTGATCATCGGCGTCGCCGAGTTCGGCGACTTCACCCAGTTGGCCACCATCGGTATCGCCGCCGATCGCGGATACCCGGCGGCCGTCGCCGCGGGCTCGGTGGCCGCTCATGTCGTGGTCGCCGCGCTCGCCGTGGTGGCGGGGCGTTGGCTGGAGCGCCGTCTGCCGGTGCACACCGTGCAGCGTTGCGCTGGTGCCCTGTTCATCGTCCTCGGCCTTGTGACAGCTGTCTCCGCGGTCCGTGGTTGACGCCATCTCGCCGACCTGATCGACCAGACTGGTCGCATGCAGATCAACCGGCGAGCCCTGTTGCGCGCCGGCGCGTCGACCGGTTTGCTCGCCGTGTTGGCGGCCTGCGGTGACGGCGGTGTGCGTTCCTCCGCCTCCGACAAGAACATCGTCGACACCCAACCGGCTCCGCAGACCGGGGTCGGGGTGCTGCCGGCGCCGGAGGTCAGTCGCACCAAGTTTGCGATGGTCGGTGACTCCATCACGAAGGCGTCGTCGGTGGCGTTGTCGGCTGTTCTCGGCGACCAGGGTTTCACCGCCATCACCATCGAGGCGGAAGTCAGCCGGCGCATCGCCGTGGGTGATGGCAAGAGCGAGCCGTTGTCGGGCGTCAAAACGATGGCGACAATGATCGCCACGGGTGTGTCACCCGATGTGTGGGCCATCGCCATGGGGACCAACGATGTCGGCAAGTACAAGACCGCCGACGAGTACGGGGTGTTGATCGATCAGATGATGTCGATGCCCGACGCCAAGGTGCCGATGGTCTGGGTCGACGTGTACAACCCGAATCAACTCCCTGGCACGAAGATGTTCAATCTGGTGCTTCGTGACCGCGCCGCCAACCGCGGCAACACCACCGTGTTGTCGTGGTTCGAGCTGGCATCTGATCCGAAAGAGAAGATCCTCCGCGACGACCACATTCATCCCAACGAAAAGGGGACGGTGGTGTTCGCCGATCTCGTCTCGGCAGCGCTGGGCTGAAGGTTGCGGTCCGCGGGCACGGGCGGGCGACCGTTCAACCCCAGCGACTCTGGCCGAACCGGTATCCCACCGAGCGCACGGTCTGGATCAGGTTGGCCTGCTCCTCGCCCAACTTGGCGCGCAACCGGCGGACGTGCACATCCACCGTGCGGGCCCCGCCGTAGTACTCGTAGCCCCACACCCGCGACAGCAGGATCTCGCGGGTGAACACCTTGCCCGGGTTCTGGGCGAGGAACTTCAACAGCTCGTACTCCATGTAGGTGAGGTCAAGCGGGCGACCCTCGATCGATGCCTGATAGGTCTCGACGTTGAGGGCCAGGCCGCTGTACTCGACCGTCTCCGCCTTCGCCTGGGCGAAGTCCTGGAACAGGAGATGCCGAAGCCGGGCCTCGACCTCGACGGGGTGGAACGGGGTGAGGCAGAAGTCGTCGTAGAGGTCGTCGCGCAGCTCGAGCTCGTTCAACTGCCCACCATTGAGCAACAGCAGCAGACGCGTGGGGTCGTCGCGCTTGCGCAGGGCGCGGCACAGCGCCCACGCACCCTCCGGGTCGACATCGCAGGCGACGATCGCGCCGGCCCATCCCGCCGGCGGCTCGTGGCTTGCGGCATCCTCGGCCGATGCGACCGCCTTCCACCGGTAGCCACCGAGATCCAACGTACGCGCCAGGTCGGGCGGCGGTGGCTCCGGGTAGACGACGAGTTGCTCCCTCACAACGGCGCTACAGCGTCCTGAGGTATCGGTCGTGTTCGAACGCGCTGACGTGCGTCTTGTACGCCCGCCATTCGCTGCGCTTGTTGCGCAGGAACCATTCGAAGATGTGCTCGCCCAATGCCTCGTGCACCAACGCCGACTGCTCCATCACCTTCAACGCATCGCTGAGCGATTGCGGTACGAGGTCGATGCCGAGCTTGGCGAGCTCGGCATCGCTCATCTCGAACAGGTTGCTGTCGGCCTCGGGTGGGAGTTCGTATCCCTCGGTGATGCCGCGCATCCCGGCGGCGAGCATCACCGAGAACGCGAGGTACGGATTGCACGCAGGGTCGGGCGAACGGAACTCGATGCGCGTCGCGCTGGGGTTGCCCCGCTTGGCCACCGGTACGCGCACCAGACCGCTGCGGTTGTTGCGCGCCCAGCTGACGTGAACCGGCGCTTCGAAGCCAGGCACGAGACGCTTGTAGCTGTTGACGGTCTGGTTGGTGACCGCTGTGATCTCCGCCGCGTGGCGCAACAGGCCGGCCATGAACTGCTTGGCCACCGGCGACAGGTTGTAGACGTCGTCAGGCGAGTAGAACGCGTTCTCGTCGCCGTCGAAGAGCGACAGGTGCACGTGCATGCCGCTGCCCTGCACGCTCTCCATCGGCTTCGGCATGAAGGTGGCGTGCACGCCTTGGCTGGCAGCGACCTCTTTGACGACGAGTCTGAACGTCATGATGCTGTCGGCCATCGTCAGTGCATCGGTGTGGCGGAGATCGATCTCGTGCTGGCTGGGAGCATCCTCGTGGAAGCTGTACTCCACCGGGATGCTCATCGTCTCGAGCGTGCGGATGGTCTGCTTGCGCAACGTGCCGGCGACGTCGGTGGTGGTGAGATCGAAGAACCCGCCCTCGTCGAGGGGGATCGGCGCCTGGCCCTTCTCGGGTGGCGAGAAGTAGAAGAACTCGATGTCGGGAGCGACGAAGAACGTGAATCCGCGCTCGTGTGCCGTCTGCAGGTTGCGCCGCAGGACCTGGCGTGGATCACCCTCGAACGGCGTGTTGTCGAGGTTGTGGATGTCGCAGAAGACCCGCGCCTCCGTGGCCTTGGCGTCGCCCCAAGGCAGGACCTCGAAGGTGTTGGCGTCGGGCATCGCCAGGACATCGCTCTCGAGTGTTCGCCCGAACCCGTCGATCGACGAACCGTCGAACGTCATGCCGTCCTCGAGAGCGTTCTCGAGCTCGGCCGGACTGATGGCGAAGCTCTTCAAGCTGCCGAGCACATCCGTGAACCACAGCCGGATCAGCCGCACCCCGCGCTCTTCCACGGTGTGCAGGACGTAATCGCGTTGCTGTTCAAGCATGACTTTTCTTTCTATTCGGCAAATCTACGCCCCACCGCGATCGAGGTCCGTACAAGCGCCGACCGGACTACCCGTAGAGAGGAGCCCGGACGAGACGACGTGGGAGTCGATCAGGAACAGACGCTCTCGAGGATGAGCCTGGTCACGGTGTAAGGATCGGCGTTGGCATTGGGGCGGCGATCCTCGGCGTATCCCATGCCGTCGCGGGCGACTTGCCACGGGATGCGGATGCTGGCGCCGCGGTTCGACACGCCGTAGCTGAACTTGTTGTACGGGGCGGTCTCGTGGGCACCCGTGAGGCGGCTGGCGATGTCGTCGCCGTAACCCTTGATGTGGGCGTCGATGCGCTTGCCGATGGCCTTGCAGGCGGCTTCGATCGCCGGGTAGCCCTCGCGCATGGCCAGCGTCGAGAAGTTGGTGTGCGCGCCGGCGCCGTTCCAGTCGCCCTTCACAGGCTTGGCGGCGAAGCTGATGATCACGTCGTAGTCCTCGGCGATGCGGTGCAGCAGCCAGCGAGCGACGTACATGTGATCGCTGACGGTCAGTGCATCGGCGGCGCCGATCTGGAATTCCCACTGACCGGGCATGACCTCGGCGTTGGTGCCCTCGATCATCAGTCCGGCATCCATGCAGGCCTGCGTGTGCTCCTCGATGATCTCGCGGCCGATCACCCTGCCGGTTCCGACGCCGCAGTAGTACGGGCCCTGGGGGAGCGGGAAGCCGTCCTTGGGGAAGCCCAACGGCGAACCGTCGGCCTTCAGCATCGTGTACTCCTGCTCGATGCCGTAGATCATCCCCTCCTTCGCATACTTCTTGGCGACCTTCTCGCATGTGGCGCGGGTGTTGGTGGCGTGTGGCTTCATGTCGCTGGCGTTCAGCACGTCGCAGAGCACCAGAACGTTGGCACCGCCGCGCAACGGGTCGGGGCACGAGAAGACCGGGCGTAGCACGCAGTCGCTGTGCTCACCGGTCGCCTGGTTGGTCGACGAGCCGTCGAAACCCCAGATCGGAAGCGACTTCCCGTCGCCGACGATCTTCGTCTTCGAGCGCAGAAGCGGGGTCGGGTTCGTGCCGTCGAGCCAGATGTATTCAGCTTGGTAAGCCACAGAGTTCCTTCGTTCTCGGGACCGCAGACCAAACGCGATCGGGACCGCTAGATATTGCCAGCCGTGCCGTTTCGGAGCGATTGCGGAACTGTGAACGCTGTGTGAAGTCGAGGAGGAAGTGCCTGCTCGGAACTCAGATCGTGACGTGCTGTCCCTGGTCGAAACCGTGCACGCGCTTGATGGCCTTGTAGCCGTTGATCCTGGTTTCCGCCAGGCGGTCGGCCGCCGCGTAGGTGGGGATGTCATCGGCTGTGGAGATTGCCAGGACCTCGTGCATGCGCTCGTAGATCTTGGCCACCTTGGCCATACCGCGGTCCTTGTTGACCCCGCCCCACAATCGATCGGTGTCGAACACGGTGCCGCCCGCGTTGGCGATGTAATCGGGCGCGTACACGACGCCGCGGCGGTGGAGTTCGTCGCCGTGGCGCCATTCGGCGAGCTGGTTGTTGGCCGAGCCGCACACGATCTGCGCCTTCAACACGGCGAGCGAACCGTCGTCGATCGTTGCACCCAACGCGCATGGGCAGTACACGTCGACGTCGGCACCGACCACCTCGTCTGAACCGATCGCGGTCGCGCCGTGGGCGCCGACCATCGCGGCCACCTTCGCCGGGTCGATGTCGCTGACCAACACGATCGCGCCCTCGCCGGTGAGGAACTCGACCATTGGAACACCGACGGCACCGAGGCCCTGAACGACGACCCTCTTGCCCCGAAGTGAAGGTGAGCCGGAGTGATGTTCAACGCATGCCCGCATCGCTTGCAGCACGCCGAACGCGGTGGCCGGGCCGATCGGCCCGGCTCCGCCCGCCGACTCGGGCAGGGTGATGACGTTGCGGGTCTCGACGCGCATGTGATCCATGTCCTGGAGGGTCGTGCCCACATCCTCGCCGGTCAGGTACTCCCCGCCGAGCGAATCGATGAACCTGCCCAGCGCCCTGAACAACATCTCCCTGCCGTCCTGTCGTTTCGGGTCACCGATCACGACGATCTTGCCGCCGCCGAGGTTGATGCCCGCGGCCGCGTACTTGTATGTCATTCCCTTGCTCAGCCGCAGGGCATCCTCCATCGCTGCCAGGTCGTCGTCGTAGGTCCACATCCGGCAGCCGCCGGCCGCCGGCCCGAGCACGGTCGAATGGATGGCCAGCACGGCGCGCAGTCCGACCTCCTCGTTCTGGAAGAACAACACCTTCTCGTGACCGTTGCCGGCCATGTAGTCGAAGATCTCCGTCTTCTCCATCAGTTGTGCTGTCCCTTCATCCGCTGCGAATCCATCGGCCAACCCCTCACCGGATCGTCCAGCCGCCGTCGACCATCAACACTTCGCCGGTGACGTACGAGGAGGCGTCGGAGACCAGGAACACGACCGGGCCGACGAGCTCCTCGGGGCGTCCGCGCCTGCCGATCGGCGTGTTGTCGCGCACCGCCTGCTCCTTGGCCTCGTCGTGTTCGCCCGCCGCGCCCGGCATGAACACGTCCATGTACGCGGGCGAGAAGGCGTTGACGCGGATGCCGTGGGTCGCCCACTCGAGCGCGAGCGACTTGGTCATCATGTTCACGCCGCCCTTGGAGATGTTGTATGCCGAGATGTTCTTCACGGCCACCTCCCCACAGATCGACGAGTTGTTGGCGATGGCACCACCACCATTGACGATCATCACCCTGGCGACGGCCTGAGCGAAGAAGAAGTAGGCCTTCAGGTTGACGTCGAGCACGAAGTCCCAGTCGGCCTCGCTGTAGTCGATCGCCGGTGCTGCGGCGTCGACGCCGGCGTTGTTGACGAGGATGTCGATTTGCCCGAGGCCTGCGGCGACCTCGCCGACCACGCGGTCGATCTCGGCCTTCTGCGATGCGTCGCCGGGCACGACGAGGCATCGGCGACCGGTCTCGGCAACCGCCTGGGCCGTCTCTTCCAGCTCGGCGACGGTGCGGCTGGTGACGGCGACATCGGCGCCGTGCTGGGCGAGGCCGACGGCGATCGCCCGGCCGAGACCGCGGCCACCGCCGGTGACGAGCGCCTTCTTTCCGGTGAGGTCGAACAGTGCTGGCATCGGTGGGATGCTAGGCGCCGTGGGAACCGCTGCCGCCAAGCGAACGTCGAACTGGGTATGAATCGCCGAGCGTTCCTCTCCGCTGTTGCCGCGTCGCCGCTGCTCGCCGCCCTTGTCGCATGTGGTGATCCCGATCGGGCGCCCGCCCAGGCCGACCCCGCCGCTCCAACGAATCCGACCGCTCCCACGACGCCGGGCACCACTGCGGCGGCGGGAATCGTCCACCCGACCGGGCCCGACGACGTGGTGTTGAAGCTGTCGTACGAGGGCGGGCTCGTGCCCGCCGGATTCGCCTTCGTCAACACGCCGAACCTGTTGATCAGCGGTGACGGCAGGGTGTTCACGCAAGCGGCCGTGCCGATGATCTATCCCGGGCCGCTGCTGCCGAGCCTGCTGGTGCGCACCATCACCGAGGACGGAGTGCAGGCGTTGCTCGGCGTCGTCGACAAGGCCGGGCTCTTGGCGCCACCGCCCGGATACCCCGACCGGCACAACGTTGCCGATGGCTCCAGCACCGTGTTGACGATCAACGCCGCGGACGGCTCGTTCGTGCACAACGCGTACGCACTCGGCCTCGGTGACGGCGAGGACGGCCCACGCAAGACCCTGCTCGACGTCACCACCGCTTTGAGCGATGTCGAGACGGCCGCCGGCACTGCCAACCTCGGCGCCGATCAACCGTTCGTGCCGGCGACCTATCGGTTCCAGGCCCGAGTGGTCGATCCGTCCGAGTTGACCGGCCAGGACCTGCCGCCAACCGTCGTCGATTGGCCGGAGACGACGGGTACGTCGCTGAAGGGCGCAGCGGCATGCGCCCGGGTCGAGGCCACCGCCGTGGGGACGATGTTCCTCGACGCCAAGCAGAACACCTACTTCAAAGAGGGCGACATCGTGTATCGACTGTCCGTGGCGGGGGTACTGCCCGGTGACCCCGAGTGCTGACACGCGACGTCTGCTGCGGCGTCCCCGAGCGGCCCGGCGTGTAGCTTCGTGATCGGGGCGATGAACTGAGGGGTCCCGAGATGCGAAGGTTCGCGGCAGTTGCGTTGATCATCACGTCGGTCGTCGTGCCCGTCGTCGACATCGGCGCACCGACGGTGTTCGCGGGCACGGTCACCGCACCCGGCTTCACCGATGTGCAGGTCGCGGCACCGGGCGCCTCGACGGGGATCGTCGGGATGCCGGACGGCACGGTGATGGAGCTGGTGCAGTCCGGTTCGGTGCGCTTGATCCGCAACGACGTGTTGTTGCCGGCGCCCGCGCTGACGATGAGCCTGTCGCCGTGCAACGGTGGCGAGCGCGGTCTGCTCGGCGTGGCGCTCGACCCGGACTTCAGGGCCAACGGCTTCGTCTACCTGTACTTCACCCATCCGGCGAGCGCACCCGGTGGCTGTGTCAACCGCGCCAGTCGATTCACCATGTCGGGTGACGCCATCGACCCCAACAGCGAGCTGGTCCTGGTCGACAACATCTCCTCGAACGCAGGCAACCACAACGGTGGCGACCTCGAGATCGGCGGCGACGGGTTCCTGTACATCTCGGTGGGCGATGCCGGCACGGACCCCCGTGGCGACTCAAGCCCGAACGACGCCGCCCAGGATCTCAGCCTGCTCAACGGCAAGATCCTGCGCGTCGTTCCATCGACCGGCGAACCTGCGCCTGGCAATCCGATCTCCGGCCCGAGCTCCGCCAGCTGCCGGCTACGTGGCAACCTGCCGACCACGTCGACCACCCCCTGTCAGGAGCTGTACGCGTGGGGGCTTCGCAACCCGTTCCGCTTCGCGTTCGATCCCAACACCGGGCCGGATCGGTTCTTCATCAATGATGTCGGTCTCAGCACGCACGAGGAGATCGACGTCGGTGGTCGCGGCCTCAACTATGGCTGGCCGGTCCGTGAGGGATTGTGCCCGATAGGTCAGAGCATGCCGTGCGCCGCCGCGGCCGCCGGGTACACGGATCCGATCACCGACTATCCGCGGACGGTCGGTCAGGTCATCACCGCCGGCGCGTTCGTTCCCAACGGGCACTGGCCGATGGAGTACGACGGTGGGTACCTGTTCGCCGACGCGGGCAGCGGCAACATGTGGTTGCGTCGCAGCGACGGCACGATCGACTACAGCGCGCCGTTTGCCACCGGTGTTGGTGGGATCGCCGACATGGCGTTCGTGGCGACGTCCGACAGCATCGCCTTGTACTACACGCTGACAGGCGGGACGGTCCGTAAGATCAGCCGTGCGACGGGACAGTTCGTGGCCCCCGGGCCTCTGGCGTTCACGGCTGTCCCACCCGGCACGAGGGTGCTCGACACCAGGCTCCCCGAGGCGGGCGACAAGCCGGTGCGCGCCGGCACGACGCGGTATGTGCCGATGGGTGTCGATCCCGCTGTCACCAAGGCAGTGCTCGTCAACGTCGCCTTCGTCACGCCGAACTCTGCCGGTTACCTCACGGCCTGGGCGGGGCGTAGTGGGAGGCCGTTGGCGTCGAACCTCAACGCCGCCCATGGCGAGGTCGTTGCCAATGCGGCCATCGTTCCCGTCGATGCGAACGGTGGGATCCTCATCTACGCGTTCACCACTGCGCATGTCGTGATCGACTTGCTCGGGCGCTTCGATGCCGCGCCGGTCGCGGTGTCGGCCGGGCGATTCGTCGCGCTTGCCCCCACCCGCATCGCCGACAGCCGGGAGCCGGTGTCGGACGCAAACCAGTTCTCGCGTGGCACCGGGGGACAGTTGCCGTTCGTGCATGTGCCGGTCGCCGGAAGAGGTGGGCTGCCGGCGGTCGGCGCGATGTCGGCCGCCGTGCTGGTGGTCACGGCGGTGACCCACAACGACAACGGCGGTGGGTACCTCACAGTGTTTCCAGGCGGCACGCCGTTCACCGGGACATCGTCGAACATCAACACCAACGGCTCCGGCGACATCCGCGCCAACCTCGTCGTCGTGCCGGTTGCTGCGGACGGCACCGTCGACTTCCACACCCAATCGATCCCCGATGTGGTCGTCGATGTCGCCGGGTACTTCACGTCATCGTCGGCCCCCGCCTCGACGGCCGGTCGGTTCGATGTGATCCAACCGTTCCGCGAGGTCGACAGCCGGATTGCGGTGGGCTTCGGCCGGCTGCCGGGTGAGGCGTCCGCATCGATCGACCCGGTGTCCGCGCCGGCCAACGCTGCCGCCATCGCCCACAACATCACGATCGTCGACAACGCCGGACCGGGTTTCGTCACGCCGTATCCGGGTGGGCCGTTGCCGCTGGTGAGTGCCGGCAACACCAACGCCCCCGATCAGGTCCACGCCGTGTTGTCGTTCACTCGGATGAGTGCTGCCCCGGCCACGATCAGCTACTACACGTTGATGCCGACCGACCTCGTGGTCGATACTCCCGGCTACTTCGAAGGCGGCTGATCGCTAGCCTTCTCGTGTGGCCAGCTTGCGCATCGCCCTCGCCCAGTTGAACCCGACCGTCGGTGATCTCGACGGCAACGTCTCCAAGATCGTCGCCGCGTACGACTCGGCCGAGGCGGCGGGCTGCGACATCATCGCCTTCACCGAGCTCGCCATCACCGGCTATCCGCCAGAAGATCTCGTGCTGAAGGCCGGATTCGTCGCCGACAACCTCGAGGCGCTGTCGAAGGTGGCGGCGCACACAGGTCGATGCGCGGCGGTCGTTGGTTTCGTCGACGCCGACCGCGACATCTACAACGCCGCGGCACTGTGCGCCAACGGGTCGGTGCTCGGCACGTATCGCAAGCGTCTGTTGCCCAACTACGCGGTGTTCGACGAGGCTCGTTACTTCACGCCCGGCGATGCCAGTGACCCGTACGAGCTGTACGTGATCGGCGGTGTCAAGGTCGGCATCAGCATCTGCGAGGACGTGTGGAGCCCCACCGGCCCGCTCGCCGAGCAGGCTGCCGGCGGTGCCGAGTTGAACATCAACATCAATGGTTCGCCGTACCACTTCGACAAGGCCTCGGATCGCGAGCGAATGTTGGCGACCCGGGCTGCTGATGCCAGCTGTGCGCTCGTGTACGTCAATCAGGTGTGCGGTCAGGACGAGTTGGTGTTCGACGGCGGCTCGATGGTGTTCGATGCCGAGGGCAGGCTCGTGTCCCGTGCGGCCCAGTTCGTCGAGGAACTGCTGATCACCGATGTGCGGATCGATCCCGTCTATCGCAAGCGGCTGCTCGACCCGCGGGGCCGGCGCACCGAGGTCGAGATGCCGCTCGTGCACGTCTCGAACGACGCGTCGATCGTCCGCGATCCTGCGCCGTTCGCATCTCGTATCGCGCCGAAGCTCGAGCCCGCTGCCGAGATGTACGAGGCGCTCGTTCTGGGCACGGGCGACTACGTCCGCAAGAACGGTTTCACCGACATCGTGATCGGCCTGTCGGGAGGCATCGACTCGACCATCGTGGCGTGCATCGCCGTCGATGCGTTGGGGGCGGATCACGTGCACGGGGTGTCGATGCCGTCTCGCTACTCGAGCGAAGGATCGAAGACCGACGCCGCCGATCTGGCGTCGGCGTTGGGGATCGACTTCCGCACGATCGCCATCGAGCCCGCGTTCAGCGCGTACCTCGAGATGACTGCCCCATCGTTCGAAGGGCGCGCCGCCGATCTCACCGAAGAGAACCTGCAGAGCCGTGTGCGCGGGGCGACGTTGATGGCGCTGTCGAACAAGTTCGGTTGGATGGTGTTGACGACCGGCAACAAGAGCGAGATGGCCGTTGGCTACTTCACGCTGTACGGCGACTCGGTCGGTGGCTACGGCGTCATCAAGGATGTGCTGAAGACGCGGGTCTACGACCTGTGCCGCTACTACAACCGGCAAGCCGGGCGCGAGATCATCAACGAGAGCGTCATCACCAAGCCGCCGTCCGCCGAGCTCCGCCCCGACCAGCGCGACGATCAGAGCCTGCCGCCGTACGAGGTGCTGGATCCCATCCTGGAGTTGTACGTCGAAGAGGATCGCACCGCCTCCGAAATCATCGAGCTCGGCCACGACGAGGCCATGGTGCGCCGCATCACGCGGCTCGTCGACGTGATGGAATACAAGCGCCGCCAGTGCCCGCCTGGTGTACGCGTCAGTCCGAAGGCCTTCGGCAAGGACCGCCGCCTCCCCATCACCAACGCCTACCGCGGCTGAGTCGTCGGGGTTCAGACCCCGGGAAGGTACAGGGGCTGGGCGATCGGCGCCGTCGGCGGCGACGGCTCCGACAGCGTGATCGTGATCACGGCCACGGTGGCCAGCACGGCGGACATTGCTGCAGGCCATCCGATTCCGTAGCGGGTGTACAACCGAGTCGCCGGGACCGACATCAGCGCCCGCCCCACCGTGTCGACCCCGATCAACAGGCCGAGGCCACGCGCCGGCGAGCCGGGGACGATCCCGGTCCCCAGCGAGATCGCGCTGACGACGGAGAACTCGAAACCGAGAACTCCGACAGCGAGCAGGGCGACACCGAGAACCAGATGGTGGTGGAACAGCAATAGGCCGACGCTTGCCGGCACCATCAGCGCCGCACCGATCGCCACCGATCTGCGTTTGCCCCACACGTCGGTGAAACGGGCGACGGAGAGCGTCGCCACCAGTTCGCCGGCGCCGAGGACGAACGTCACTGCCGACAGGCCGGCCGGAGTCAGCCCGAACTCGTCCTCCAACCAACTGCCGAACGTCACGATCAACGCGTGGCTCGCCGCAGTGAGCGCGAATCCGGACAGCAGCACCAGCCAACCCCGTGCGACCAACTTTCCGACGGGACGCGACGTTGCGGCCGTCCGGTGCTGGGTGGTCGGCGCATCGATCCGGCCGACCACGACGATCGACATGACGATCATCGCCGCCGCGCCACTGAGGTAGCCGGCCCTCCAGTTCGAAACGGCAGTGACGAGGCCCATGGTGCTGACGCCGATCAGCAGACCGAATGCCCACGAGACCTCGATCAGGCCGGTCACCCGACCACGACGTTCGTACGGCACGTGCATCGCGATCCAACTGCCGATGCCGAGATAGAACGTCGTGTTGCCTTGACCGATGATCACCAGGGCGACGGCCAACATCGCCACACCCTGCGTGGCCGCCGCAAGGCATGTGCCCACGATCGCCGCCATCAGACCAACGGTCACAGCCCGTCGTGCCCCGAGCCGGTCGACGACCCGACCGATCAGCGGCGAGGCCAACCCGAACATCTCCGAGACCGCGATCGCCACGCCGATATCAGCGAGGTGGACATCCAACCCGCGGGCGATCGTGGCGATGAACGGGCCGACGAAGCGGTAACAGGCGTTGGATGACATCCGCGCCGCGGCGAACGCCGTGAGGTCCCTGCGCACCTCCGGCGCATACGAATCATCCAACACGCGGCCGAGCACGACGTTCGACCCTAACTGGGTAGCCTGTGGAACCCGTGGCCCTGATCGTCCAGAAATACGGCGGAACCTCTGTCGCCGACCCAGACCGTATGCGCGCCGTCGCCGAGAACGTCGCCTTCACCCGACGCCACGGGCACGATGTCGTCGTCGTGCCGAGCGCGATGGGCAAGACCACCGACACCCTCATCAAGCTGGCCAACGACGTGTCCAAGACCCAGCCTGGCCGCGAGATGGACATGCTGATCACCACCGGCGAGCGGATCTCGATGTCGCTGCTGTGCATGGCGCTCGCCGACCTCGGCGTCGACGCCGTCAGCTTCACCGGCAGCCAGGCGGGCATCATCACCGACTCCGTGCACACCAAGGCCAAGATCCTCGAGGTCAAGGGTGATCGCGTCCGTGAAGCCCTCGCCGCCGGCAAGGTATGCGTGGTCGCCGGGTTCCAGGGAATCAGCACCGAGAAGGAGATCACCTCGCTCGGTCGTGGGGGAAGCGATACGACGGCCGTCGCCTTGGCCGCCACCCTCGGCGCCGACAGCTGCGAGATCTACACCGACGTCACCGGGGTCTTCTCCGCCGACCCGCGCATCGTGCCGCAGGCCCGCAAGCTGTCGCATGTCAACTTCGACGAGATGCTCGAGATGGCCGGCGCCGGTAGCAAGGTGTTGGCACTGCGCAGCGTCGAGTTCGCTCGCAACCACAACGTCCCCATTCACGTCCGTTCGGCCTTCACGTGGGAGCCGGGAACGTGGGTCACCGATCAGGAGCCAAGCATGGAAGAACCAATCATCTCCGGGGTCGTCACCGACATCAGCGAGGCGAAGGTGACCATCCTCTCCGTTCCCGATCGCCCCGGGATCTCCGCGGCTCTCTTCGAAGCACTCGCCGCGGCCAACGTCAACGTCGACATGATCGTGCAGAACACATCGCAGGACGGCAAGACCGACATCAGTTTCACGATGCCCAAGGCCGACATGGCCGTGGCCGAGTCCATCGTCAGTCGGGTTGCCGCCGAGATCGGTGCGACCGGCGTGAACCACGACGCAGACATCGCCAAGATCAGCCTTGTCGGCGTAGGAATGAAGACCAGCCCCGGCGTCGCCGCCAAGATGTTCCGTACGCTCGCCGACGAGTCGGTCAACATCGAGATGATCTCGACCTCGACCATCCGCATCAGCG
>JBDTYA010000275.1:0-2157 GCA_040005915.1 Ilumatobacteraceae bacterium
GCGACGTCGGGTTCGGCAAGACCGAGGTGGCCATCCGCGCCGCGTTCAAGGCGATACAGGACGGCAAGCAGGTCGCGGTCCTGGCACCGACCACGCTGCTGGTGACGCAGCACGGCAACACGTTCGCCGACCGCTTCGCCGGATACCCGATCCGGGTCGAGACGCTGAGCCGCTTCCTCACCAACAAAGAGGCCAGGCACGTGCTCGACGGGCTGGCCGACGGTGTCGTCGACTGTGTGATCGGTACCCACCGGTTGTTGCAGGACGGCGTGCAGTTCAAGGACCTCGGCCTGCTGATCGTCGACGAGGAGCAGCGCTTCGGCGTGCAGGCCAAAGAGGCGATGAAGAAGTTGAAGGTCAACGTCGACGTGCTGACCCTCAGCGCGACCCCGATCCCGCGGACCTTGGAGATGAGCCTGGTCGGGATCCGCGACCTGTCGCTGTTGCAGACGCCGCCGGCCGACCGCCAACCGATCCTGACGTTCGTCGGCGAATACGACGAGCGCGTCGCCGTCGAGGCGCTGCGCCGCGAACTGCTGCGCGAGGGCCAGGTGTTCTGGGTGCACAACCGGGTCAAAACCATCTCGATGGCCGCCGAGCGACTGCGCGAACTGGTGCCCGAGGCGCGCATCGCCGTCGCTCATGGCCAGATGGACGAGGGTTCGCTCGAACAGATCGTCGTCGACTTCTGGGAGGGCCGATTCGACGTGTTGGTGTGTACGACGATCATCGAGAGCGGCATCGACATGCCGACGGTCAACACGTTGGTCGTCGAGCGCGCCGACCTGTTGGGCCTCGGGCAGATGCACCAGCTGCGCGGGCGCGTCGGGCGCAGTGGATCACGGGCGTACGCGTATCTCTTCCACCCCTCGGATGTCAGGCTGACGGAAGAGGCCTACGAGCGGTTGCGCACCATCGGCGAAGCAACGGATCTCGGCAGCGGGTTCAAGATCGCGATGCGCGATCTCGAGATCCGCGGCGCCGGCAACCTGCTCGGCGAATCGCAGAGCGGCCACATCGCCGCGGTCGGCTACGACCTGTACTGCCAGATGGTGACAGAGGCTGTCGGTGAGATGAAGGGCGAGCCGAAGAAGGAGCCGAGCGAGTTGAAGCTCGATGTGCCCACCGACGCCTTCCTCCCCACCGATTACGTCGAGAAGGAGGAGTCCCGGCTCGAGGCATACCGACGTCTCGCGGCAGTCACGACCGCAGTCGAGGTCGACGACATCCGCAGCGAGTGGGAGGACCGATACGGGCCTGTACCGGAGCCGGCCGAGGCGTTGTTGAACGTCGGCTACCTTCGCGCCGAGTGTCACCGGTTGGGCCTGCGTGACGTGTCGATCGCCTCCAGTCAGGCGCGCCTGGCACCGCTCGACCTGAAGACCAGTGCCGAGATGCGCCTCCAGCGTTTGGCGCGCAGCGCGATCTTCAAGCCCGACTCGCAACAGCTCGTCGTGCCGATACCGCGCGACGCCGAACCGGCCGAGTTCCTCGTCGGGTTGCTGCGCGAGCTGGTGCCGCAATGAGAGGGGTGGGCGCGCTGTGAGGCTGCACATCGCCAAGCCGGGCGAACATTCGGCCATGGTCGACTGGCCGTTCCTCGAGCGGCTCGACGACTGGACCATCCCTGGTTTGCACGAGGTAGTCGGGCTGCACCGTCACGTGGTGCGCCTCGTCGAATCCGGCGACATCACATACGTCGTCAAGGAGCTGCCCGACAACCTGGCCCAGCGCGAATGGCGTCTGCTACGCGAGCTCGGCGACGCCGGGTTGCCCACTGCCGAGGTCGTCGGCGTGGTCATCGAACGCGATCCCGACAACGACATCGATGGCCTGTTGATCACCCGCAACATCGACTACTCCTTGCCGTACCGCGTCCTGCTGTCCGGCCGCGGTCTGCGCGTTCCCTACCTCGGCGATCGGCTGCTCGATGCGCTCTCCGGGCTGCTGGTGCGCCTTCACCTCGCCGGCTTCTACTGGGGAGACTGCTCGCTGTCGAACACCCTGTTCCGCCGTGATGCAGGCGAGCTCAGCGCCTACATCATCGACGTCGAGACGGGTGAACGCCACCCCACGTTGTCCGACGGTCAGCGCCGTCACGACCTGATGATCGCCATCGAGAACGTCGCCGGCGACCTGGAGGATCTTCAGGCCGGC
>JBDTYA010000276.1:0-8681 GCA_040005915.1 Ilumatobacteraceae bacterium
TAGAGCATCGGTTTCCTAAACCGTGCGTCGTAGGTTCGAATCCTACCGGGGGCGCTAAAAAGCAGGCTTGAGCAGGGCAATCAGGAGCCCGTCGGTGCCCGGGGTAGTTGAACCGTTGAGCCCATCAGTGGCTATGGGCTCGGCGAGATTGGGAAGACTGTGGGAAGGGTCGTGGGCGAACGTGGTTCGCTGCCTTCGTATTGCCGATCGGGTTCCAGCGGAGACGACGCGTGACGTCGGCCCGTTCAAACGTGCCGCTGGTTGGCCATGGGGAAGAGATTGCAACATGGGTTGACCGAGTGATCAGTAACGAATTCGTCGGTCTTCGGCTGCGGGCCGGCTATCTCATCGGGCTCTGGGTTGTGGTTCGGCGACGATCTGGCTGGTCATCACTTGGGGAGTTGCGGGAGCCATTTGATGAGTTCGTAGGCGATGTCTTCTCCGCGGTCGTCTTGGACGAAGTGTCCGCCGGGCTCGAAGCTGCGGTGAGGTTGGCCGGCGGCGCCGGGGATGCGTTGGATGAATGTCGGTGCGAGGTGACCGAGCACGGGATCGTGCGGGCACCACAGGGTCAAGAACGGCTTGTCCCAGGTTTCGAGGATCACCCAGGCAGCCTGGTTCTCCGTGACAGCATCGTGTTGTGCGGTGATGGGGACGAGTGTCGGGAAGGCGATTGCGCCCGCCATGTAGGACCGGTCGGGGAAAGGGGCCGCGTAGGCGCGGATCTCGTCGTCGTCGAGTCGGCGGGCTTGAACTGCCCGCGCGAACAGCGCGCCGATGTCGTCGAAGGCGGGGCTTTGCGAGTAGGCGAGCCAAGCGTCGAAACCTGGGCCGGCCGACTCGCCGGTTGGGAGGGCGGTGTTCCCGATTGCGACGCGAGCGAACTGGCCCGGACGCTCAGCGACCAGGCGAAGGCCGAGCAGGCCACCCCAGTCCTGGGCGAACAGTGTGCAGCCAGCCTGTAGCTGGATTGCATCCAGAAAGGTGTGCAACCAGCGGACATGTCCGTTGTAGCTGTATGTGGCCCGGTCGGTTGGTTTGTCGGAGCGCCCGAATCCGATCAGGTCGGGGGCGATGCAGCGGTAGCCGGCGCCGGTCAACGGTGGGATCATCCGGCGATACAGGTAGCTCCATGCCGGTTCGCCATGGAGCAACAGCACAACGGGGGCATCGCGTGGGCCTTCGTCGACGTAGACCATCCGCAGCCCGTCGATCGTGACTTCGATGGTGTCGTACGGGAAGTCGGCCAAACCCTCGAACCGATATTCGGGCGTACGGACGTACTCGATCCCTGCGTCCGTCATGAACGTCTCGGCCACGTGATCCCCTTCATCGGACGCCCATTGAAATGGATCGTCGGCGTGAACCTAGTCAATGAGCGGTTTGCGTATCGTCAGCAGCTGCGAGTCGAGTCTGCCGACCCAGCGACGCGCCGTTCGCTGAGGTTCGGTCACGCCGTGCCGCCCGGATCGCGGAGGTAACAGAGCCGGTCGATGTCCTCGAACTGCGCGATCTCGCCGACGAGTACGCCGCCGCGAGCCCTCATCCGCGTGACCACGTCGTCGATGTCGTCGACCGGGGACATGAGGCGACGGAGACCGAACGTTCTCGCTGGCTCGTTGGGCTCAGCGGCCGTCGCTGTCGGATGGTGGAACTTCGTCAACTCGAGCCGGCCGTGGCCGGCGGGTGTGCGCACACAGGCGATCTCGACTCGAACGTCTTCGAGGCCGACGACGCGGCCGCCCCAGGCACCCTCGACGTGTGACGAGCCACCGTTCAGTTCCAGGCCGAGTTCGACGAACAAGGTGACCGCTGCGTGCAGGTCCTCCACGACGACCCGACGTGGTCCAAGTGTTGGTTGTCGTGACACGGGCCCTCCGGTCGCGTTGCGGTCTCCGGGACAGCAGGGGCCGCGCTGTACGGCCTGGCTGTAGCGGCGAGGTCTCGCACTTGTTCGTCGGTGAACGTGGTGTTCATCATGCGCTCCTCAGGTTGGCGTCGCCGGACGGAGTCGACCGAGCGGGCGGGGCATTCGGGTCTGGAAATCGATGAGGCCGACCTACGTCGGCCTGAGCGCGATGCGCGCCATGACCGTGCTCGGATCGTTGAGCATCGCGAGGCAACCCGGCCTGTCCACCGCAGAAGGTTCTCGAACACGCACCGGTGACGCCGACCGCACAGCCCGACGCCCTCGTCGCGTGCCGATGGTTCAGTCGATGGGTTGACGGGCGAAGGATTTGGGCTCGCGGCCGGCGAGCACCCATCCGGCGGCTGTTGCGGCGAGCGGGAGCCCGATGAGCAGAGTGAGCAGGTTGTTGACGGGTAGGGGAGCGAGTCTGCCGAGGTCGGTGTGGAAGGCGGCGATGAGCGCTCCGTATGCGGTTGCGACCGCGAGGACGACGCCGAGGGTCGCGAGGGCGCCTGCGGTGGAGGCGGTGATCGCTCGTCGTGTCCGCCCGGCTGCGCCGGTGGCGGTCATTGTGCGGACGTCGCGAGCGGATTCGCCGCGGATGAGGCCGACGGTCATCGCGACGATCGCCATGGCCAGGAGTGCGCCGATGAGCGTTGCCCCGTTGCGGACGGAGGACAGGCTGTCTTGGTGATCGCGGGTCTCGATGACGAGACCGGCGTCCGCGGCGGCGGAGCGTGCGTGGTTGATCTGCGCGGAGGTGAGTGCTGTGGGTGATTCGATGATCCATGCTGTTCGCGCCGATACCCAGCCCTTACGCTGCAGGGCCGTTTCGGTGATCAGCGAGTTGGGGGCGTCGTGCCATTTCGGTAGGTCGACGATCTGTGTGGAGGCTGGTGGGGCGTCGAAGTCCGGTCGCTCGAACTTGCCGGTGCCGTTCAGCGGGGGTGGGGCGAGCAGCAGCATGGGCTCAGTCCGGGTGGTGAGCACATCGACGGCCGGATCGATGGTTGCGGGGTCGATGCCATAGGCGGAGAGCACTTCCGGTGTCGCGACGAACGGGAGTGCAGCGTCTTCGATGGTGTTCTCACCGCGTCGGATTCCCAGGGTTGCCGGTGGGCGATCGCCGGTCGCGCCCTCCGATGCGGCGAAGGCGACGTTCAGCGGTATCGGCGCGAACCCGGATCCGAGCGCTGTGGCGACTCCCTCGGCGCGAGCGTCGAGGGACGCCGTCTGCGCGGCGATCGCTGCCGGGTCGGTCGGCGACTGGATCGAGTCGACCATGATCATCAACTCGCTCGCCGAGAGGTTGCCGGCTCCTGGAGGATCCTGGCTGGCAGCTGCGACAGCGATCACGCCGACGGCGATGCCGAGCCCGAGCGTGATCGCAGCGAGCGCCGCCGCGGCCCGAGCTTGATACCTCGACAGATCGCGCAGAGCCAACCGGGGGGCGAATGGCAGTCGGCGGGCAACCAAACCGAGCAGGCGCACGGCCGCCGGTGCGACGAAGATCGCGCCGACGACGACGGCGAGGAGTCCGACCACGAGTAGCAGCGGGCGGACATGCCGGCTCGTCGCATGGGCGAACACGATGCTGACGACGCCCGATGTGGCGAAGGCGATCGCGACGAGCAACGACCGATGGGTCGGCTGCGGCTTGGCCGGCCGTCCCGCGAGTGCTGCCATCACCGGTTGTCGAGCCGCGACTCGTGCGGGCCACCACGCAGCGAGGGTCGACATCACGACAGCGAGCACCAGAATCGCCAGGACGAGACCCCACGGCATGTCGAGGCGGCCGATGTGATGGTTCGCGGCCCGTTCGACGGCCGGTGCGGCGACGATCCAGCCAGCGATGCCCAAGGCGCCGCCGATCACCGCCGCGGCGAGCGCGACGATAACGCCGTTGGCGAGGACCACGAGGCGCACTTGTCGCGTCGTCGCGCCGATCGCGGTCACGAGTCCGAGCTGTCGTTGATGGCGTTGTGCGACAACGAGGAATCCGGCGGATGCGATCAGGCCGACGAGGGCCATCAGCAGAGTCGTCGCGGTGAGCACGACGGCCGCCACGGCACCGTTTTGGGCGCCGATCAGTTCGATCCGGAACGACAGTCCGCTGCCGACCTCCGTCGCCGGTGGTGACTCGGGGTTGATCGAGTCGCGATCGGCGAACAGTGTGATCGAGGTCGGATCGGCGATGGTTCCCGGGGCGACGAGACCGAAGGTGTCATCGAGTTGCGCCGGGTTTTCGACAATCCCGACCACCGTTGCAGGTGACCCGAGCGCGACGGCGGAGCCGATGCCGGTATCGAGCAGCGACGCCGCAGACTTCGTCAGTGCTACCTCGCCGACACCCGTCGGGTAGCGGCCGGACACCACGTGCAATGTCCCCGAGCTGTACACGCCGGCGGGGTCTTGATCGCGCACATCGAGATCGCGGACGGATCCCGGTACCGGGACCGCCAGGTGCGCGACGGGCTCAACGATGCCGAACCTCGCCGCCGCAGCCGTCGCTGCTTTGTCGAGCGTGAAGCCATCGAGATGACCGTCACCCTCGACCGTGATCCGGGCGCCTCCGGAACCGAAACGGCCGTCGGCGTCCGACGACGCATTGGTAGCCACTGCAGAGCCTGCGACCGCGGCCGCGATCGCGACGACGAGCAAGGCCAGCACCAGGATTTGTTGGCGCCACTCCCGTCGGAACATCCGCAGCGCCCACCGCATGATGGGGCGTCGGCCCGAACGAGTGCGGCTCACGGCGTTCCTGCAACAAGCAACGCTTCGGGTCCCGCAGGCCGCGACGTCTGATCGACCAAATGCCCGTCACGGATGAACACCACTCGATCTGCCCACGATGCAAGCTGCGCCTCGTGGGTGACGACCACGCCCGCCGCGCCCGCCGTGCACGCCTCACGGAGCAGGCGCATCACCGACTCGCTGTTGACCGAGTCGAGCGCCCCCGTTGGTTCGTCGGCCAGCAACAGCTTGCGTTCCCCGACGATCGCGCGGGCGATCGCGACACGCTGGCGTTCACCTCCGGACAAGTCGTCAGGGAAGTGTGCTGCACGCTCGAGTACCCCGAGGCGCTCCAACGCCGCATGGGCTGCAGCCCGTGCCTGACGCGCGTTCATCCCGTCGAGCTCGAGCGGCATCGCCACATTTTCCGCAGCCGTCAACCCCGACAGCAGGTTGAAGTCCTGGAACACGAAGCCGATCGAACGGCGACGCAACCGCGCCCGGTCCTTAGCCGACATCGACCCGATCGCAGCACCGTCAACGGTCACCTCACCCGACGTCGCATCCTCCAGCGTTCCGGCGATCGTCAGCATGCTGCTCTTACCCGAACCACTCGGACCCATCACTGCGACGAGCTCACCCGCCTCGACCAACAAATTCACATCGCGCAGCGCGTGCACCGCCGCTGCCCCACCGCCGTACACCTTCGACACCTGCACCATCCGCAGCACGCTCATCGCTGAACCGCACGACGACGAGCGGAACGTTGGCCTGCAGCGACCACGGAGTTCGCCCGCTTCGCAAGGAGGGCGGGCGTCTCGTCGGCAATCTCCGGAATGTGCAACGTGTGCTGGCGCAGCCGGACCTCGGCAGTGTCCAACCACCGGACCGCGCCCTCGATGCGATACAGCTCGGCGTCGACGACGAGCGCAAGAGCGACGTCGAGTTCAGATGCGCTTGCTTTGACGGCCGTATACCGCTGCATCGTCTCCACAAGGTGGCGGCGATGCACCTGGATCACGTCATGCACCTCGACACCCGGAACCTGAACCGCGATCAACACCTTGATCAACAACTCGTCACGCGGCGGCTGCGGATCATCGAGCGGTTTCGTCAACCAGTCGACCAACTCACGCCGACCCGGGGCCGTGATCCGGTAACCCTTCTGCGCGCCCTCATGGGGCCGCCCGTCAGCCTCGCCGGACTCCACGAGACCGTCGCGTTCGAGGCGCTGCAGCGTGGTGTACACCTGGCCGACGTTCAACGGCCACACCTCTCCAGTGCGCGCCTCGAACTCCTGACGCAGCTGCAGCCCGTACTTCGGGCCCTCACTCAACAACGCAAGAATGGCGTGTCGCACGCTCACCCGTCTGATTCCTTCAAGTCGAAACTCAGTAGCATACTGAAGTACTATACTCAATATTGTTACAGCGTCAATGCCGTCTCTCGCGCCACCCTCCGGATCGCAAGCCCTGCGCAGACGGGGCGCACAGGAGCGAGCAATGCGAATGGGAGCAGTTCGAGGTCGGCTCCTCTCCGACTGGGATGAAGCGCGGCGAACTCCGCAAGGCCACTCCCCGACTTACCGATTGCGCATTTGCTTGTTGTCATCGTTGGTGAGTTGCAGCTGCGGATGGCGATGCGCCTTCAGCACTCTCGCGTGCAGAGCAATGCAACGTGGCGAAGCCGAAGCCGACATGTACATCCTCTCCTACCAACCCGCGAAGAAGTACTTGCGATGAGCTCAAAGACGTGCCACCAGCATGTCGTTCTTAGAGGGTCGTCCGACTCGAGGGTTCGCCCGGAGAATTGCGGACTGTGGCGCTTTGCGAGTCAAATTGTGGCAACAAACCGAGTCGGAGGAGTCATGAATTCAACCACCGAACAACGCCCGACGGCTGGCCGCGCAATCGGCACGCTCGTCCTCATCGGGACCACCAAAGGCCTGTTCACACTGCGCGCCGGACCCGACCGTGACACATTTGTGCTCAGCGGCCCCACCTTTCGTGGTGAGGAGATCTACTCGACGTGCATAGACAATCGCGGGCCGCAGACGCGGGTGTTCGTCGGCTCGGTCAGCAGTCATTGGGGGCCAGTACTACGACGCTCGGATGATCTCGGGGCCACCTGGCGAGAGGAGGACCACGCCGCGCTGGCGTTCCCCGATGACACCGGCGCATCCGTGGCCCGCGTCTGGCAGTTGACCCCGGGCCCGGCCGACCAGCCCGACGTCTTCTACGCCGGGGTGGAGCCCGCCGCGTTGTTCCGCAGCGACGATGGCGCGCGTACTTTCTCGCTGATTCGCGGACTGTGGGATCATCCCCATCGCCCCCAGTGGGTTCCGGGCGGAGGGGGCATGTGTTTGCACACGATCCTCGTGCACCCCACGGATCCGGATCGATTGCTCATTGCGGTCTCGGCGGCCGGCGTGTATCGGAGCGACGACGGCGGCGACACGTGGTCTGCTAGTAATCGAGGCATCGTGGTTCCGTTCATGCCGGACGCACCGACCCCCGAGTTCGGTCAGTGCGTACACAAAGTCGCTCGCGATGCAGGTGATCCGGACCGCCTCTACCTCCAGCACCACGGAGGGATCTACAGCAGTGATAACGGCGGAGACTCGTGGGAACCGATGACGAGCATCGCTGGAATGGACTTCGGCTTTCCAGTTGTTGCGCATCCAACGCGGGCGGGCCACGCGTATCTGTTGCCGTTGGAAAGCGACGGGTACCGCTGTACGCCGGATGGGCATTGCATCGTGTGGAAGACCGAGGATGGCGGTGAGACGTGGCTGCCGTTGACCAACGGCCTGCCGCAGAGCGGCGCTCATCTCACGATCCTGCGTGACGGTTTCACGACTGACGGTCTGGATCGCTGCGGGCTCTACTTCGGGACGCGAACGGGCGAGCTCTTCGCATCAACTGACGACGGCGACAGCTGGCGCGAGCTTGCGTCGCATCTGCCGCCGATCATGTCGGTGCGGGCAGCGCCGGTTCACTGACCGCGATGCTTGTCCGAGTCCGGATTCCAACACAGCTGCGGAACCTCGCTGGCGGCGCCAGCTCTGTGGACGTCGTCGTCGACTCGACACCGGTGACGGTCTGTTCCGTGTTCGACTCGCTGGCGACCACGCACCCAGCGTTAGAGCGGCGGGTCCGCGATGAAACGGGCCGCATGAGAATCCACGTCAACCTCTTCGTGGATGGCGACAACATTCGCGATCTTGATGGTGTCGAGACGACGATCGGCGACGGTTCGGACGTTTCGATCATTCCCGCCATCTCTGGCGGCTGACAAGACTTCGACCAGGTCTAATTGGGTTGGTGGTCCTGACGAGTCGACGAACAATGGATGGCGTGTCGCGGAAACGGACCAAGCGTGGATCTCGAGACTCGATTGCAGGATCTACAGCAATCCCGATGGTCGAGTGAACTCACCGTTTACTGGTGGCCGCCGACACAGCGGTCAGTTGTTGGTGAAGGTGGTAGGGAAGCCGGCGGTGGCCAGTTGTGAGGTGACATGAACTGCGTGTTTGCCGACACCGACAGGCAAGGAGACGTACTGAACCGACCACGTTCCAGATCTGGCAAGCGCCGGGACGGTCACCTGCAGCACGTAGCCACCGTCGAGGATGCTGCCGCTCGTCGGACCCTCGCGGGCACTGCCATCGGAGATCCGTCCCGACGGTGACACGAATCGAACCTCGATGCCGAGGTTCCCGCCGGCAACACGCACGTCACTGTGGACGTCACCGGATGGTTCGCGCTGTCGGCGACAAGGTCGCGCCGTAGTTGATGGGGTTCGATTTCACCCCGAAGGCGATCAACACTTCGGGTGTCCGCATACGATCACCGCGACGGCGCACGTCACCGATGATTTTTCCGGGGGTGGCGACAAGCCGGGACAACGCTCGCTGAGGAGCGCGCCGGTAACGACGGATGTATCGGACCAGCATTATCCTGACGCAATGAACACCCGCGGTCGTCTTCTTTCGGCGGTCGTAGTGACGGGACTTGTCGTCGGTTTGGCGGCGTTTTCG
>JBDTYA010000277.1:0-30373 GCA_040005915.1 Ilumatobacteraceae bacterium
TGTAGCTCTCCAGTTCGTCGGGGGTGGAAGTCACGTGATCGTTTGTTGGGCCGCCAAGGGCGGCAGCGGTACGACGGTGGTTGCCTGCGCGTTGGCTCTGGGCTCGGCACGAGGCCGGTCGGCGACGTTGGTAGACCTCAGCGGAGATTGTGCGACGGCTCTCGGTCTCGCCGAGCCGAGCGGACCGGGTGTGGTCGATTGGCTGGCCTCGCCAACCGCGGGTGCCGCCGAGCTCGACCGCCTGATCGTGACCGTGCGCGACGAGGTTCGTCTCTTCTCGCGAGGATTCGCCGTCGCTCCAGACGATCAATGGCCACGACTTGTTGCTGCGTTGAACGGCTTCGACAACGTGGTCGTCGATGCCGGCACCGGCTCTCCGCCCAAGGCCTTGCACGATGCCGCCGAGCATTCGTTGCTGGTCACCCGGCCGTGCTTCATCGCCATCCGCCGCGCCCAGCAACTGTGCATCCGACCGACCGGCATCGTGTTGATCGACGAACCGGGCCGGGCGTTGACATCGAGCGACGTCGAGCATGCCCTCGGTGTGCCCGTCGTCGCCGAGGTCCGGCTCGACCCGGCGGTGGCCAGAGCTGTCGATGCCGGCTTGCTGAGCACCAGACTGCCGAAATCGTTGCTCCTCTCGTTGCGGGGCGCGGCATGATCGACTTCGTTGCCGAACGATCGCCGCTGGGCGGGCTCGAGCGCTGGCTCGCCGACATCGCTGTCGACGAGGTGATCGTCAACGGCCACGGCGACGTGTGGATCGAGCGCGATGGGAGGTTGGTGCGGGTCGCGACCATGAGCGCGGGTGCCGTGACCACGGCGATCGAGCACATACTGCGACCGATCGGGCGGCGCATCGATCGCTCGAATCCGACCGTCGACGCCCGATTGCCCGACGGCTCTCGGGTCTGCGCCGTGATCGAACCGATCTCGGTCGACGGCCCCTGCCTGACGATCCGGCGATTCGCTCCGCGCCCGCTCCCGTTGTCGGCGTTCGCGTCACCCGATGTCGCCGAGCTGTTGCAAACGATCGTCGCGGCACGCTGCAACGTGTTGGTCAGCGGCGCGACGTCGTCGGGCAAGACGACGCTGCTCAACGCGTTGGCCGCGCTCGTGCCGGCGACCGAACGCCTCATCACGCTCGAAGACATCGCCGAGCTGAGCCTCCATCATCCGCACGTTGTGCGGCTCGAGACACGCCCATCGAGCGCCGAGGGAACAGGTGAGATCACCATGACGCGACTACTTCGCACCGCGCTACGCATGAGGCCCGACCGTCTCGTGCTCGGTGAGGTGCGGGGCGCAGAGGCCGTGCAACTCGTGCAAGCGATGAACACCGGTCACGACGGCTCGATGGCCACGGTGCACGCCAACTCCGCCGCCGACGCCATCGCCCGCATTTGCTCGCTCGTGTTGCAAGAGGTTCCGGGCTGGCCGCTCGAAGCGATCCATGACCAGGTGCGCCGGTCTATCGACGTTGTCATCCACGTCGGACGGTCGGTCGGCAATCAACGGCAGGTGATCGAGGTCTGCGAAGCCGACGACACGGTCGGCGGTCTGCATTTGCGCAGGCTGGCCGAGCGCTCCAACGTCACGGCCGCGGCGCACAGGGCCCGACGGTGACCACACTTCTCGTTGGATCACTCGCGGCGTTGCTGGCGACACTGCTCATCACCCGCGCCACGCGACGCATACGACAATCCGGACGTGGCTTCCGGACGCACGCCAAACGCTTCACGTCGCACTCGGCCGGCTCCGACGAGGCCGCGCTGCTCGACGCGATCGCCCGACAGGTTCGCAGTGGTTCGAGCCTGACCAGCGCGTTCATCGAAGAGACCCAGGCATCGTCACCACTCGCCGACATCATCGGTCGGCTGAACGCCGGGTGCTCGCTCGGCGATGCGTTGGCCACCGTCGAGACGCACGACGCCGACCTGGCGTTCACCGTGCAGGCACTCGCTGCGTCGGCACATCTCGGCGGCCCCGTCGCGGCAACGCTCGACGAGGCTGCAGCAGTTCTGCGCGAGCGCGCCGCGGCCGGCGACGAGCGCCGTGCCCACGGGTCGCAAGCTCGTCTCAGCGCCCGCGTGCTGACCATCGTTCCCGTGGCCTTCGCGGTGTGGAGTGCGCTCGCCAGCCAACGCACGCGCGACGTCTACGTCACGACGTTGGCGGGTTCCATGTGCGCGGCCTGCGGACTGGCGTTGAACCTCATCGGCTGGAGATGGATGAAGCTCATCATGAGCCCGGCACGGTCATGACGAGCCTCGTCGGGGCCGCGGGTTCGGTGATCGTCGTCATCCTGATCGCCTGGCGTGTGCGCCCGCGACCGCACCCGCGGGTCTCGCCCACCCCCGGCCGATCGCGCAAGTGGATCCTGATGTCGGTGGTCGGCCCGACGCTGTTCGTGTCACCACTGCTCGGCATCGCCGTCGCGATCGCCCCGGCGTTGAGGCGGAGGTGGTCGACCATCCGCCGACGAGCCGCCGAACGACGGCAGATCTCGACCGACTTCCCAGATGCACTCGACCTGTTGGTGCTGTCGATCCGCGCCGGGTACCTGCCGGCGCAGGCAATCGGCGAGATCGTTCCCCACCTCCCAACCGTGTTGCGGCCGGCATTCGCCGCGGTCGACGATGCCATGCGACACGGCGACCGGTTCGCCGACGCCCTCGAGCGGCTCACTGTTCGTCTCGGCGCTGTGGCCCGTCCGCTGGTGGACTCGCTGTCGGCGGCCGACCGCTACGGGTTGCCCTTGGCGCCGGTCCTCGAACGCCTGTCGTTCGAAGCCCGTCAACAACGGCGACGCGACACGGATGCTGCCGCCCGCGAGTTGCCGGTGCGGCTCGCGATGCCGCTCGTCCTGTGCACGTTGCCGTCGTTCGTGCTCTTGGCCATCGTGCCCTTGCTCCTCGGAGCCCTCTCGTCGCTGCACACGTGAACGCGACCAACTTCCCTCTTCCGAACGGAGCTCACAATGAGCAGACTCTGCGCCCGGCTACACGCCTGGTCCCTGGCCGCCGACGATCGCGGTCAGGCCACCACCGAATACGCGCTCGTCATGTTGGGCGCCGCGGTGATCGCCCTCCTCGTTGTCGGCTGGGCCACCAGTGGCGGTGGCGCCGGCAAGATCGGCCATCTCTTCGACCGGGTGATCGATGCTGTCACCAGCAAACTCTGAGCGACGCGACCGAGGCCAGGCCGCTGTGGAGCTGGCGCTGTGCCTGCCACTGCTGTTCATCTTCCTGCTCGGCATCGTGCAGTTGGCCGTCGTGGTCCGTGACCAACTCGCCGTACAGCAGGCTGCCCGGGAAGCCGTTCGGGCTGCCGCGGTCGCCCAACCATCCGCCGCAGCAGCGAGCGCTGCCGCCGGCCGCGCTGTCGCCCTGCAACCCCTCGCGATCGCGACGAGCTCCTCGGACAGTGCCGTCACGGTCACCGTGAGCCACCTCACCCGCACCGATGTTCCGTTGATCGGCACGCTGCTGCCAGACATCACGGTGACCGCCACAGCGACCATGGCGCTCGAACCTCCATAGCCGTAGCCTGCGAGCAATGAACCTGTCGACGAGCACGATCGTGGCCGGAGACGCTGCGGTCATCACCCTGTCGGGTGAGATCGACATGGCGACCGTCCCACTGTTGCACGACGCGTTGACCAAGGCGCTGACCCACCATCCAGGCAGGGAATTGGTGATCGATCTCGATGGAGTGACCGTTCTCGACGACATCGGCCTCGGTGTGCTGCTGGGTGCAGCAGGCTCGGCACGACAGAACGGCGCCGACCTCGCCGTGGTGTGCAACAACTCGCGACTGCGTGACCGGCTGGACCTCATCGGGTTCAGCCGCGCCGTCGAGGTGCGCGACCGAACGACAGGAGACCGCCCGTGAATTTGGACGAAGTGATGGCGCTCGCCGTCAAGGAGCAGTTCCTCTGCGTCGTCTCCACGTTGCGAGGCGATGCGACCATCCAGTCCTCGCTGGTCAACGCCGGCCTGCTCGATCACCCGCTGTCGGGTGAACCGGTGCTGGCCTTCGTCACCTACGGGCCGGCAAAGCTACGCAACCTACGCGCTCGACCGCAGGTCACGCTCGCGTTTCGGTCCGGCTGGTCGTGGGCATCGATAGAAGGCAGCGCAGAACTGATCGGGCCTGACGATCCGCATCCCGAGGTCGATCCCGAGCGCTACCGGCTGTTGCTCCGCGACATCTTCACCGCGGCCGGCGGCCAGCACGACGACTGGGATGCCTACGACAAGGCGATGGTCGAACAGCGCAGGGTTGCCGTGTTCGTGGCGCCCGACCGCGTCTACAGCAACTGATCGCGGTCAGACCGCGAACACCTGCGAGTCGTCGGCGAACGCCTTGAATTCGAGTGCATTGCCGGCCGGGTCGTAGAGGAACATCGTCCACTGCTCGCCGGTCTCACCCTCGAAGCGCACGTACGGCTCGATGACGAACTGGGTGCCGGCGGCCCGCAGACGCTCGGCGAGTGCGTGAAAGTCGTCGACCGTCAGGATGAGGCCGAAGTGCGGCACCGGCACATCGCGGCCGTCGACAGGGCTGTGAATACGACCCGTGGGTGTCGGAGACAGGTGCGTCACGATCTGGTGACCGCGCAGGTTCCAGTCGACCCACGTATCGGCGCTGCGTCCCTGGGCGCAGTCGAGCGTGCGGCCGTAGAACTCGCGCGCCGCGTCGAGGTCGTCGACCGGCATGGCGAGGTGGAAGCGCGGGCGCGTGGCTGAGTCCATCGTCGGAGTCTTACATCCGGAAGTCGGGATCGTGGCGACGCAGCTCGCGGCGGGCAATCGTCATCTTGTGGACCTCGTCGGGCCCGTCGGCAAGACGCAGCGTGCGTTGATGCGCGTACATCTGCGCCAACGGCCAGTCGTCACTGAGTCCTCCGGCGCCGTGAACCTGCATGGCGCGATCGATGATGCGCAGTGCGACGTTGGGCGCGGCAACCTTGATCGCACTGATCTCGACGGCAGCGGCCTTGTTGCCGACGTTGTCCATCATCCACGCGGTCTTCAGGGTCAACAGGCGGACCATCTCCAGGTCGATGCGCGACTCGGCGATCCAGTCCATGATGTTGCTGCGCTCGGCGATCCGCTTACCGAAGGTGGTGCGCGACAACGCCCGCTTGCACAGCAACTCCAGGGCCCGTTCGGCCGCCCCGATCGAGCGCATGCAGTGGTGGATGCGACCTGGCCCGAGCCGCGCCTGACTGATCGCGAACCCATCGCCGTCGTTGGCGATCAGGTTGGTGGCCGGCACGCGGCAGTCCTCGAATCGCAGTTCGACGTGACCCTCGGGATCGACGTAGCCGAACACGGGCAGGGCGCGAACGACGGTGAGACCGGGCGTGCCCATCGGCACCAGGATCTGACTCTGCTGACGATGCGGCGGGGCCTGCGGATCGGTCTTGCCCATCACTATGAACACCTTGCAGTTGGGATGCATGGCGCCGGTGATCCACCACTTGCGGCCGTTCAGCACGTAGTCGTCGCCATCGCGACCGATGCTCATGGCGATGTTGGTCGCATCGCTCGAGGCGACATCGGGCTCCGTCATCGCGAACGCCGAGCGAATCTCACCTTCGAGCAGCGGCCGCAGCCACATGTCCTTCTGCTCGTGTGTCCCGAACATGGTCAGCACCTCCATGTTGCCGGTGTCGGGGGCCGAGCAGTTGCACGCCTCACTGGCGATCGAACTGCGGCCCATGATCTCGGCCAGCGGCGCGTACTCCAGGTTGGTGAGACCAGGACCCCACTCCTTGTGCGGCTGGAAGAGGTTCCACAAGCCGCGCTTGCGGGCCTCGCCCTTCATCTCCTCCATCACCGCCGGGTGGTGGTGGGGGTTGCCGCTGTCGATCAGCTGTTGGTGATACACGGCCTCATTGGGATAGACGCACTCGTCCATGAAGTCGAGCAGCATCTCTCGGTACTCGTTGCAACGATCGGTGAAGGCGAAGTCCATCCTGCAAACGTAGACGCGTGTTCGCTCAACGGCCGCGGTCGCCGCTGGTGTCAACGGCGTCGCTGACCCGCAGCAGACGCGGGCCCATCAGCTTGGCGATCAAGTGCTCGCCCGCCGTCACCGGCGCGTAGCGAGGCGGGTTCGCCGCGCTGGTGCACGTCGGTAGGCATTCCACCACGGCATCCCAGTTGCCGTCGAGGAAGAACGCCGCACTGCGCCGCACTACCGCCCCGTCGACATGTTTCGGCGGCACGACACGGTGCAGGGTCGACCGCCACAGATCGTTGGTCCACTGTGCCGTCAGGTCGCCGAGGTTGATGATCAAGGCGTCGTCGCTGGGCACGACGTCGACCCATTGGCCGTCGGGTGCGACGATCTGCAGACCGGCGACCGGGTCGGCCCACAACACCGTGACGATGCCGTAGTCGGTGTGCGCTCCCATGCGCTGCTGTCCCGGGAGAGGATCCTCCTCGCCGCCACGGCGTTCGTAGCGGATGGCGCGCATAGTCGTGGTCGACCGGTCGACGAATGGCGCGAACCAGCCGTCCGGCATGCCCAGCGCCGACGCGAACACGTCGGTCAGCGTCAGCGCCAAGCCGCGCGCGGATCGGAAGTAGTCGACGAGTGCGTGCCTCAGATCGAAAGGATCGGGCGGCCAGATGTTGGGCGCGAACGCGCCGGCGCGCTGCCCGCCGTAGAACGGGTTCGAGTAATCCACGTCGTCCTCACCGATGTTGAACGCCTCGAACAGATCGGGCGGAGCATCTCGGCCGATGCTGTACGACAAGGCCTCCGTGCCGCGAGCCGCGTACCCGCGGTTGATCGACGGATCCGCAGGCGCGCACTGCTGTTTGACGTCGATCGGCAGCGCGAAGAACCGCGAGGCGGCGTCGACCATCGCCTCGATGTGCTGACGAGGCAGGCGATGGCCGACAACCTGGAAGAAGCCGAACTCGCGCGCTGCCGCATCGACCGCAAGGGCAACCTCACCACGGTCGGAATCGGTGCCCCACCACGGCTCGAGATCGATCGTCGGGATGTGCATCATCGGGCCCTACTTCACCCGGACCTTGCGAAACCCACGACGATCCTGCGCCTTCAGCTGGGCTCGCTGCTCCTCCTCCAACGCCAACTCCTCGGCGACGAGGCGCTTCATGCTGGCCAACCGAAGCGGATCGAGGAGGCCATCGGTGATCGCGGCTTGCACGGCGCACCCGGGTTCGCCCTCGTGCTTGCAGTCGCGGAAATGACAATGGTCCATCAACTCGAACACATCGGCGAAGGCCCGCTCGATGCCGCGGCCGCTGCTCCACAGGCTGACGGCACGCACGCCGGGGGTGTCGACCAGCCAGCCCCCGCCGGGCAATCGCACCAACTCGGTCGCGACCGTCGTGTGCCGGCCGCGGCCGTCGCCTTCGCGCACGGCGGCGGTGGCCTGGGCACGGCTGCCGACGAGGGCATTGATGAGGGTGCTCTTGCCCACGCCACTGGCTCCGAGCAGTGCGATGGTGGCATTGCCCGCGGCGAACGCCGCGAGGGCGTCGACACCCTCGCCAGTGATCCCGCTGGCTGTCAACACCGATACGCCTGGCGCGGCGGCGTGCAGCGATTCGACCGAGGCAGCAGGGTCGTCGACCAGGTCGGTCTTGGTCAACACCACGACCGGCCGCGCCCCGCTGTCCCACGCCAGCACCAATTCTCGCTCCAGCCGGCGTTGGTTCGGCGGCGATGTCAGGGCATGGACCAGCATGACCACGTCGACGTTCGCGGCGATGGTCTGCGATTCCGCACGATTCCCTTCGAACGATGCACGGCGCACGAACGCACTGCGCCGGGGCAGCACGGCCTCGACGCGGTCGAGTTCGACCGAGGGGACGATCCAGTCGCCGACCGCCACGTCGGCGCCGATGTTGCGCATGCGCAGTGCTGTTTCGTCGAGGTTGCGCATGACCGTGCTCCAACCACGATCGAGGCGGCTGACCCGGCCGGGCAGCTCCGTCAGGCCGAGAGCCCTCCACGACGCGTACAACTCGTCGTTCCAACCGAGTCGAATGTCACAACGCTCATCGATAGCGCCGAGAGTAGCGTCGCGTCCGAGGCAACCGCCGACGGCCTGGCGCCGTCCAACTTATTTGGAGGGGTCCAAACGTGCTGGCTCGCATCGCTCGTTTCAGTTTTCGTAAGCGTTGGGTCATGGTCTTCGCCATATGGCTGCCCCTGTTGATCGGCCTATCGGCCATCAGTGGTGCCTTGAAGACCGACTACCACACCGACTTCACCCAGCCCGACAGCGAGTCGAAACAGGTCCAGGACGCCTTTGCGAAGGCAGGCGACAAGACCGCCGACGGCATTCCGGCGCAGATCGTCTTCACCGCGCCGCAGGGCGTGCAGGACCCCGCTGTGAAAGCGGCGATGTCGTCGTTCTTCTCCGACCTCGCCGCGCTTCCCGGCGTCAAGGTGACGAGTCCGTACGACGAACAGGGCGCAGCGCAGATCAGCGGCACCAAGCCCATCGCCTTCGCCGAAATGACCGTCGGCAAGCGCACTCAGACCGAGTTCATGTCGTTGGCCGACGACATCAAGGCACGCGGCGAGAAGGTGCAGGTGCAGGGCCTCACCATCGAGTACGGCGGCCAGATCTTCAATGCCATCAAGTTCCCCGAGAGTGAACTGCTCGGCCTGTTGGCAGCCGTCATCATCCTCCTCATCGCCTTCGGCTCCGTGCTCGGCATGGGCCTGCCGGTGGGCACCGCCATCTTCGGGCTCGGTGTCAGCATCGGCTTGATCGGCATCGCCAGCCACGGCTTCTCGATGCCCGACTTCGCCCCGCAGATGGCGGCGATGATCGGCCTCGGCGTGGGCATCGACTACGCGCTGTTCATCGTCTCGCGCTATCGGGAGGGACTGCACAACGGGCTCGATCCCGAAGCGGCCGTGATGGAGGCCATCGACTCGAGCGGGCGGGCGGTCCTCTTCGCCGGCATCACGGTCATGATCTCACTGCTCGGGTTGATGGCGATGGGCCTCGCGTTCGTCAACGGCTTGGCCATCTCGGGTGCCGCTGCCGTGCTCGTGATGATGATCGCAGCCCTCACGCTGCTGCCGGCACTGCTCGGTTTCGTCGGCACCAAGATCGACAACACGTCGCGGGCCGCCGGCATGGCCGTCGGTGTGTTCGTCGGCATCGCCCTGGTCGGCGTGTTCGCCAAGAAGCTCGGCCCCGCGGTGGGCATCGCCGCGCTGCTCGCCATCCTGATCATGGTGGCCGGCTACCTGCCGTTCGGCCATGCCCTTCGCCAGCCGATGAAGCATCGTGCCCCCAAGCCGCGCGACCAGCGGTTCTGGTACCGGTGGAGCCGCGTCATCCAGCACCGCCCGTGGCCCGCCTTCGCGGGTGGCGCCATTGCCCTGCTGGTCCTGGCCTCGCCGCTGCTGTCGATCCACCTCGGGTTCACCGACTCCGGCGTGTTGAAGAAGGACCAGACGACACGACGGGCATACGACCTGGTCGCCGAGGGGTTCGGCCCCGGTTTCACCGGTCCGCTGGCGCTCGTCAGCGCTGACCCGAAGATGACCGCCGGCTTGGCCGCACAGGTCGACACCGTGCTGAAGAGCGACAAGGGCATTGCCTTCGCGACGCCTGGGCGCCAGCTGACGACCGCCGACGGCACACCGGTCACGCCGGCGACATGGTCGTGGGTTGCGTTCCCCACCACATCCGCCCAGGACCAACAGACCCAGGATCTCGTCAGCCGCCTTCGCGGCGGCGAGCTCGACACCGTCGCCGCGACCGTGCTCGTCGGTGGGTTCACCGCTGGCGGTATCGACTTCTCGACATACATCGCCGGCCGGCTCCCGATCCTCATCGGCGCCGTCCTCATCCTCAGCTTCCTGCTGTTGATGTGTGTCTTCCGCAGCATCCTGGTCCCGATCAAGGCCGTCATCATGAACCTGTTGTCGATCGGCGCGTCCTACGGCGTGATCGTCTCGATCTTCCAGTGGGGCTGGTTGAAGAGCCTCATCGGCGTCGAGCAGACCGGCCCGATCGAGCCGTGGGTGCCGATGATGCTGTTCGCGATCGTGTTCGGTCTGTCGATGGACTACGAGGTGTTCCTCCTGTCGCGCATGAAGGAGGAGTTCGTCCGCACCGGCGACAACGGCACCGCGGTCGCCGACGGTCTCGCAGCCACCGCCAGGGTCATCACCGCCGCAGCCATCATCATGGTCTGCGTGTTCTCCGCCTTCGTCCTGGGCGACGACCGCAACCTGAAGCTGTTCGGCCTCGGCCTCGCGTCGGCGGTCTTCGTCGACGCCACCCTGGTCCGAATGGTGCTGGTCCCTGCGACGATGGAGCTGCTCGGCGCACGCAACTGGTGGTTCCCGAAATCACTCGACAAGTTCCTGCCCCGGCTCAACGTAGAGGGTCACCACACCACCGATCCACAGACCGACCAGGAGTCCGATTCGGTGCTGGTCTGAACCACAGCGCTTTGCGGGCGGCTTGACAAGTGCCCCCGCCATCACGTAGCGATACGAACACATGGCCAAACCACTAGTCATCGTCGAATCGCCCGCCAAGGCCAAGACCATCTCGAAGTTCCTCGGCAGTGCGTTCGACGTGCGCGCCTCGGTCGGCCACGTCGCCGACCTGCCCAGCAAGGGCCTGTCGATCGACGTCGACAATGGCTTCAAGCCGACCTACGAGCTGACCCAACGCGGTGCTCAGGTGGTGAAAGAGCTACGAGTGCTCATGAAGGACGCGAGCGAGCTGTATCTCGCGACCGACGAGGACCGTGAGGGCGAGGCCATCAGCTGGCACCTCCTCGAGTACCTCAAGCCGAAGATCCCGGTGAAGCGAATGGTCTTCCACGAGATCACAAAGTCGGCCATCGATCATGCCGTCAACAACCCCCGCGGCATCGACTACGGGTTGGTCGACGCCGCCGAGACTCGCCGGCTCCTCGACCGCCTCTACGGCTACGAGGTCTCACCAGTGTTGTGGCGACGCGTAAATCGCGGCCTCTCCGCGGGCCGTGTGCAGAGCCCCTCGGTGCGGCTGATCGTCGAGCGCGAACGCGAGCGGATCGCGTTCGTTCAAGCCGGCTACTGGGACATCGAGCTGCTCACCGCGACCTCTCCTGCGTTCCACGCCACGCTCGTCGCGCTCGACGAGGCCAAGGTGGCGACGGGCAAGGAATTCGGAAGCGACGGCCACGCCAAGAAGGGCGTCGTCGTGCTCGACGAGACCCGCGCCCGCGGCCTGGCCGGAAGCCTGCAAACGTCGGAGTTCACGGTCAGCTCGGTCGAGGAGCGCCCATACCGCAGCGCGCCGAAGGCGCCGTTCATGACGTCGACGTTGCAGCAGGAGGGCGGCCGCAAACTACGGCTCAGCGCCTCGCAGGTCATGCGCGTCGCCCAGGGACTGTACGAGCGTGGGTACATCACCTACATGCGTACCGACAACGTGACGCTCAGCGAAGAGGCGCTGTCGGCGGTGCGCGCCGAGGTCAAGCGCGGGTACGGCGACAAGTTCCTGTCGCCTGCACCCCGGCAGTTCTCCTCGAAGACGAAGAACGCACAAGAGGCCCACGAAGCCATCAGGCCGTCCACTCCTCTGCGCAGTCCCGACTCGCTTTCCGCCGAGCTCAACGGCCAAGAGCTGTCGATGTACCGCATGATCTGGCAGCGCACCCTGGCTTCGCAGATGGCCGACGCAACCGGCGTGACGGTGACCGTTCGCCTCGCGGCAACCGCCGCCGATCCGACCCACGACGACGCGTCGACCGTGGCGGTGTTCGCCGCCAGCGGAACCACCATCAACTTCGCCGGTTACCGCCAGGTGTACATCGAGTCCGTCGACGACAGCGAGGCCACCGACGAAGAGCGCGAGGCGTTGCTGCCGCCGCTGACCGTCGGTGCCGTGGTCGACGTCGAGTCGCTGACACCGAACGGCCACACCACCTCACCCCCGGCGCGATACACCGAGGCATCGTTGGTCAAGCAGCTCGAGGCGCTCGGTATCGGCCGGCCGTCGACCTGGGCATCGATCATCCAGACCGTGCAAGACCGCGGCTACGTATGGAAGAAGGGGCAGGCACTGGTGCCGACGTGGACGGCGTTTGCCGTCGTCGGATTGCTCGAGAAGCACTTCGGTCGCCTCGTCGACTACGCCTTCACCGAGCGCATCGAGGACGACCTCGACTCGATCGCCCGCAACGAGCTCCAGAAGCAGGATTGGCTGCAGAACTTCTACTTCGGTGAAGAGGCCGACAACCTTCCCGGGTTGAAGCGCTTGGTCGAGGAGAACCTCGACGAGATCGACGCCGCCGAGATCAACACGTTCCCCATCGGTAACGACCCCGACGGCAATCTCATCGTGGTCAAGCCCGGCAAGTACGGGCCGTACGTGAAGCGCGGCGACGACACGGCCAGCGTGCCCGACGACCTCACGCCCGACGAGCTCACCGTCGAGATGGCGACGAAGTTGTTGGCCATGCCGAAGAGCGATGAACCGATCGGCGAACTCGACGGCTACCCGGTGTTCGCCAAGAACGGTCGCTACGGGCCGTACGTGCAATGGGGCGCGGCCGACAACCTGCCGCCCGGCCTCGAGAAGCCTCGCATGGCCAGCCTGTTCAAGACGATGGTGCTCGAGCGGGTCACCGTCGCCGAGGCCGAGGAGCTGTTGCAGTTGCCGCGCACGCTCGGTGTCGACCCCGCCGACGGCGAGACCATCACCGCCAACAACGGCCGGTACGGACCCTACGTGCAGAAAGGGAAGGACTTCCGCAACATCACGAACGAGGAACAGCTCCTCACGATCACGCTCGTCCAGGCCGCCGAGATCTTCTCGCAACCGAAGGTCTTCCGCCGTGGCGGTGCCTCCAACATGGCTGCGAAAGGCCCGCTGCGCGAGTTCGGCAACGACCCTGCCAGCGGCAAGCCCGTCGTCGCCAAGGACGGCAAGTTCGGCGTGTACGTGACCGATGGCGAGACGAACGCATCGTTGTCGAAGGGTGATCGCCTCGAGGCGATGCCGCAGGAACGGGCATACGAGCTGTTGGCCATGCGTCGCGAGGCGATCATCGAGAAAGGCGGACTGCCCGCCAAGAAGGCCCGAGCCACGAAGAAGGCGGCGACCAAGAAGAAGGCCGCACCGCGCAAAGCCCCGGCGAAGAAGGCCGCCGGCGCCTGACCTGCGGGTCGATGGCTCGACGAGAGGTCGAAACGTCAGGGTGAAGCCGGCGCGGCCGATATGGTGCGCCGAGTATGAACGCGGGTCGCTACATCGCCCTCGAGGGTGCCGAGGGCACCGGCAAGAGCACCCACGCCGCTCGTCTCGCCTCTCATCTGGGCGCGGTGTTGACGCGTGAGACGGGGGGCACCGGCATCGGTGACCGTATCCGCACCATCCTCCACGACACGTCGTTGACACACCTCTCGCATCGTGCCGAGGCATTGCTGATCGCCGCCGATCGTGCCCAGCACATCGACGAGATCGTCGCTCCGTCGCTGACAGCTGGACGTGATGTCGTCAGCGATCGCAGCGTCTATTCGACCCTCGCCTACCAGGGTTACGGCCGCGGCCTCCCCGTCGACGAGATCCGCCGGATCAACGAGTGGGCGATGCAGTCGCGCTGGCCCGATCTCGTCGTACTGATCGACACGCCGACAGAGGTACTCGAACGACGCATGCGCGGCCGCCAACTCGATCGCTTCGAACGAGAGGGAGACGATTTCCATGCGCGGGTGCGCGAAGGCTTCCGCACGATGGCCGCAGCCGACCCGTTGCACTGGGTCGTGATCGATGGCGGCGCGAGCATGGAGGAAGTGGGCGTCAACATCCGCCGCAGCGTCGCCGAACGGTTGCCGTCGTGACCGGCTCCGGCGTGAACGGGCCCCTCGTCGGCAATTCGGTGTGGTCCGCCGTCGTCGGTCAGGCGCAGGCCATCAGCCGGCTGACGCATGCGGCCGACGATCCCGTGCACGCCTACCTGTTCGTCGGGCCACCCGGGTCGACGAAGGCCGAGGCCAGCAGGGCGTTCGCCGCCCTGCTGATGGCGGGCACCGATGATCCGTCGGATCGCCACGCCCGGCTGACACTTGCAGGCGAACACCCCGATGTGCGCGAGGTCGAACGCCACGGTGCGCGCATCAGCGCCGAGCAGGTCGCCGACATCATCCGCAACGCATCGCTCGCCCCGATCGAAGGCACCCGCAAGGTGATGATCCTGCACGACTTCCACCTGCTCGATGCGCCGGCGGCGGCCCGTTTGTTGAAGACACTCGAAGAGCCGCCGGCGAGCACCGTCTTCATCGTCCTCGCGGATCAGGTCACTCCCGAGTTGGTCACGATCGCTTCGCGCTGCGTACGAATCTTGTTCGGCGCCCTGTCGACCGAAGTGGTGGCCGGCCGACTGATCGAATCGGGCATCGATCCGCAGACTGCCGAGGCTGCCGCCCAGGCGGCGGAGGGCAACCTCACCCGGGCCCAGGTGCTGGCGACCGATACCGGCCTCATGGCCCGCCGTGACGCATTCGCGTCACTGGCCGGCCGCCTCGACGGCACGGGTTCGACGGTCGTCAAGCTGACGACCGAGCTGCTCGGTCTCATCGACGCTGCGGCCGCTCCCCTGGCGACGCGACAGGCGGGCGAGATCACGGCGCTCGAAGCCAGGGTCGCCGCCACCGGTGAGCGCGGCAGCGGTCGCAAACAGATCGAGGATCATCACAAGCGGGAGCTCCGCCGGCATCGCGTCGACGAGCTGCGCAGTGGCCTCGGTGTGTTGGCCGGTTCGTACCGCGACGCGCTGGTCGGCGGTCAGTTACCGCGCCCCGATGCCGGTGTCGCTGCGGTCACCCGCATCCATGGCGCGCTCGAGGCGATGGAGCGCAACCCCAACGAGACACTGTTGTTGCAGTCGCTGCTGCTCGAATTGCCGTCCCTGTAGAAGCGGGTGAGACCGCCGCATCCATGGCGCGTCACTTCGACAGCAGTGGACGCAGCAGGTGGCTGATCTCGCCCGTCGGCTCGTCGCGCCGCACGGTTGGCACGACTGGTCGCTGACCCGTGAGCGCGGGTGCCGGATGGGCGCGCAGTTCGGTGGTCGGCAACTGTCCCGTGGGCGGCGGAAGGGACAGTCCCGACTGAGAGGACATCTCCGTGGTGGGCGCAGCGAACGCCGACACCAGTTGCCGCTGGGGCTCGACCGGCTGATGCTCGGACTCCGAGAGCGCTGTCATGGCGACCGTCGAGAGCGGCTTGAAGAACAGGTAGCCCTGGGCGAACTCGCACCCCAACCTGGCCAGCTCCAGCGCCTGGCTCTCGGTCTCGACACCCTCAGCCACGGTGCGCAGCCCGAGGTTGCGGGCCATGTTGACGATCGTGTTGGCGAGTGCCTGACTGCGGAGCTCGCCGACCGACTGCACGAACTCCTTGTCGATCTTGATGATGTCGAGCGGCAATCGCTGCACGTAGGCCAGCGAGCTGTACCCGGTCCCGAAGTCGTCGAGCGCAGTGCGAATCCCGCTCGCCCGCAGCTGCGTAAGCTGCTGGGTCGCGAGCTCGCTGTCGTCGATCAGCGTCGACTCGGTGATCTCGAGTACCAGCCGATCGGCGGCAAGGCCGCTCAGCCGAAGACTGCGCTGCACACCATCGACGAAGGTCGGCTCGCGCAGCTGCACGCTCGACACGTTGACCGTCACGAACATCGTGTCGTCAGCCCAACCAGCGGCCGACATACATGCCTGCTCGATGGCCCAAGCGCCTATCGGGATCACGACGCCGGTCTGTTCGGCGAGGGGGATGAAGTCGTTCGGCGGGACGTTCCCGTAGATGTGATGGTCCCAGCGCAGCAGTGCTTCGGCACCCACGGAGCGGCCATCCGACAGGCGCACGATCGGTTGGTACACGAGGTACAGCTGGTCGCGTCCGAGCGCGGACATGAGATCACGCTTGTACTCGTTGCGGCGTTCTGTCTGGCGGCCGAGGTCGGCGTCGAAGCCCTCGACCTGACCTTTGCCCAGTTGCTTGGCGCGGTACATCGCCAGATCGGCGTGGCGCATCAGGTCCGATGCGGTGTTCTTCGGTTCGGCGACAGCGATCCCGATACAACCGCTGACCGACACTGACTGGAAATCGTTGACCTGGATGCTGTCCTTCAGGTCGCCGATCGCCTGCTGCGCCAGCACGCTCGCCTCCGCCGTCGACGACTCGAGGAGCATCACACCGAACTCGTCGCCGCCCAGTCGGGCAACGAGGTTCGACGCGTTCGCGAAGCGGACCTTCAACCGATCGGCGACGGCGTGTAGCAACACGTCGCCGGCGGAGTGACCGAGACCGTCGTTGATCGCCTTGAAATCGTCGAGGTCGAGGAACAACACCGTCGGCAGCTTGCCCCGCTGCAGTTCGTCACTGACCCGCGTGAGGAAGTTGGCCCGATTGGCGAGTCCCGTCAAGGAATCATGATCGGCGCGGTAGCTCAGTTGGCGTTCCAGCTGACGATTGGCGGTCACGTCGCGAAGGGTCAGCACGACGCCGGCAACGGCGATGTTGCCGATCAGGTTGACGCCCGACAACTCCATCGTCCGGCGCTCGCCGTCGGCGTGCAACGCCGACACCTCGATCGTCAGCGAGCCTTCGTGCGGCAGCTTCTTGAGGTCTGCCCACAGACCCTCGTGGAGGTCACCGTTGACCCGGATGTCGAGAGCCTCGAGCCGCAAGCCGGCCCAGTCCTCACTGCAGTAGCCCAGCACCGTCTGGACCGCAGGACTGGTGTACGAGATCCGGCCGTCGGAATCGACGAGCACGACGACATCCGACGAGCGTTCGACGAGCGACGCCAGGCGATCGTTGCCTCGTCGTTCGGTGAGGTTGCGCACGCTCACGGCCAGGCCCCACAGCCGCATGAGTGCGAGGATCGAGACAACCGTTGCGATGCCGGCTGCGAACAGCACGGTCGTGTGCTTTGCTGTGTCGTCCATCAACACCGAGATCAACACGACCTGCGGTGCGACCGCCGAGAGCACGATCGACATCAGCCGGATGCGGCTCAGGCGAACTGCGTGATGTGCGACGTGAGCCGGCTCGCTGTGATGGCGGTCGAGTGCGGCCCACACCAGGAACCCGAACGAAAGCGCCGTGACGCTGTTGACGATCCACGGCGCCACGTGATCGCTACCGACCTCGCCCCAGAAGTTCATCATGTTGGCCGCGAATCGGGCAACGAGAGCGAGCTGCAGGGCGATGAACGATCGGCTTCGGGCTCGGTACCCGAGCGACAGTCGGGCACCGAGAGCGACGAGGACGAGGTCCGACACCGGAAGGCTCAGTGACAACAGGCGGCCGGAGGAGTCGAGCGGCGATCGGGTCAGCGCCGGTTCGATGACGACGACCCACATCACGAGTGCGGTGGCCAGTGCCACGATGCTCGCTTCGATCGCCAGGTAACGATCACGGATCGGTGACCGGTCGGCGATCATCGCCAAAAGCGCCAACGCAACGAGCGTGCGATCCGGGGCGCGCATGATGCTGGCGAGACCGGAGAGATCGTTGAGGCCGAACAGCGAATTCCACAACGTCAACGAGTACGAAGCAGCGGTCATCGCGCACGAGCCGGCGATTGCGATCCAGGCGATGCGATCACCGTTCTGTCGGTAGCGCGCACCGAAGACAGCTGCGCCTGCGGCGATCAACGGTGGACCGATCATCCAGCGGAAATCAGGCGCCCAAGCGGTACGAACCTGCCACCCGCAAAGGGCCAGGGCAATGCCCAGGCATCCAATGAGTCCGACCCGCCGCCCCTTCACGAGATGAAGATCGGCAAGATCTCTTCAAGGTTGAGCAAGTCACAACCACGTAGTTTGTGTCCACGGCGACCGCCTCGACGGTGCCGATAAGGCATGTCATCGTCAGCTGCCTCCCGCTACGATGCACGCCGCGCCCAGGTAGCTCAGTCGGTAGAGCAACGCACTCGTAATGCGTAGGTCAGGAGTTCGATTCTCCTCTTGGGCTCTCGGAATCAGTCGTCATCGAGATGTCTGCCTCGCCGGGTGGACACACCGGTTTGCCAGCGTAGTGTCGGCCGACGACCCACCAATCCCGTCCCTTGGACTCATCTTCGGCCGACACCACAGCCAGGTTTCCCACTGTGCTCGCCGGTTGGCGAATTGTCAACGTTGACTCAGTCCGAAACGACAAATTGCAACGAATGACGTTGTGACACCGCATTCCGACTCCGGCCGAGGACACCGAACGCTTTACGGTTGCTGTCCTCATGGAAACATCCGTCGACCTACACGAGCGTGCGATGTTCGATCTCGCCGTGCGCATCGGTCGGTCCTGGGTGCAGGTCCGCCGTGGTGCGTCGATGGGTTCACTGCGCGACTACTTGCTCGGCACCGGCGACGAGGCGCTCGAGCAGGGTCAGATGGACTCGCTCGACCTCCTCGCCCGCGAACCCTCGTGGCGGATGAGCGACCTTGCCGAGGCGTTGCGCATCGACCCTTCGACAGCGACCCGTGCGGTGCAGCGGCTGGTCGGCTCGGGCCTCGCCGTGCGCACACCCAACGAGGACGACGGGCGCGTGGTGATGGTGGGGATCACCGACGCCGGCCGCTCGCGTCACGCCGATGTCAGTGCCAGACGCGGCCACTTGATGGCCCACATGCTTTCGGCCTTCTCCCCCGAGGAACGTCCCGTGCTGGCCGACATGCTCGAGCGGTTCGTCGGTGCCGTCGACCAGTTCGTGCAAGAACTCGTCGAAGCCCCCTCCTGACTCACAGGATCGTCGGGCGCGACAGCGGCACGCTCCATACCGGAATCGCGCCCAACGAGCTCGTCGGGTGCGAGACGAGCACCCTCGGTACCCGGATCGCGCCCAAGCACACGCTGGAAGTGAACCGATCGCCGGGTGGGATCGGGGGGACCCCGGCTAGGGTCGCCGTCGTGGCAGATCGGGCCGAGTTCACCCAGCAGGCGATGCAGTACGCACCGCAGCTGTACAGCGCGGCACTGCGCATGACCCGCAATCCCTCCGACGCGGAAGACCTCGTACAAGAAACGTACCTGCGGGCATATCGCAGCTACGCCGGTTTCGAGGACGGCACCAACCTGCGGGCCTGGCTGTACAGGATCATGACCAACCAGTACATCAACACCTACCGGGCCAAACAGCGGCGGCCGCAGGAGACCGACCTCGACGATGTCGAGGATCTGTACCTCTACCGCCGGGTCGGCAACCTTGGGGCGTTGAGTCACAGCGCGGAGGACACGTTGCTGCAGATGTTCACCGACGACGAGGTGAAGACGGCGCTCGAGGAGCTCCCCGAGGCGTTCCGCATCCCCGTACTGCTGGCCGACGTAGAGGGATTTTCGTACAAGGAGATCGCCGAGATAGCCGGCGTGCCCATCGGTACGGTCATGTCGCGATTGCATCGGGGAAGAAAAGCAATGCACAAGAAGTTGTACGACTTTGCCGAGCAGCGCGGCCTCGTCGAGGCCGGTGAGGGAGAGCCCGTGAAAGAACCGACCAATGGGTAACTGCAACGACACCATCCGCGAGCTCGAGGCCTTTCTCGATGATGCCCTCTCGGAGGATGGCCACCACGCGATCCACGCTCATCTCGAGGGTTGCAGCGACTGCCTCGAGGCGTTCGATTTCCAAGCAGAGCTGCGCACCGTGATCGCCGCCAAGTGCCGCAACGACGAGATGCCACCCGGCCTGCTCGCCCGGATCGAGAAGTGCTTCAACGAGGACTTCGACGGCGACGGCCGCATCGGCTGAGCCGCGACAACGTCGAAGGGCTACGCTCACTGCCATGACAGCGGTCATCTTCCACTTCTGGCTCGGCGTCATACTGCTCGCCGTTTCGATCCTGGCGGTCGTCGGTCTCATCGGTGGGTACCTCAAGAAGGTCACCGCTACGCAGTACCCCTCGAAGCGAAACCGGGAAGAGTAACGGTCGCTGCCGTGGCCTCCGATGTGTCGCCCGTCGACTGGCGACGCGCCGAACAGATCGCGACCCGCATCTCGGGTCGTCACGGCGACGGCAAACCAGATGGCAATGCTGCTGGTAGCGCCTTCGCATCGTTGGAGCTCTCGCCGCTGATCCCGCGCCTCGAGGATCAGATCGAATCCGCGACCGGCCTGCGGTCTCTGTCGGGCCCGGCAGTCGTGCAGGTCATCGATCGGCCGGACTGGATCCGGGCCAACATCTCCTCCTTCCAACACCTGCTCGAACCGGCGTTCGAGCAGTGGTCCGCCAAGCTGCCGAAGAAGGGCATCCCCGCGACGATCAGCAGCCAATTGGTGGGCGCCGAACTGGGCGCCCTGCTGGGTTGGATGAGCACTCGCGTGCTCGGTCAGTACGACCTGCTGGTCGGACGCGACGACAGCGACGACGCCGTGTACATGGTCGGGCCGAACCTGGCAGCGATCGAGAAGCGGTTCGGTTTCGATCCCGAAGAGTTCCGCACGTGGGTGCTGCTGCACGAGCTGACGCACCGTGCCCAGTTCACCGGTGTGCCGTGGATGAAGGCTCACTTCACCGGGCTGGTCGACACCAGCGTGCGCCTGGCCAACCCCGATCCCCGACGTATCGCCGACGCCATCCGAGACGCGTTCAGCGACCGCGACCGCGCTCGCCAACGGGTTCGCGACAGTGGCATCATGGGCCTCATCGCCTCCCCCGAGCAGCGCGAGGTCATCCAGCAGATCGCCGGGCTGATGTCGTTGCTCGAGGGTCACGGCGACGTCACGATGAGCCGTGCGGCCGGCGAGTTGGTGCCTTCGGCGGGACGGTTCGCTGCGGTGCTCCAAGCCCGCCGGCGGCGGTCCAACCCACTGAGCAGGCTGATGCTGCGCCTGACCGGCATCGAGGGCAAGCTCAACCAGTATGCGGCCGGCGAGCGGTTCATCGCCGCCATCGAACTCGAGGGCGGTCCTCGTGCCGTCGATGTGTGTTGGCAGGCTCCCGTCAACCTCCCGTCGATGGAAGAGATCCGCGACCCGCAGCTGTGGCTCGACCGTGTCGGCGCACTCGTTGCCTGACGACCTGGCGGAGCCGGCGACACTCAACCTCTTGGCCAAGTGCACGTTCCCGCCGGCCGGAACCGTCGTCACGTGCGCCGTCTCGGGCGGCGCTGATTCGATGGCGTTGATGGTTTTGGCGGTTGCGGCCGGCTGCGAGGTCACCGCGGTGCACGTCGACCACGGGATGCGCCCCGGGTCCGCCGCCGAGGCCGGCGTGGTGGAGTCGACCGCAGCCCGCTTCGGGGTCGCGTTCCGTTCTGCGTCCGTCGACGTGCAGCTCGGGCCGAATCTCGAGGCCCGCGCCCGTGAGGCCCGTTACTCGGTGCTGCCGGGCGACGTCATGACCGGCCACACGGCAGATGACCAGGCTGAGACCGTGCTGCTCAATCTGATGCGCGGCGCGTCGAGCACCGGCCTGGCAGCGATGCGACCCGGCCTGCGACGGCCGATCCTGGCCATGCGGCGCTCGGCGACCGTGCGCTTCTGCCATGCCCTCGGGATCGAGACGGTCACCGACCCGTCGAACCGGGACCCGATCTTCCTACGCAATCGAGTGCGGCATGAGCTCCTGCCCCTGATGGCCGAGTTGGCCGGCCGCGATCTGGTGCCCGTGCTGACCCGTCAGGCCCGTCTGCTGCGCGACGACAGCGATCTGCTCGACGAGTTGGCGGCAGGGATCGATCCGACCGACGCCAAGCTGCTGGCAGCCGCACCGCTGCCACTGGCCAGGCGCGCGATTCGTCGCTGGCTGACAACCGAGCATCCACCCGACGCAGCGACTGTCGAGCGGGTGTTGCAGGTCGCCGACGGCCGATCCACCGGCTGCGATATCGGCGCCGGCCGGCGTGTCGAGCGATCCAAACAACGATTACAGCTGCTCGAAGAACCATCGGCGACGCCGAGCCGGTAGCCTCGCATTCCGAATGTTTGCGCTCGATGGAGGGAATTGCTGATGCCGCCGCGGCTTCGAGGCAAGTGGGCACTGGGCATAACTCCCCGCAACTTCACGTGGATCATGAAAGACAAGCTGGCCGTCTGCGAACGACCTGGCGGGTACGGCGACAACCATCGGCGCGTCCGTCGCCAGGAAGAGATCATCTGGTTGCGCGAGAACGGCTTCGGTTGCCTCATCAGCATCATCCCGGCACCGCACAATCTGCACAACTACGACGAACTGGCCCTTCCGTACCTGCACCGACCGTTCACCGGGGTCGACGATCTCGGTCAGTGGCTGCGCAACTTCTACGTCGAACTGGGTGCACTGCTCGAGGGCAGCACCAAGGTGATCGTCCACAACGAACCGGTCGACGACCGCCTGATCGGCATCATGGGCGGGTACATCCGCTGGAGCGGACTGGTCGACGATCCGTCTCAGGCCATCGCCATCACCGAGCGGATCGCCGGTCGGCAGCTCGACCCGTTCGCCCGTGAAGTGATCTTGATGGTCCACCAGCTCCGATAGGGCGGGCGAAAACTGGTGGCCGCGTATGCTGGCGGCCATGAGCGACAACCCCGCCAGCTGGCATCCGGACCCGATGGGCCGTCATCAACTGCGTTACTGGGATGGCAAGGTGTGGACCGACCACGTCAGCAACAACGGCGTGCAGGCCACCGATGTGCTGCAGCCACGCGGCCTCGACAAGATCGACTCGGCGCTGACTCTGGGCAACGAGGGCGATCCGGCCAAGATCCAACAGCAACTGCACGGCGAGTCGAAGTACCGCAGCGCCAATGTCGGTGAGTCGGCGTTCGTCGGCGGCGGCACGATCTTCACCGAGCCGATCCTGGTGGTCAACCAGAAGGCCAAGCTGATCGAACTCAACAACCAATACAGCGTCTTCGACCAGAGTGGTCGACAGATCGCGGCGGTCAACGAGGTCGGTCAGAGCGCTGCGAAGAAGGCCATCCGACTGCTCAGCAGCTTCGATCAGTTCATGACCCACAAGTTGGAGATCACCGACACGGAGGGTCGAGTCGTGTTACGGATCACGCGTCCTGCCAAGCTGATGAAGAGCACGGTCGTCGTCAGCGACGGAACCGACCAGGAGATCGGTCGAATCGTGCAGGACAACGTGTTCGGGAAGATCCACTTCACCCTGCAGGCCGGTGGCAACACGTACGGTGCGATCAAAGCCGAGAACTGGCGCGCCTGGAACTTCCGGATCGAGGACCACACCGGTGTCGAGGTGGCCCGAATCACCAAGACGTTCGAGGGTGTGGCCAAGTCCCTCTTCACGACGGCCGACAACTACGTCGTACAGATCCACACGCAGATCCCGCAGCCGCTCAACTCGCTCGTCGTCGCGGCGGCACTGTCGGTCGACACCGCGTTGAAGCAGGACTCGCGCGGCCTCGGCTGATCGTCAGGCGGTCGGCGCGACGCGCCGCGGGCGCTCGACCACCACCGGGTTTCGACGGTGTTGGTCAGGAGGAGATGTGGGCGTCGGTGCTGGAATCGTCGTCACCACGGTGGGCACCGTCGTCGGCGTCGTCGGCGCGGTGGTTGCCGGGACCGTCGTCGCCGGAACCGTGGTGGCCGGAACCGTGGTGGCCGGAATCACGTCGCCGGGTTGCGGCGGCACGACCGAGGTCTTGCAGCCGTCGACCGCCTTCACGACAGGCGTCGGGTTGACCGATGCGCCCCCGAAGGGGTGGACCTCGAAGTGCAGGTGGGGGATAGGCGCATCGCCGGTCATGCCGACCTGCCCGATGATCTGGCCGGCCTTCACGGGTGAGCCGACAGCCAACCCTGGGGCGAACGCGCTGAGGTGGGCATAGAAGAAATAGGTGCCGTTGGACGTCGTCAGACGCCAGCCGTTGCCCGACAGCGAGCCTGGCGCGTCGATGTACCTCTTGCTCAGCGTGCCGTCTTTCACTGCATAGACCCATTGGCCGGCCTTGTCGATGATGTCGACGCCTTCGTGAGAGCGGCCACCAGATCGTGGCGCGCCGTAGGTGTCACCGAACGAGCACGGGCCTTGGGCGGGGAAGACGTCGATCGCTAGTGCCCCGGTCGCTGCCGGTGTCGTGGCTGCAGTTGTGGCGGCGGGGGCCGCTGTGGTCGGGGTCGCGGCGACGGTCCCCGGGAGGCAGAGTGTCTGGCCGGGGTGGATGACGGTGGTCGTCGTCGCTCCGTTGGCGTTCATCAACGCCGTCATGGTGACGTTCGATCGCGCCGCGATCCGGTACCAGGAATCCCCGCTGACCACGGGATACGTGGCCCCTGGGCAAGCCGGCGGAGGGGGGCCGACGGCGTTGGCGATCGCCGCGATCGGCACGATGCCGATCATGAACACCACGACCGCGAAGAGCCAGCGGCCGCGATTCGAAGTGGTGCTTTCATCACTGATCTGTTCTGGTGCGGACGGCATCCACTACTCCTCTCGCCAGATGTGGTATCGGTCGACTTGACAGACCCCTTGAGGGACGTACGACCCGGTAGCGTTCTGCGAATGCGCGGGCAACGAGTGCTCGTCAGCGGCATGGGCGGTGAACTCGGCTCACTCGTGGCGTCGCTGCTCGAGGCCGAGGCCTGGGTGGGCTCGATTCTCGGCATCGATGTCGACCCGCCCCGGCGCCGCTTACGGCGCAGCGAGTTCCATCTCATCGAGCCCGGCGATCGCGAACGAATCGTCGACGTCGTCACCCGTTTCGATCCGCACGTGCTGATCCACCTGGCCGTCTGGGAGCCCGACGCTCGGGCCGGCACCACCCTGGCGAAGCGCCTCACTCAGGAGGCATCGACCTCGATGCTTGCGGCCGCCGCCGAGTGCCCGTCGCTGCAGGCCATCGTGGCGCGCAGCGGCATCGAGATCTACGGGCGAGGACGTGGCGCGCTCACCCGGCCCGACGAGGATTCGCCGACCCGGCCGACGAGCGAGTACGGCAGGATGGTTTCCGGCGTGGAATCGGCGGCGCACAGCGTGGGTCAGCGAATCGGTGTAGCGGTCAGTGCCCTGCGGTTGGCGCCGGTGCTCGGGCCGCACGTGCCCAGTCCCCTCGGTCGCGTGCTGCGTCAGCCCGTCGTACCGTTCAGCCTGCTGGCCGACTCGCCGTTCGCCGTCACCATCGATTCCGATGCTGCACGGGCATTCGTCGCCGCAGCCGAACAGCGGCCGCAAGGCCCGCTCAACGTGGTAGGACCCGGAGCGATCTCGACGATGCAGGCCATCCGACGGGGTCGCCGGCTGCCCCTTCCGCTGGTGGGACCGGAGTGGCTGTTCGCCCGTCAGGTCAGCTACCTGCTGGGTGCGCCGCTGCCCGAGCACGTGATGGAGCTCATCCACCGCGGCCGGCTAGCCGACGGTTCACGGCTTGCGGCAACGCTCGGCGTCGCACCGCACACGACAACTCAAGATGTGATCGATCGGTTGTTCAAGTGGGAGGCGATCGTGCGGATCCCGCCGAGCACGGCGACGCGGGCCGCATGACCGTGGCCGACATCATCCGCTTCCCGCGGTCGTGGTATCCGGCCGACTCGGTCGACGAGTGGGGCCGCGATGCTCATCTCATCGATCTCTTGAGACCTGCCACGGCCCTCCGGTGGGAGGTCGGTATCGGCGGGCAACACCACCTCCCGAAGCGAGGTGGTGCACTGCTCGTCACCAACTCGCGGCGGCTGTCGCTCAGCACCGTCTATTCCGCCTTGGCGTTGAGCCGAGCCATCGGTCGTCCCGTTCGTTTCGGAGGGCGGCCCGACATCGCGCCCATCGGGCCGATGATGCAACGACTGGGCGGGCTGCACAACGATCCCAACGAGATCAGCGGTGCACTGCGCGCCGGCGAGTTGGTGATCGTGTCGGCGGCCGGCACCAGCAACCCACGCCACGCCGGTGTGGTCGATCCGTCGATGATCGCCACCGCCGTGCTCAGCGGGGTGCCGGTGTTCCCGGTCGCATCGACGAGCACTCCGTTCGGTCGGGCGACACGCGTCGAGATCGGCCCACAGGTTCGCCCAAGGCACAAGCGCCGCGGGCCGTTGGCCGAGCTGGAGCTTGCCGAGCTCACACAGCGCCACATCCAGCGCGTCCTCGACGGCCTCGGCGGGCTGCACACCGGTGTCACCCCCATCGATTGGCTGGCGGAAGGCTGATGGGGTACGCACGGGCCGCCGACGGCACACGCCTGCACTACGAGGCATTCGGCCGGCGCTCGGCACCTGCTGTATTGATGATCCAGGGCCTCGGTGCCGACAAGCACGGTTGGGACATGCAGCGCTTCACGCTGGCGCGTCACTACCGCGTGATCGCATTCGACAATCGCGGTGCCGGTCGTAGCGACAAGCCGTTCGGCCCCTACTCGATGGAGCAGATGGCCGACGACGCCGTGGCCGTTCTCGATGACGCAGGCGCGGCTGGGGCCCACGTCGTCGGCGCATCGATGGGAGGCGCGATCAGTCAGGTGATGGCGTTGCGCCACCCGTCTCGGGTGTTGTCGCTGACCCTGGCGTGTACCGCGTGCCGCAACCAGCCATGGCGACGGGCGCTGTTGGAACGATGGATGGAGACGGCGCTGCAACGGGGCATGGGTGCGATGACCGGTGAGGCGGCGCGCTGGGTGATGGCTCCCCGTTCGTTCCGGCGGATCATGCCGGCGTTCGGCTGGCTCGGGCCGTTGGCGATGGGTCGCCCGGCGCACTCGTTTGCAGCCCAGGTTCGAGCGATCCTGGCGGCAGACGAAGGGCTCGTCGAGCTCCTGCACACGATCGACGTTCCCACGCTGATCATCGTCGGCAATCAAGACATCCTCACGCCGCGTGGCGACAGCGAGGAGATGGCGGATCATATTCCCGGCGCCGAGTTGGTGGTGGTCTCGGGCGCCGCGCACGGCTTCATGGTCGAGCACGCCAGCACGTTCAACAGGATCCTGAAAGACTTCTTGCAACGGGCCAACCGAGCGCAACTGGACTTGTCGGATGCCGGCTAGATGATCCTCCACGACGCCGCGCTGCGCGACCGCCTGACCGCCAACCTGGCCCGCCATCACATCGTCCCGATCCCTGTCGATGATCGACGCCGTGCCGCCGTGGCCATCGTCGTCGTCGACAGCGATGTCGAGCCCCACGATTCGGCGCCGTTCACGATCGATGCCGACATGACAGGCGTTCCCGGCGACATCACCGGCTTCGATGGTCGCGTTCAGGGTGTTGCCGGTGGGGCCGCGTTCCTCCTGTGCGTGCGCGCCGCGACGATGAATCGCCACGCCGGGCAATGGGCGCTTCCCGGCGGCAGGATCGACGACGGCGAGTCTGCCGAGGCCGCTGCGCTGCGGGAGGTCGATGAGGAACTCGGCCTTTCGATCGATCCATCGAACGTGCTTGGCCGGCTCGACGATTACGGGACACGTTCAGGTTTCGTGATCACCCCGGTCGTCGTGTGGGGCGACGGTAGCGTCGAGCTCGTGCCCGACCCGAGCGAGGTCGCCCACGTCCTGCCGGTCGGGTTGCACGAGCTGTGCAGGGCCGACTCGCCGCGTTTCGTGTCGATCCCCGAGAGCGATCGACCGGTCGTGCAAGTGCCGATCGGTCGCGACCTGATCCACGCTCCGACCGGCGCCGTGCTGTTGCAGTTCAGGTGGGTCGCCCTCGACGGGCTGGCCGACGCTCGGGTCGACGAGTTCGAGCAACCCGTCTTCGCCTGGCGCTAGGACGCCTGGCAGCCCGACGCCGAGTCTCAGCCGGTTCAGGCGTCAGGATCAGGCCGCGGGTCAGGAGCGACCGGTGTGGCCGAAGCCCCCGCCGCGGTCGGCGCCGTCGAGGGAATCGACGACCCTCCAACCGACTTCCTCGACACGTTGGATGACCAGCTGGGCGAGGCGGTCCCCACGCGTGACCACGAACGACTCGTGAGGGTCGGTGTTCAACAGGATCACCTTCAGCTCGCCGCGGTAGGCGGAGTCGATGAGGCCAGGAGTGTTGGCCATCGTCAACCCGTGGTTGAGGGCGTTCCCGCTGCGGGGCAGGACGAAGCCGGCGTAACCGATGGGGATCGCAATCGCGATTCCGGTCGGCATCAACAGCCGGCCGCCGCGAGCGCCTACCACCCCGTCTTCGCGAGCACGAAGGTCGAGCCCCGCATCGCCGACGTGGGCGTACGCCGGGAGGGGGAGATCGGGGTCGAGTCGAACGATCGGCACGGTCAGCACAACGTGCGACTCTGCCACACCCAGGTCGTGCGTGGCTACGCTCCGGACGATGGTTGAGTCTCCGCGTCCACCCAGCGTCGACTCGCTGGCGCGGGAAATGGCAACGAGCGGCCTGCCGCACATGGTGTGCGTCGAGCTGGCGCGACAGGCGGTCGCCGAGGGTCCGGCCAGCTTCGAGCGATCGGCCGCGGTTCGTCGCGCCGAGCTGTTCGGGCGCTCGCTGCTGGGTCCGGTGATCAACGCCACCGGTGTGCTGTTGCACACCAATCTCGGACGGGCTCCGCTCGCGATCGACCACCCGGCGATGGCGATGAACATCGAGCTCGATCTCGCGACCGGCGAGCGTGGATCGCGGCAGCACTCCGTCGGCGCGCTGTTGGCGATGCTCTGCGGCGCCGAGTCGGCGATGGTCGTCAACAACAATGCGGCGGCAGTCCTACTCGTGCTCGCCGCGATCGCGCGCGACCGTCAGGTCGTCGTCAGCCGTGGCGAGTGCGTCGAGATCGGCGGTGGCTTTCGTATTCCCGAGGTGATGGAGCAATCAGGGGCGCAGCTGGTCGACGTCGGCACGACCAACCGAACCCGGTTGGCCGACTACCGCAAGGCGATCGGCCGCAAGGCTGCCGACGTCGCCGCCGTGCTGAAGGTGCATCCCAGCAACTACCGCGTCGAGGGTTTCGTCGAGACCACCACAGTCGTCGAGCTGTCGACGTTGGGCGTTCCCGTCATCGCCGATATCGGGAGTGGATTGATCGATTCCAATTGTCCGTGGCTCAGCGGCGCACCCCCGGCTTGGTTGCACGGGGAGCCGGCGGTCCGTCAGACGCTGCAGGACGGTGCTGCGCTGGTGACGTTCAGCGGCGACAAGTTGTTCGGTGGACCGCAGGCCGGCGTGATTGCGGGGAGTTCCGGTCTGGTCGCGGCGTGCACGAAGCATCCGCTCGCTCGGGCGTTGCGTCCGGGCGCGCATGTGATGCACGCGATGCAACACACGATCCTGGCCTACCTCGACAAGTCCGCGGCGACCACGATCCCGTTCTGGGCGATGGTCTCGGCCACCACCGACGAGCTGCGCGCCCGAGCGGAGAAGATCGTCGGCGCGGCAGCATGCGGGGAGATCGAGGACACCCGGTCGGTGCCGGGTGCCGGATCTGCGCCGGGTGCCACGATCCCGTCGATCGGCATCCGACTCCACGGCGACCGACTGGCAGAGCTGCGCGGAGGCACACCGTCGATCATCGCCCGCGTTCGTGACGGTTCGACAGTGCTCGATCTGCGGTCGGTCGACCCCGATAGCGACGAAACCGTGATCGCTGCGCTGCGTCGATGCGCGTAGTCGCCACGGCCGGACACGTCGACCACGGCAAATCGTCGTTGGTCGAAGCGCTCACCGGCACCAACCCCGACCGCCTCGAAGAGGAGCGGAATCGCGGGATGACGATCGATCTCGGGTTCGCCCACGCGACGTTGCCGAGTGGCTCGGGGATCAGCTTCGTCGACGTTCCCGGCCACGTCAGGTTCCTCGGCAACATGTTGGCCGGGGTCGGCGCGGTGGATGCCTGCATGTTCGTGGTCGACGTCGCCGAAGGATGGAAAGCGCAGAGTGAAGAGCACCTGCGCATCCTCGAACTCGTCGGCCTGACGCACGGCTTGGTCGCCCTGACCAAGATCGATCTGGTCGACGACGAGTGGTGTCAGTTACAAGAGCTCGACCTACGTGATCGACTCGCCGGAACGTTCCTGGCGGATTCACCGATCGTCGCCGTCAGCACGACGACGGGCACAGGTCTCGACGGTCTGCGCGCCGCTCTCGATCAACTCGTTCAACAAACGCCGGCCGCCGTCGATCGTCGCAGGCCGCGGCTCTGGGTCGACCGGGTGTTCGCGGCGAAGGGCAGCGGCACGGTCGTCACGGGCACGCTCACCGGCGGCACGCTCGACGTCGACCAAACCGTTCACGTCGCAGGTCGCGGCGTTCGGGTCCGCGCCCTGCAGTCGCACGGCCAGAGCCATGCTTCGATCGGCCCGGGCAATCGCGTCGCACTCAACCTCGCCGGGATCGATCACCACGAGATCGAGCGCGGCAACGCCGTGACCATCTCCGATCAATGGCGCCCGACCGCGAGGTTCGACGCCTCGCTTCGGGTCCTGCCGGCGTTGCATCACCGCGTCACTCGACGGGGCGCCTACCTCGCCTACATCGGCTCGGGAGA
>JBDTYA010000278.1:0-3499 GCA_040005915.1 Ilumatobacteraceae bacterium
CGTCGACCCTGCTGCGCCGACGCATTCCGGCAGTGTCGACGAACACGATCGGCCCGTCGGGCGTGTCGACGAGGGTGTCGACCGAGTCGCGGGTCGTGCCGGCCATGTCGTGGACGACCGACCGATCCTCGCCCACCAGGCGGTTGAACAGCGTGCTCTTGCCGACGTTCGGCCGGCCGACGATGGCGACGCGCGGCGGGGGTGTGTCGCCGGCCTTCCACAACTCGGTCGAGTCCTCGAGGTCGAGACCGATCTCGTCGTGATCACCCTCGAGCCCGGGAAGCAACGAGATCACTTCGTCGAGGAGGTCGCCGGCTCGGCGACCGTGCAACGCGCTGACCGGATACGGCTCACCGGCGCCCAACGCCAAGAACTCCCAACGGTCGTTTTCGCGACGTTCGTTGTCGGCCTTGTTGGTCACCAACAGGACGGGCGCTGTGATGCGGCGCAGCCAACTGGCCAAGGCCTCGTCGTCCTCCGTGACGCCAGTGGTCGAATCGACCAGGAACAACACGACGTCGGCGGACTTCACCGCGGTCTCGACCTGGCGGCTGACCTTGGCATCGAGGTCGCTGCCGCCGGGTAGCCAACCACCGGTGTCGACCAGCATGAAGTGAACGCCGAGCCAGTCGGCCTCGGTCTCCTTGCGGTCGCGGGTGACGCCGGGGCGGTCTTCGACGATGGCGACCTGTTCGCCGATGATGCGGTTGAAGAGCGTGCTCTTGCCGACGTTGGGTCGTCCGACGATGACAACGGTGGGCAACGTCATGATGCTGGCTCCAGGGCTTTGCGAAGTGAGATGCCGTCGGTGGCGATGACCTCGACGGGTCGAGGCAGGTCGTCGATGGTCGTGCCGTCGAGGAACCTTCCCTCCGAGAGGCAGACGTCGGGCAACAGGTAGCGGTGACCGGCGGGCTCGGCAGCCAACACGCGCTGCAGGTCGTGGCCGACCATCAGCCCGGTGACCGCGGTGTTCCCACCGAAGAACTCATTGGCGACCGGGATGACCCTGACGTCGGTTCGTTGCAGTTCGGCGACCAACGGCGCCAGGACACGGGCGCCGAACTGACCGGTGAGGATCCCGATCGGTGCGCCTCGACGAGCGCCGAGCCGCAAGGTCGCTGCATCGCTGCCGCATGCACGCGACCGCAGACCTGTGTAGGCCGCCGGGTTGGGCGGCGCATCCGCAGCCGCGAAGAATCCGGCTTGTGGACCGGTCGGTGTCTGGACGCGTCCGGTGAACTCCATCTCGAACGTGCGAGCCATGCCGATTCCATCCTCGTGCATCGAGAAGTCCCCGTAACTCGCCTCGTCGGGAAACGCCCGCCCGGCCATGAGGTAGTACTCGTCGGCAGCGAACACCATGCGGTGGCCGACGGTGTGCATGAACACGTCCTGCCAATCCTCGATCGCGTCGACCATCGCCTCGGCCTCGGCGTGCGTGTGCAACCGCATCGACGATTCCTTGTTGAACTTGCTGAGGCCGAGCGGAACGACGGCCACCGATTCGAGATCCGGGTACTCGTCGAGAACACCGGCCATCGTGCGGTCGAAGACCTCGCCGTCGTTGACGCCGGGACACAGCACGACCTGCCCGCGCACGACGATGTCGTTGTCGAGCAGTGCCCGCAGCCAGCGCAGGCTCATGCCGCCGCGCGGGTTCTTCAGCATGCGCGCCCGCACGTCGGGATCGGTCGCGTGGATGCTGACGTTGAGCGGCGACAGGCGTTCGGTGATGACCCGCTCGAGGTCGGCTTCTGTGAACCGCGTCAACGTCGTGAAGTTGCCGTACAGGAAGCTGAGGCGGTAGTCATCGTCCTTCAGGTACAGGCTGCGTCGCATGCCCGACGGGAGCTGATAGATGAAGCAGAACTCGCAGTGGTTGTCGCAGGTGCGCACGCGATCGAACACTGCGCTCGACACCTCCGCACCCAACGGCTCGCCGGCGCGCTTGGTGATCTCGATCGACGACTGCAACCCGCCGCGCATCAGTTCGATCTCGATCTCGGGCTCGTCGGTTGCGAACTGCCACTCGATGACGTCGCGCGGAACGATCCCGTTGATCGTGACCACCTCGTCGCCGGCGCACAGGCCTGCCCGCTCGGCGACGGACCCGGGCGCGACGCTGACTACCACCGGTGCGGACATGGGTCTCCAGGCTATCGGCCCATGTCACGGGTAGCCTTCGGGCGTGGACGTCGATCGGGTGCTACTGGCCGAACCACGTGGGTTCTGCGCCGGTGTGGAGATGGCGATCAAGGCCTTGGCCTGGATGGTTCGCACGTTCGAGCCGCCCGTCTACTGCTACCACGAGATCGTCCACAACAAGATCGTCGTCGACCGTTTCGTCGAGCAGGGTGTCGTGTTCGTCGACGACATCGACGACGTCCCGCCCGGCGCTCCCATCATGCTCTCGGCCCATGGATCGGCACCCGAGGTCGTTGCCGCGGCGCGGGCCCGCGGCAGCTACGTCGTCGACTCGGTGTGCCCGTTGGTGACCAAGGTCCACCACGAAGTGAAGGTCCGCGCGAAGAAGGGCTACCGCATCGTCTACGTCGGCCACGAGGGCCATGAGGAGGCGGTGGGAACCATGGCGGTCGCGCCCTTGTCGATCAGCCGTGTCGAGAGCGTCGCCGAGGTCGATGCACTCCCCCAGTTCGATCAACCCGTCGCCTTGCTGGCTCAGACCACGTTGTCGCATCGCGACTGGTCCGGCGTTGCCAACGCGGTCACGGCCAAGTACCCCGATGCGTGGACGCCGGGTCGCAGCGATCTCTGCTTTGCAACCACCAACCGTCAATCGGCCCTGATGGCGATGGCCTCTCAGTGCGACGCGATCGTCGTGATCGGCTCGTCGAACTCGTCGAACACGCGGGCGCTCGAGAAGCTGGCCATCGAGGCCGGGTGCGACCAGGTCTTCAGGGTGAACCACGCCGGCGAGCTGCCCGACGACCTGCACGGCACGATCGGCGTCACCGCCGGCGCGTCGGCCCCCGAGGAACTGGTCGACGAGATCCTGCGGTACCTCAACCCGCGTGATGGGGTCGAGCCGGTGAAGGTCACCGACGAGGACGAGTACTTCCCGCCGCCGCGAAACATTCGCGAGCTGCAGGCGGCCATCGGCACTGCGTCGGCCGCCCTGCTGGGCGGTTCCGTGGTCGATTCGGCAACGATGAACGATCACGACTTCGCCGCGAGCGACGTCCTCGCCGCGCTCCGTACCTCCTAGCTCCGGGCTGATCGGGCGCGTTACCGGCACCAGCGTTACCGATCACGCGCCCGGGGAGGTTCAACGGGTTCGATTCCGGTACTCGCAGTACCGAGATCGCGCCCGAGGGCGGGTCGAGGGCGAGTGCGGGTCGAGGGCGGGGACGTGGTGCGTTAGTTGCGGGGGACTTTGCTCCAGGGCATCTCGCGATCGACTCTCACGTCTCCGGGAAGGCCCAGGACACGCTCGCCGAGGATGTTCTTCATCACTTCCGTGGTGCCGCCCTCGATC